>JBMYXP010000078.1:0-9858 GCA_049608525.1 Winogradskyella sp.
GTATCTTCAACCATGCAGATTACTAGTGCCATGAAAATGGTATCTGCTGCCAAGTTAAAGAAAGCACAAGATGCTATTACCGCAATGCGTCCTTACTCTAATAAACTAACAGAATTATTACAAGCATTAAGTGCAACTTTAGATGCAGATACTGGTAGTAAATATGCTGAAGAAAGAGAGGTAAATAATGTATTAATTGTCTCAATAACTTCTAATAGAGGCTTATGCGGTGCTTTTAATTCTAACATTATTAAGCAAACTAATGCCTTAATTAATACCGTTTATTCAGGTAAAAATGTTTCTGTATTGGCTATCGGTAAAAAGGCAAATGATGCCTTTGCTAAGCAAAACAGAGTTACGGCAAATAATAGTGATATTTTTGATGATTTAACGTTTAGTAAAGTTTCAGATATTGCAGAGCATTTAATGAAGACCTTTACAGATGGAGATTTTGATAAGATTGAATTAGTTTACAATCACTTTAAAAATGCAGCTACTCAAATTGTAATGACTGAACAGTTTTTGCCAATTGTACCTGTAAAAGGAGATGATAGTAGCGCAAATTTAGATTATGTTTTTGAACCTTCTAAAGAAGAAATTATTGAAACCTTAATACCAAAGTCACTAAAAACACAATTATACAAAGGTATTAGAGATTCTTTTGCTAGTGAACACGGCGCACGTATGACAGCGATGCACAAAGCAACAGATAATGCAACCGAGTTAAGAGACCAACTAAAATTAACATACAACAAAGCACGTCAAGCAGCAATTACTAACGAAATTTTAGAAATTGTTGGTGGAGCTGAGGCCTTAAATAATTAAAAATTAATTTAAACACTACTTATTATGAAAAAAAATGTATTAATTGCAGCCTTAATTATTTTTGGGTTTATTTCTTTCTCTTTCATTAACAAAGAAAAGCCAGTTACAGAACTAGAATACAAAATTGTTACTGTTATAGAATCTATTGTGCCAAACGGATTAGGCCGATCTCGGATGATATCTGCAAACGAAACAAAAGACTATAAAACATATACAACCACTAGGTCTGGTGAAAAAAGTAAGGACAAGAAAAACAAATCTAAAAGAGGTGAAATTAGAGTTAAAGATTACGAAGAAACAAAACTTCTCAACTTTTATAACCTTGGCGGTATTCGTTTTCAAAATGTAGCAGCAAACGATGCTGTTATGACTTCAAAAATAAATACTATGGTTGCAGAAGGATGGGAATTAGTATTTATTAATACTGGTGTAGAAAGCGAAGGTGGTAAAGGAGATGGTAAAGGTATATTTGTAACTAGGTACACTTTTAAGCGAAACAAATAAATTACTTTAGTTTAAGATTTTTATTAAACCTAACTTTTACGAGTTAGGTTTTTTTATGGCATTAATTTTGAAACCTTATCTTTGTCTTTACAATTATGAATCAATGAAACTATTAAAGCAAATATCCGTTTTAGCACTAACACTAAGTGTCTTTAACTGTCGTAGCAGCGACCTTAAACTTCAAAGTGAAGCACCAACAACTTTTAAAAACGTCTATTATCAAAAATGGAATGGCGGTGTGCAAGGAGCTGGCTCGGGCTTAAATATTTTTATTCAAACTAAAGACAATTCGGTCGTTTTAGATAGTGTGTATTTTAGAGGAAAAGCAGCGCAACTAGAAACAAAACCAAACGCTAAAAACTTATATATCGGTAGGTTTAAAACATTTAGTAATGCTCCAAAGGATATTGTTCTAAGCCATAATCTTGATGAAGAAATTAAGAATGAAATAGAGATTGAAGCACCTAAAATTCCTTTTAAACTCAATGCCAACGAGTGTGTTGTTAGCTATAAATTGAATAACAAAAAAATGTACTTTAAAATTGTTAACATCAAAGCACAAGAAACAGTAAACTACCCAAGTGCCAGACCTAATAGACACTAATTTACTTATGGCAGCAATAAAACCCAGCAGCATTGAGCGGATTTAAATCTCTTTTTAAACAAACATTTATTTATGGTTTAGCCACGGTGCTACCCAGAATGTTGAGTTTTATTTTAGTACCGTTATACACAGACCCTGCCGTATTATCAACAGCAGAATATGGTCGTGTCTCTTTTATTTTTGCCTATTTTGTGTTATTCAATGTGGTTTTGGCTTATGGCATGGAAACGGCATTTTTCAGGTTTTTTAATTCCGAAGAAAACCAAGAAACTGTAACAAGTACATCTGCAATTTCTTTAATTATTAGCTCATTTGGGTTGATGGGAATTGGGTTTTTATTTCGGAATCAAATTTCAGCATTAATAGGTATAGAACTACAGTACCTTAATTTGGTATTCGTTATTTTAGTGCTAGATGCTTTGGTTATTATACCTTTTGCTTGGCTAAGAGCTACTGCACAACCCATGAGATATGCTGTAATTAAAATTTTAAATGTTGCTATTAATTTAGGGTTAAATGTATTTCTCTTATTGTATTTAAAAGATTTATTTGAAGGCAATTCTATTTTGAATAGCATTTATAAACAAAATTTCGAAATCAACTACATTTTTATTTCAAACTTAATAGCTAGTGGCATAACACTATTACTTCTAGTTCCGTTTTACACTAAAATTAAACTTTGTTTTGATGCTCATTTATGGAAAAAAATGATGCGTTACGCAATGCCAGTGCTTATTGCAGGTATCGCTTTTTCAATAAATGAAACCTTTGACCGTATTTTGCTAGAAATGCTATTACCACCAAATATTGCCGATGAAAAAATTGGCATGTACTCCGCCTGTTACAAACTCGCCTTGTTTATGACCTTGTTTGCAACTGCGTTTCGTTTGGGTATTGAACCTTACTTTTTTAGCCATTCTAAAGCAGAGAATCCTCAAAAAAATTACGCGAAAATTTTAGAATTTTTTGTGGCTTTTGGATCTGTAATTTTTATAACCATTGTGGTTTTTGCAGATGTTTTAAAACCCTATATTATTAGAAGTGAAGCCTATTATGAAGCCATGTGGATTGTCCCAATCATCCTTTTGGCAAATTTCTGCTTAGGTATATATCACAACCTTTCGGTTTGGTACAAAATTACAGATCGTACAAAATACGGAGCTTATATATCGGTGTTTGGTGCTATACTAACATTGGTTATAAATTATGTATTAATTCCTATTATTGGTTTTAAAGG
The DNA here is from genome assembly GCA_049608525.1 of Winogradskyella sp. Classification (GTDB taxonomy): domain Bacteria; phylum Bacteroidota; class Bacteroidia; order Flavobacteriales; family Flavobacteriaceae; genus Winogradskyella. The sequence goes on from JBMYXP010000078.1 coordinate 3,171, forward strand.
TTCGGCTATTGCAACTCTTGTAGCGTATGCACTAATGATGTTATTATCGTATTATTTTGGCAGAACGCACTACCCTATTCCATATAATTTAAAAAAAATTGGTTTATATTTATTGGTGTCCGTGGTGTTTTCATTCGTGTCATTTTATCAATATCGGGGCAATTATGTTATAGGAATTACAATGTTAATTGTATTTTTGGGCTTAGTTATTTTGCTTGAAAAGAACGCATTAAAACAACTATTGAAAAAATAAGTGTACAATAAAAAGCTAAATTAAGTTTGTTTAAAAAAGATGACATGAGTAATGGATAAAAATAAAGGAACATAACTAAAGCGATAATAAACTAAAAATTAATGAGTTTCTTCCCTTTGGGAAGACGGAAGATGGACACTTATGAAGATTAAAATTATAAATAAATCAAAACACAACTTACCTCATTACGAAACCATCGCATCTGCCGGAATGGATTTGCGTGCCCACTTAACAGCAGCACGAGTTCTAAAACCATTAGAACGCACCATTGTAGGCACTGGTTTGCATATTGAATTACCAATAGGCACAGAAGCGCAAGTAAGACCAAGAAGCGGATTAGCTGCCAAAAATGGAGTTACAGTACTCAATGCTCCAGGCACAATAGATGCAGATTATAGAGGCGAAATAGGTGTAATTTTAGTAAATCTTTCTAATGAAGATTTTGTAATAGAAAATGGTGAACGCATCGCACAATTAGTCATAGCAAAACACGAGCGTGCTGAATGGGAGCAAGTTGAAGTATTATCTAACACAGATCGTGGTGAAGGAGGTTTTGGTAGTACTGGAACTTCTTAATTTAAGAATTACGATTGATGATTTTAGATTAACTATCAAAACGACTAAACAACTAAACATCTTTAAAACATGAAAATAATAGTACCAATGGCAGGCAGAGGATCTCGCCTTAGGCCACACAGTTTAACCGTACCAAAACCATTAATCCCAGTTGCTGGGCAACCAATTGTACACCGTTTGGTAAAAGATATTGCTAAAGTTTTACAACAACCCATTGACGAAATTGCATTTGTTTTAGGCGATCCAGCTTTTTTTGGAAACGAGGTGGTAGAAAGCTTAACGGAATTAGCAGAAAGCCTAGGCGCAAAAGCGTCTATATACAGGCAAGATCAACCTTTAGGAACTGGGCATGCCATAATGAGTGCAGAACCATCACTCTCTGGGCCAGCCGTAATTGCTTACGCAGATACATTAATTAGAGCGGAGTTCAATTTAGACGCAACCGCAGATAGTGTTATTTGGACAAAGCGTGTCGCAAACCCAGAAGCTTACGGAGTTGTAAAATTAAACGACGCTAATACCATTGTTGAGTTAGTTGAAAAACCAGAAACTTTTGTAAGCGACCAAGCCGTAATCGGCATCTATTACTTTAAAGACGTTGCTGTTTTAAAAGAAAAACTTCAAGAGGTTTTAGACGAAAACGTAATGAATGGAGGCGAATACCAAATTAACGATGGTATAAAACGTATGATGGCAGATGGGCGAATTTTTAAAACTGGTACTGTTGATGAGTGGATGGATTGTGGTAATAAATCGGTTACTTTAGAAACCAATGCCAAAATGCTTGGGTTTTTAAACGCAGACCACCAAGAGCAATTAATAGATGATTCTGTTGTGTTAGAAAATTCAAAAATTGTTGAACCTTGTTTTATAGGAAAAGGTACGGTGCTAAAAAACACAACTGTTGGCCCTTATGTTTCAATAGGTAAAAATTGTGTTTTAGAAAATTCAACCGTTAAAAATAGCTTAATTCAGAATACAACCATTATAAAAAACGCTAATTTAGACCACGCTATGATTGGTAACAACGTAAAGTATAATGGCGAGTTTACTAAAATTAGTATAGGAGATTATTCTGTTTTAGAGTAACAAACTAATGTGACTTTTGCTGAATTTATTTCAGTGAGGCAGAAATCTCATAATTTTTAGTTTGAAATAAAATTTAGATATTAGTTGTCACCTTGAGCACAGTTGAAAGGTCTTATAGATGAAAAAACAATTTTACATAGTATTAATTTTAATAGGAATACTTCTTATTCCTCAAAATTATTATGCCCAAGTTAATTTCAACAAAACACCAAATGATTTAGCTAAAATTGAAGACGCGTTTAAAGTGCACTTTTTTGAAGCCTTAAAACAAAAAGGCATAGAAAATTACGATCGTGCAGTAGAGGAGCTTCAAAAATGTTTAACTCTCAATAGCAAACGTCCTGTCGTTTATTTTGAACTTGGCAAAAATTATAACCAACTCAAAAACTTTGGCGCTGCAGAAGCTAATCTAAAAAAAGCTATTGCTTTGCAACCCGATAATGTGTGGTTTTTAGATGAGCTTTACAGTGTTTATTTTCAGCAAAATGATATCACTAATGCTATAAAAACGATAAAGCAATTAGTTAAATACCACCCAAGTTATAAAGAAGATTTAGCAACGCTCTACGTTAGAGAAAAAAAATACAAACTAGCTTTGGAGTTGTTAAATGAATTAGATGCAGAATTAGGCATTAGCCAATCTAGAGATGCACTACGTAACAGCATTTATAGCATTACAGGCAATGCAGAAGATCGTATAGAGAATTTAAAACAACGTGTTGCAAACACCCCTAATAACGAAGATAATTATCTAAAACTCATTTACAGATACAGCCAAACTGGTGCTAAGGTAAAAGCCTATACAACAGCAAAACAGTTACTAAGTATTAAGCCCAATTCTAAATTTGTACACTTGGCATTATATAAATTTTATCTCGAAGACGAAAAAATTGAAAACGCTATAAATTCTATAAAAACAGTATTAACAAGTTCAGAAATTAAAGCCGAAGCAAAAACTAAAGTTTTAAAAGATTTTGTAGCTTTTGTAGCAAAACACCCAGAGTACGAAACAGCCTTAATAGATATTACAGCTTTGGCAATAGAGACTAAAGATGCAAAATCGTATAGCGATTTAGGGCATTATTATTTAAAAACTGGCAATAAAGTAAAAGCGCTTTATAATTTTAAAGAAGCTTTAAAACAATCTCCTAACGATTTTAAATTCATTAAAGACCTGTTAGTGTTACAATTAGAGGTAAAAGATTATAAAGCCGTTATAAAAGCAGCGGAAAATGCGTTAGAGCTTTACCCTGCACAACCCATTTTATATTTAGCAAATGGGGTTGCCTATAATAATTTAGGGAATTATAAAAAGGCAATAGAAAATTTAGAAATGGGTTTAGATGTTTTAGTTGAAAACCCAAAAATGAAAACAGATTTTTATTCAGAATTAAGTAGTGCCTATAAACACATTAATAATATTAGCAAATCTGAAACGTTTGCTAAAAAAGCACAAGCACTAAAAACAGAGCACTAATATGAGTTTACGCAACATTTATAAAAAATTAAAAATTGCACTTTGCCTAATTATAGTTGTATTAACTTTTAACTGTAAATCGGCAAAAGGTATTATAACATCTGGTGTTGCAAGCGAAAAACTATCGGCTAAACAGGTTATAAAAGCACATCAAAAAAGTGCATCTAACTTTAATACCATGCAAGCGCGGTTGAAGGTTGAGGTGATTGAAGGAGAAAAAGAGCAAGCTCATACACTTGCTTTCCGAATGGAAAAGGATAAAAAAATATGGCTAAACGCAACACTAAATATGGTGCGTATGCTAATAACACCAAAAAAAGTACAGTTTTACAGTAAATTAGATGATACCTATTTTGATGGTGATTATAAACTACTAAGCGATATTGTTGGCGTAGAATTAAATTTTAATAAAGTGCAAAACATGTTGCTTGGACAAGCCGTTTTTAATCTAAATAACCAACCTCATAAGGTTGAAGTAAATGAAAACACTTATGTGCTTTCACCAAAAAATCAAAACGCTCTTTTTGAGTTGTTTTATTTAATAAATGCCACACATTTTAAAATCAATAGTTTACAATTGCAGCAACAATCCAAAAAACGTTTTCTTCAAGTAGATTATATGGCTTACCAAGACGTTAAGACAAAAATTATTCCTAAAAACATTAAGGTTGTCGCCGTAGAAAACACCGACCAAACAACTATAAACCTAGAGTTTAAGTCTGTGTCTTTAAATGAAAAACTACGTTTTCCTTTCAATATTCCTTCGGGCTACAAAGAAATTATTCTAAACTAATGAGCAATAGGTATTTTCGTTTTAGTGTTGTTTTTGCTGTTTTGCTATGTTCATTTTCTGGCATTTCTCAAACTAATAAACAAAAGAAATTAGAAGCACAACGCCAACAGGTTTTAAAAGAGATGAAGCAAATTAACGCTTTATTATTTACAAAAAAGAAAGAAGAAACATCTAAAATTACACAAATTGAAGACCTAAACTATAAGGTTAGTGTAAGAAAAAACCTTATTAGAATTACCAATGAGCAAGCCAATTTGTTAACCAGAAAAATTAACACCAACCAAAAAGAAATTACCAGTTTAAGAAGTCAGTTACAAGAGTTAAAAGACGATTACGCAGCTATGATTGTAAAATCATACAAAAGCAAATCTGAGCAAAGTAGAGTAATGTTTCTATTATCATCAAATAATTTTAAACAAGCCTATAAGCGTTTACAATATATTAAACATTATACAGATTATCAAAAAGAACAAGGCACCGTTATAAAAGCAAAAACTAAAGCGTTACAAAACTTAAATATTGAGTTATCTAAACAAAAAGAAGACAAACAAAAACTTGTTAAAGAAAATAGAATTGCAAAACGCAAATTAGAGCAAGATATAAAAGCTAGTAAAATGCTTATGGCTTCTATAAAAGCTGATATGAGTAAGTTTACAATTCAAATTAAAAAGAAAAAGCAAGAAGCTGACCGCTTAAACAAACAAATAGATCGTATTATTAAAGATGCTATTGCTGCATCTCATAAAAAAGCGGGTAAAAAATCGTCTTCAAGTAAATTTGTATTAACACCTGAAGCAAAGAAATTAGCTTCAAACTTTGAGACCAATAAAGGTAAACTGGGGTGGCCTGTATCTCGTGGTGTTGTAAAAGCTAAATTTGGTAAAGGACGCTCTTTAATAGACAACAGTATAGAGGTTAATAACCCTGGCATAAAAATAGCGACTCAAAAAAAAGCAGCGGTAAAATCGGTTTTTAAAGGCGAGGTTTCTGCTATTTCAATTGTAAAAAATGGTAATCCTGCAATTATGATAAGACATGGTAATTACTTAACTATATATACAAATCTTTCAAAAATATTTGTAAAAAAAGGAGACAAAATTAAAACGGGGCAAGTTATTGGAGAGGTTTTTACTAATGAAATTAAAGGGGAAACATTATTGGGCTTTAGAATTTATAAAGACAGTAAAAAATTAAATCCTCAATACTGGTTAATGAAGCTTTAATTTATAATACGTCTTATCTGATTGTCTAATTTTTTCTGCGTTATGTAAAAAGACTATAGACTTAATACAAGTTCTTTTTTTGTTATTATTAATCTTTAATAAGGTTTTTCATTACAATACGTAAGGTAAAAAAACAAGAAAACCTATTAAACCTTATAATAATTCACTACTTTCGCAAAAATTTTACAATAAAATAAAATATGAGTCGAATAAAAATACTTACTATAGTATGTCATTTATTTTTATGCAATATCATTTTTGCGCAGTGTAATAATCCAGATCCTACAACTACAGATAATAATGTTACGTTTTGTGCTACAGAAGACAAACGCGTTTCAGATTTAGTTGCCATAGGCGGCGAAATAGTTTGGTTTGATGCCATGTTTGGAGGTACACAGTACGATGCTATTGATGTACTTGTTAGTGGTGTATATTATGCAGATGATGTATTGGCTGGAGGTTGTAGTCCAAATCGATTGCCAGTTACAGTTACAATAAATGGCAACCCACCAACTAATGTAAATATTAGTGTTACGGTTTGTGAAACAGACAACCCAACAATAAACAACCTTTCTGCAACAGGTGATAATATACAGTGGTACGATAGCGAAACAGGAGGCACACTTTTACCTTCAAACACATCATTATCTGATGGTGGAATATACTGGGTACAACAAACAGAAAATGGCTGCACGAGTCGCAGGTTAGCAACTCAAGTTGGCTTTTTGGTTGTTTCAGACCCTACATTAAACATAGGGGACGAAATACAAGAATTTTGTGGTAACACTAACCCAACAGTTAATGATTTAGCCGCTAACGGCGATAATATATCTTGGTATGCCTCATTGATTTCTCAGATACCGTTACCTTCAAACTTAGCATTAGTAGATGGTGAGGATTACTGGGCTACTAATACTTATCTAGGTTGTGAAGGTGCACAAAGAGTTAAAGTCGATGTTGTCATTGAATCTGAGCCTAACGCAGGATCTAACTCTACTTACGCAGAATGTGACCTGTTTTTAAATGATAATACCGTAAACCTTTTTGATTTTCTGAATGGTTCACCAGATACAGGTGGAGTTTGGAGTGGACCAAGTACACTTAATAATGGACATTTAGGAACTTTTGATAATAACATCCATCAAGAAGGTAATTATACATACACAGTAACAAGTACTACCGGTATTTGTTCTAATAATGCAACTGCAACTATATCTGTAACCATTAATACTACGGCTGCACCTACAACAACTAACACAACACAACAGTTTTGTGAT
>JBMYXP010000079.1:0-9601 GCA_049608525.1 Winogradskyella sp.
ATCCATTAATTTTATTGAAAAAGAACTTAATTAATGCACATTCTTAAAAACAGAGTTTTAAACAGAACAGATAAAAAACCAATAGTAATAGACACGTTTTATTCTGAAGAAAAAATAAACCAGCCTATTGTAATTTTTTGTCACGGTTATAAAGGATATAAAAATTGGGGAGCTTGGGATATTATGGCACACCGAATAGCAAAAGCGGGTTTTTGTTTTGTAAAATTTAACTTTTCTCATAATGGAGGCACTATCGAAAACCCTATAGATTTCCCAGATTTAGAAGCCTTTGGGCATAATAACTACACCAAAGAACTCGACGATTTAAATGACGTTATTAATTGGGTTGAAACCAGTTTTAGTAATAATAAAAGTGTTAATACACAGCACATTTGCTTAATTGGTCACAGTCGTGGCGGAGGTATTTCAATAATAAAAACAGCTGAGGATAAAAGAATAAAAACCCTGATTACTTTAGCAAGTATTAGTGATTTTGAAGCGCGTTTTGGATCTAAAACAGAAATTATAAGTTGGAAAAAAGAAGGTGTAAAATTTGTTGCCAATAGAAGAACACAACAACAAATGCCACATTATTATTCGTTTTATGAAGATTTTATGGCGAATAAAAAGCGACTCCATATAGCCAATTCAATAAAAAAAGTGAATGTTCCTCACCTCATTATTCATGGAGAAAACGATACTACGGTGAGTATTAACGAAGCTAAAAAATTGCACCAATGGAACCCAAATGCGGCATTTCAAATTATAAAAAATGCAGACCATGTTTTTAATACAAAACAGCCATGGACTTGCAACGGGTTGCCACCAGAGTTAGCTTCTGTTTGTAGTAGTATTACAGCATTTCTTTCAAAATAAAATATAAGTTTATCCAATACAAAATTGAGGTTAGTCTAAATGTATCCTTTTAGGGTGTGTTGTTTTTTTAAATCATATTTTAAGATCCCTGTTCACAAAAACTAATAAAAGTACTTATTTTTACAAAAAGATTTTTTCTTGATTAAAATAGGAGACATAGAATTACCAGATTTTCCATTGCTTTTAGCACCAATGGAAGATGTAAGCGACCCACCATTTAGAGCACTGTGTAAAGAACAAGGCGCAGATGTAGTATATACAGAGTTTGTAAGTAGCGAAGGCTTAATTCGTAATGCAGCAAAAAGCGTTATGAAATTAGATATTTACGAAAAAGAACGCCCTGTTGGTATTCAAATATTTGGAGCCAATATGGAAAGCATGTTACAAACTATTGATATTGTTGAAAAATCGAATCCAGATATTATTGATATTAATTTTGGTTGCCCTGTTAAAAAAGTGGTGTCTAAAGGTGCTGGCGCAGGCATTTTAAAAGACATTTGTTTAATGGAACAACTTACGGCAGAAATGGTTAAACGCACCAATTTGCCAGTAACTGTAAAAACAAGACTAGGTTGGGATCATGACTCTATAAGAATTGTTGAGGTTGCAGAACGGCTACAAGATGTGGGTTGTAAAGCAATTTCTATACATGGCAGAACCAGAGCACAAATGTATAAAGGCGATGCCGACTGGAAACCGATTGCCGAAGTAAAAAACAACCCACGAATGCACATTCCTGTATTTGGAAACGGTGATGTAACCACACCAGAGCGTGCTGCCGAAATGCGCGACTCCTACGGATTAGATGGGGCAATGATTGGACGAGCAACTATCGGTAACCCTTGGTTTTTTAAACAAGTAAAACACTATTTTAAAACAGGAGAGCATTTAGCACCTATTTCTTTAGCGGAGCGTGTAGAAGCTGCCAGACGTCATTTGCAAATGTCTATTGATTGGAAAGGAGAAACGCTAGGTGTTTTAGAAACCCGAAGACATTACACTAATTACTTTAAAGGGATTCCGCATTTTAAAGACTACCGAATGAAAATGGTAACCAGCGATGACTCTAAGGATGTGTTTGCTGCTTTTGATGCCGTTTTAGACGTGTTTGCGGACTATCAATTTACTTAAGAAGACTTGTAAAAGAGCAAGATGTATTGCTCGAAAAGTCGCAAAGGTAAAATTGTTATAACTCTCTGTGAGGCTTTGTGTACACTCCGTGTTGCTCTGTGTAATAATTATAAGGTTTAAAGATGTATTGGTCGCAAAGGTGCAAAGGCGGAGACGGAATATTTTCTTAATACAAATAATGCTAACTAGTGAGATTTGTGTCTAAAATAAAAACCCTAACTCTTTACTAATTTTTCAGTAATGCGCTGAGATGCAATTTTAGAAGCAATAATGCCTAAGGCAAATATGGTAAATAATACAATTATTACATTTGTAAAATGTAATTTTACTGGGTAAGGCAGGTCTGGTGTTAATAGTATTAACTCAAAAGTTTGTTGTAAAAACACCACTAAAAGCCCAATAGTTACTCCAATAATACCACTCACTACAGTCATTAAACTGCCTTGTAAAAAGAAAATGGTTTTAATGGTTTTGGTTTCCGTGCCTAAATTAAATAGCGTGTTTAGGGATTTCTTTTTATCTAAAATCATCATAATTATTGCGCCAATTACATTAAACAAAGCAATAACAATTACTAACGTAAAGATGAGATAGATAGCTAAATTTTCAGTATTTAACATTTTGAATAAAGCATCATTGAGTTGCGCTCTATTTTTAATAGTAAATCTATTTTTAAAAGTGGTTTCTAATTGAGTTCTAACTTTAGACGCATCTGCATTTGGTTTTAACTTCAACTCTAAAGCACTTAATTGGTTGTCTTTATAGTTTAATAAAGATTTGGCCAAGCTAATATCTGCAAAAACGTATTTATTGTCGAGTTCTGGGTTAATAGTAAAAAGACCAACATTAGTTACATAAGCCGTATTATAGTAGCCTTTAATTGAGCTGGGTTGTCCTTTTCCAGGTTTTGGCACATATAAAGCCAACGGTTTAAGAAAATTAAATACCCCAAAAGAGAGGTTATTAGAAATGCCCCAACCCGATACCACATCATTACTATTAGGAGAAACCCAAGTTCCTTTGGTTAGCATAGAATCTATATGCGTTACTTTTATAAAGTTAACATCAACCCCTTTTAGTGTGGCAACTTGGTTTTTATTTTCGGTTTTAATAATAACACGTTCTTCAATAATTTTAGAATACGCAGCAACACCTTCAATTCGTAAAAGTTTTGAAGCCTCTGTGTTAGACCATAAAAAGGATTTACCTTCTACTGGGGTTAATTTTAAATCTGGATCTACAAAAGACGAAAACTGAAGACTATACGCTTTTAGACCTGCAAAAACAGACAATACAATAAATAATGCTGCTGCCGAAATTATAACACCGCCAGAGGCAATGAGGGTCATTATATTTATAGCATTAGTACTGCTTTTAGAAAACAGGTAGCGTTTTGCTATATATAAAGGAAAATTCACTTAAGATTGTTTACGCTTGCTAAGTAAGTTTTTATCTCTAATTGGGTTTTCTTCGCCTTTTAGAGAGCGCTCAATGCCATCAATATATTCTAAAGAATCGTCAATAAAAAACTCTAATTGCGGCATACGTCTTAACTGGTTGCGAGTACGCTGTGCCAACTCGTGCCTTATAAGTGGTTTGTTAGATTTTATACCTTCTAATAAGGGTTTGGCTTCTTTATTTGGAAAAATACTGAGGTAAACTTTTGCCATAGATAAATCTGTAGTTACATTTACTTTACTCACAGAGATAATAACACCTCGCATACCTCCATCGGTAACTGCTTTTTGTAGTACTTGCGCTAAATCCTTTTGGAGTATGCCTCCAATTTTTTTCTGTCTCTGTGTATATTCTTCCATAAAGGGTTTTGTAACTAATCTACTGCAAAAGTAGAGCATATTTGAGTATTTACCAATTATCATTCAAAATAAGCATACCGTTCAAATTATTTATAGCTCATTTTAAATAATAATTGGTATTATCTTATTTTTGAAGTTAGAAAAATAGATTTCTGTTTTAACAGTAATAAAATTAAGTTTTCATGAAAAAAATAGAACATATAGGTATAGCCGTAAAAGATATAGATACATCTAATCCGCTTTTTGCAGCGTTATTTGGAGAAGACCATTATAAAATTGAAGACGTAGAAAGCGAAGGTGTAAAAACCGCTTTTTTTAAATGTGGACCAAATAAAATAGAGTTGCTACAAGCCACACATAAAGATAGCCCAATAGCAAAGTTTATAGAAAAGAAAGGCGAAGGCATACATCATATTGCTTTTGCGGTAGATAATATTGAAGAAGAAATAGCAAGACTTACCAATGAAGGTTTTAAAATGATACACAAAACACCAAAAAAAGGAGCAGATAATAAGTTAATTGCTTTTTTGCACCCAAAATCTACAAACGGTGTTTTAATAGAACTCTGCCAAGAGATAGTTGAGTAAAACCAATAAAAACCTAAAACGAACTACCAAAAACGTCCTTTTTCTCTTTTTCATTAAAAAAGAGACCGTAACTATGCTATGTTTTATTTTTTGTAATTTAAATGAAGAAGAAGAAAACAACCAGTTTCTTTTAAGCTCGCTTTAAATTATAATTGGTATAAATTGAATTAATTTTCTTGTAGAGTTTTAAAATATGTAGTAATATTGCACTCGCTTTAGAAATAAAGTGATTGACATTAGTCAATGGTCCTATAGCTCAGTTGGTTAGAGCACCTGACTCATAATCAGGTGGTCCATGGTTCGAGTCCATGTGGGACCACTTTTAAAACCAAGCACTTACAGATTTATTGTAGGTGCTTTTTTGTTTTAGGTTAGTTTCTAGTTGTATTCAAAATAAAAGGCAAAAAAACAATTCGTAGTTGTAAAGTTTAGCTGGGTTATACCTATTAGCGTTTAATATAAGCCATAAAACTCGTACCTGTTTTAATTTTAATTAGAAGCGTAACTATAAATTAGGTTTTTAGTCGTAGTTATCATCTATAAAAGTAGGTGTAACTTATTTTAATAATAAATGGTGGTATTGAAACTTTGATGTGCAAAAAACGGGTAGAGTAACATATAAGAAAGACTAAAATTATCTGCTTTTAGAAGATTAGTATTAGGAGCTATAATTTTACTCAATAGCCTCAACATCTGGGTATAAAAAATGGTTATAAGGAAAACGTGTAATATGTATGTCTCTTACTTCTTTATAAACACGTTTTCTAAACTCGTCTAGGTTTTCTTTATTTAAAGCAGAGATAAATAGCGCATTATCACCAACTCTTGCCATCCAAGTTTTTTTCCATTCTTCAATAGAGTAATTAGCTTCGGTACGTTCTGCAATTAAATCATCTTCATCAAAAGGTTCTGCTTGGTAAGCGTCAATTTTATTAAAGACCATAATTGTTGGCTTATCCTTACTTTTTATATCATCTAAAATCTGATTTACAGAATCGATATGTTCTTCAAAATTAGTATGCGAAATATCTACAACATGGAGTAATAAATCTGCTTCTCTAACTTCATCGAGCGTGCTTTTAAAAGATTCTACTAATTGTGTTGGTAGTTTTCTAATAAACCCAACGGTATCACTTACTAAAAATGGGAGGTTGCCAATGACTACTTTTCTAACCGTAGTATCTAAAGTGGCAAAAAGTTTGTTTTCTGCAAAAACTGCACTTTTGCTAATAACATTCATTAATGTAGATTTACCAACATTGGTGTAACCAACTAGTGCAACGCGTACCATTTTGCCACGGTTGCCTCGTTGTACAGCCATTTGTTTATCTATGGTTTTAATTTTTGCTTTTAGCAAAGCAATTTTATCGCGTACAATACGTCTATCGGTTTCTATCTCGGTCTCACCAGGGCCACGCATACCAATACCACCTTTTTGACGCTCAAGGTGTGTCCACATGCCTTTTAATCGTGGTAGTAAATACTGACATTGCGCTAGTTCTACTTGCGTTCTGGCATAGCTTGTTTGGGCACGTTGTGCAAAAATATCGAGAATTAAATTAGTGCGATCTAAGATTTTACAGGCTAAGATTTTACTAATATTACGCTCTTGAGCAGGCGATAACTCATCATCAAAAATTACAGTACCAATGTCGTTTTCTTTTACAAAACGTGTTACATCTTCCATTTTACCAGTACCAATAAATGTTTTTGGATTGGGTAATGCCACTTTTTGGGTAAAGCGTTTAATGACTTCACCGCCAGCGGTAAAGGTTAAAAATTCTAATTCGTCTAGGTATTCTTTAGATTTTTCTTCATTTTGTTGTTGGGTTATAACACCAATAAGTACAACTTTTTCTAAAGCAATGTCTTTCTTTTCTATCATAATAACTGTAAAGTACAAAGTTAATCAATTGTGTTTTACTAAATGCGCTTTAAAAACCATATATTTAGTCCCATGACAAACTCTAAAAACCGTTTTACAATTGCATTTTATAATGTCGAAAATTTATTTGATATACACAACGACCCATTAACAAACGATAATGATTTTGTATCCACATCAGCAAAGCGTTGGGTTGCAAAGCGCTACCAGAACAAGCTAATGAAATTAGGTACAGTAATTTCTAAAATTGGAAATGAAAACGCAGAAAAAGCACCAGTAATTATTGGTTTGGCAGAAGTTGAAAACAAAAAAGTAGTAGCAGATTTAGTTAACAGTAAACATTTAATTGATGTAGCCTATAAGTTTGTGCATTTTGATTCTTCTGATGAACGCGGCATTGATGTTGCTTTTTTGTATAGAGATGATTTTAAGCTCGAAAACTCTAACGTTTATTCTGTTTACCTTCAAAATAACTTAGGTGAACAAGATTACACAAGAGATATTCTTGTTGTAAAGGGAAAATTAGGTGCTGAAAATTTGCATATTATTGTTAATCATTGGTCGTCTCGAAGAGAAGGAGAAAAACAAACCGAGTATAAGCGTATAGCTGCTGCTAATAAAGTAAATAGTATTATTAAGCACATAAAACATAAAAACGTAAATGCTAAAATTATTGTTATGGGAGACTTCAATGATAACCCAATTAGCGCAAGTGTTTCACTACTAGAAAAAGAGAATCAGCTTTATAATCCTTTTAAAACAGTTTGGTCTCCAAATAAAGGTAGCGTGAGTTATAATTTTAAATGGAACTGTTTTGATCAGATTTTGTTTTCATCTAATTTCTTTGATGTAAATAACGCAACGTTAATTTATGAAAGCGCAAATGTATTTAACCCCAAATTTTTAACTCAAAATAAAGGCAAATATAAAGGACAACCTTACCGAACTTATGTGGGTAAAAAATACAAAGGCGGATATAGCGATCATTTTCCAGTATTTATAGAGTTAAAACAGCTCCACTAAACCGTTATTAGTTTAGCACTTTATCGATTAATTACGTATTTAATCTATTATAATACTGTTAACATCTTGTTAAGAGCCATTTTTTATATATTCGGTCGTTTTTAAAACGAGTTTTACAGCGTAAACCTATATTTTTTACTTTATTAAGTAGAACACGGACTAACTTACAATTTTGTAATTAAAAGATTACTAACTAATTAAATTGATAATGAAAAAAATTACTTTATTTCTAACCATGTTAGGTTTTTTTCTAACAGCAAATGCTCAGTACGTTTTTAGCCCAATAGCTGGGCCAACAAACGTTGCGGAAGGAGCACCAGTTACACTAAGCATTAATGATGTTGCCAATGGAGTTGGTGTGCCAGCCTCTTCTACGGGTTCTTACAATTCGTTTTCTGTAACTGTAGATTGGGCAGAAGGTGGTGGAGGCCCTTGGTCAACTGAGGCAGATCTTACTTTTACAACAACCGCAGGTTCAATTGCAATAGACCCACCATCATCTGGTGGAGCAAATAGTGGTAATGCTGCAACACTTACCTTTACTGGGGATTTAACAACAGCATACGACCCAACGGTAGATGGTTACATAGATATCGTATTAAATCAAAGTTGGGGAGGTTCTGATGCAGATTGGTCTAATATTGTCGTAACACTTTTTGAAAGCCCTACATGTATTGTGCCAAGTGGTATGGCTACAGCCAATCTTACTACAACCTCAGTAGATTTAGCATGGACTGCAGGTAGTACAGAATCCGCTTGGAATATAGAATATAATGGTGGCGCAGATTTTACACCAGGAACTGGTGCAGAAGAAGGTTCTGCCACAGTAAATACAACACCAGCAACTTCACTTTCTGGACTTACCCCTTTTACAAATTACTTTGTGTATTACCAAGCAGATTGCGCAGGTGATGGTCTAAGTTTATGGGTTGGCCCATTTAATTTTTTAACAGGCTATTGTGAGTCTGTACCTACATCTAACGATGGTCAAGGTATTACAGGTGCTACTTTAGGAGCGCAAACATTCACATCTGGTGGAGATATAACTTACGAAGATTTTAAAAACCCAATTGTTGATTTAGCAGCAGGTGTAACGTCTAATTTTCAAATTACGTTTGCCGCAGGTTTTACTTACGATGTTAATGTGTGGATAGATTTTAATAATGATTTAGTATTTGATAATGCAACAGAGTTAGTGTTTTCTGGCGTAACTTCAAATGCTAATCCAACAACTTTCGATGCTTCTTTTGTAATGCCAAATGTGCCATTAGGAGTTTATAATATGAGAATGGGTTCAGCAGACTTTGGGCAAGCAACACCAGATCCTTGTTTTAGTGGGTCGTTCGGTGTTACAGCAGATTTTACGGTTAACGTTACAACACCACCAAGTTGTATTCCTCCATCTGGTATAACGGTTGCTAGTATTACAGATACAACAGCTGATATATCTTGGACAGCAAACAATGGGGAAACAGAATGGGAAATAGTAATACAAGCAGCTGGTACAGGAGCACCAACAGGTAGTGGTACTTTAACATCAAATAATAACCCGTATTTAGCAACAGGTCTTAACCCAAGTACAACTTATGAAGTTTACGTAAGAGCAGTATGTGGCTTAGGTGATTTAAGTGCTTGGTCTGGGCCACTAAATTTTACGACAAATAATGCACCACCACCACCACCAAATGGTGTAACATGTGCAACAGGGTCTTCATTATATGTATATACTGCAGAATTTGATTCTTTTGATGGTTGGACAGGAAATCTTACTACAACTGGTCAAAATGGATTTTGGGAAGTACCAAATGATTCTGGTTCTGGAAATACAGGAGCAGACACAGCATTTAGCGGTAATGGGTTTATGAACTATGAAGCTTCGGGTGGCACTACCGCAACAGCATCTGCTGTTAGCCCGGCAATTAATTTAACAACAGCAACTGATGGAGCAGAGTTGTCTTTTTATATGCATGCTTTTGGAGCAGATATGGGAACGCTTAATGTTGGCGTTTCAACATCACCAGCTGGGCCTTTTACAAATTTATACTCTTGGATAGGTGAATACCAAACAACTGGAGCAGACGCATGGGTGCCAATTGGTGTTAACTTAGACGCATATTTAGGGCAATTAATTTATGTAGAGTTTAGTTACGCAGGCACAGGTGGTTTTGAAGGTGATATGTCTATAGATTTTATGAGAGTTGAAGCTTGTGGTGATTTCTGTGCAAATCCAGAAGCATCTTACGCAGTAGTAGATGATTGTGATAATGGAGATCAGTTTTTAA
>JBMYXP010000080.1:0-9563 GCA_049608525.1 Winogradskyella sp.
ACTCCACCTCAAAATCAAAATACGTTTTAGGAAAAGGTTCCCAACGCAATGTAAAATGCCACCACTCTTTGGCATAATTCCTAAAGTTATGTTTTAGCATTACGGTTTGTAGTAACTGTCTGTTTTTCTTTTGTGCATCAGTAATACCGTTATAATTCACCCAAGATTCTTGTCCAAAAAAATCATAAGGACTTCCCATATCCAAAGGCTCACCTGTATCTCCATTGGTAATAGTTACATCTAGAGTACTGCCTCTACTATGCCCAGACCGTGTTGCAATGTATTCTTCTTTAAACAAATTGCGTTTTTTAACATTTGGGTAAAATTGAGATTTACTAACTGTATCGTTTAATACTTTTGCCCAACGTATAAAATGATTTACGGCGCGTTGTGGCCTGTAACCATCATAAATTTTTAGGCAAAGGTTTTGTTGTTGTAATTCATTTTGAATAAGTTTTAGCTTTTTGGCTGTAGCTTGGGTTATAATTAATCTATTAGACTTGTAACCATCTATAGTATCACCAACAAAATTGTTTGCGGTATAATACCGTAACTCTACATCTAAATCTTTAATACTATCCTTAGCATATACAAAACCCTTGGGTAATTGTTGCTTGTGTTGAAACCCATAAGTTAATACCACAACACAGATAAGACTTATAATAATTTTGAATTTTATTTGCATAGTACTAATTTAGTTAAAATTTATAGTATGAACTTGTTTTCTGAAAAAAATCACCATTTTAACTTACCAAATGCAGAGTTAATTTATATACCAAATTTCTTTTCACAACAAGAAGCAGATACTTTTTTTAATACTATAAAAAGTAAAACCAATTGGCAACACGACACTATAACAGTATTTGGTAAAACCTATAAACAACCCAGATTAACGGAGCTGTTTGGTGAGTCTCATAAATCTTACAGTTATTCTAATATTACAATGCAACCAAAACCATTTACAAAACCATTAAACACCATAAAAAACAAGGTAGAAATTTTTGCCAATTATAAATTTAACACCGTGTTAGCAAATTTATACAGAGACGGAAACGATAGTAATGGTTGGCATGCAGATAATGAAAAAGAATTGGGCGAAAACCCAGTAATTGCATCTGTTAGTTTTGGAGACCCACGTCCTTTTCATTTTAAACACAGAACATTAAAAAAACAACGGCACAAATTAATCTTAGAACACGGAAGCTTATTACTTATGAAAGGAGAAATGCAACACCATTGGTTACATCAAATTGCAAAAACCAAAAAGACAATACAACCAAGAGTTAATCTTACATTTAGACGTTTGATGTAATTTTTCAAACTAAAAAACGCAATTTATATCATAAAACAGAAAAAAAATAGTTTAATAAGTAAACACACTATCAATTAATTTTGCATTTAATAGCAACAAACTCATGAAAACATACTTAATTATCTGTACTGTACTACTATCTTATACAAGTTTTGCGCAAAAAAACAAATCTGCTTTTATAGAAAAAGAAGTTGCAGTCTCAAAATGGATTGATGGTACTTTACTAACACCTACGGGTTCTAAAAAAACAGATTTAGTAATAATCATAGCAGGATCTGGACCAACAAACCGTAACGGAAATCAAAATTTTTTAAAAAATAATTCGCTCAAAAAATTAGCCGAAAATTTATCTCAAAATGGCATAGCAACCTATAGATACGACAAGCGTATTGTAAAACAAATTCGGCAAAATAATATAGACAAAAACATAATGTTCGACGATTTTATCTCAGACGCATCGCAGGTAATCGATTATTTTAAAGCTAAAAACACCTACAATAAACTATATATTATCGGACATAGCCAAGGTAGTTTAGTTGGCATGTTGGCAGCTAAAGGCAAAGCAGATGGTTTTATTTCATTAGCTGGCGCTGGGCAAAATATTGGTAATGTATTGGTAGAACAAGTTACTAAAATGGCACCAAAATTGGGCGAAGAAACACAACGTATTGTAGATATTCTAAAAGCAGGAAAACCCACAACAGATTACCCTGTGGCTTTAGCTTCGCTTTTTGGTCCACAAATACAAAAATTTATGATCAATTGGATGCAGTACAACCCAACCGAAATTTTAAAAACATTACAAATGCCAATTCTGCTTATTAATGGCACAAAAGATCTTCAAGTATCTGTAAATGAAGCAAAATTATTAAAAGCAGCAAATGAAAAATCTCAACTTACAATCATTGAAAACATGAACCATGTTTTATTTGAAATTGAAGGTAACGATTTAGAAAACTCAAAATCTTACAACGAATCTTTTAGACCTATTTCTTCGCAATTAATTAGTCGTATTATTGCATTTATAAAGTAAGCCCAATTGTTATTTTAATAGGCTTAAAATAAAATAGTTGTTTTTTCTTTATTTTGAATTACAAAACATGCCTTAGTTACGGTTTCATTTTATATTGAAATTAGAGCGAAATAGAAACGAATTATAGAGCATATTTTAAGTTGTAATTGGTATTAATATAAAAAGTATCTTAGCACACAAATATCTAAAAAATGAATCCATCAGCAAACGGCTGGATAAAAAAATTGCTCAACGAAGTTTCTGAGACCATGTATTCTCAAACAGAAATTTCTGAATTTTATAATCTATTAAAACAAGCAGGATTTATTTATGGTAGCAACGTTAAAGTTGTATTAGATATCGTTAAACCTTTTGACTTTACTGAGGAAGAACGCTGCAAAATTAATTTGCTACTCACCTATTACTTTATCTATAAAAAAGAAAAAATTGAAGGCGATTTTATAGATAGCTTAATACGCTATTATAAAGCCATAAGTGATTTAAAACGCTCCTTTTTTGAAGAATTATTTGGCGATAAAACACCAGATAGCTTATTAGAAAAGATAATTCATAAACGCATACACATAGACGATAATTTTATTTCTAAAAGTTTTAATTATTTTTTAATTAATGCCCTTTTGTTTGTTGATGTATTGGGTTACCAACGTTTTTTGAAAGGTGAAAAAGAAATTAAAAACTACATTAACAAACTTGAATCTACATTAGAAACCATAGTTTTTTCTGTTTTAGAAACCAAAGTTATAAAAACAGAATACGATACCAATCTTATAAAATTATTTGAAAGCTCTATCCGTCATAAAAACTCAGAATTATTAACTTACAAAGATGCTATTTCTTTTATTACTCAACCTTTAGAAAAATTATACCTTATAGATATTGTTTGTATGGCATCATGGACAGATAAGGTCATTGATAAAGAAGAACTTCGGTTTTTAACCCGCTTAAAAACCGACTTGGCATTAAACAATCACGACATCACTAAATCTGTTGATGCTATTAACTTATTTTATAGCCAGCATAAAGAGAATGTTGCTTTTTTAAGTTCAAAAAATTTAGCACAAAGTTTTTATGATAATAGCAGTAAAGTAGTTACCAAGCTTATTGCAAGAAACAGTAAACGATTATTAAAAGAACTTTCAGAAAGTAAAGAAGCCGTGTCGCTTTTAGCACAATCTACACAACGCAATTTAACCGATGAAGAGCAAAAAAAAATTCAGTCGCAACTATTAGACATTTTTAAATCTATACCAAGTTTAGCAATATTTATGTTGCCTGGCGGTATGGTGTTACTACCACTTTTTATAAAATTTATTCCCAAACTATTGCCTTCAGCTTTTGATGATAATAGAATAGAAGATAAAGATTTACTTTAATTAGCTTTATCTTCTATATAATCTAAAACGGCTTGTTTTGTAGTAAACCAATTACGACCTTCTTTGTGAGCATCTATTTTGCCTTGCCTTGCCAATAAACTTACATACGCTTGCCCATAAGGGATTTCGGGCTCTTTAACAATATTAGAAATACTATCGTAATCTTTATCTAAACCAGGTATAGCGTTAAGATAAATATTTAAAGAACGCTCGGTTGCTTGGCACATTAACAACATAAGTTTGTTATAATTACCTTTGTTAGCTTGGTTTAATGCCGTATAATATTTAACCCTATCGTTTGTAAGAATAATAGCAGGCGGAAACCCATAACGCATAAGTATTAAATTCATAACCAAACGTACTGTACGACCATTACCATCAAAAAAAGGATGAATCCATACAAATTTGTGATGAAAAACAGTAGCCAACTCTATAGGATTTAGACCTTGTGGATTATCTATAATATAAGCAATTAAACTATCTAAATACTCAGAAACCTTACGTGCATTTGGTGGCACAAAATTTGCTCCAGAAATACGCACACCAGCATTTCGCAAACGACCAGCATAATCATCTTCTATAGAGCGCAACACTAAACCATGAAGCTCTAAAATGTCTTTACCATTTAATACATAGTCTTTACTAACCAATTTGTATAGCTTATGTATTGCTGTTTCGTGGTTTTTTGCTTCAAAATGTTCTCTTAGCGATTTCCCTTTTATGGTAATACCTTCTTGCAGTACCATTTGTGTTTCTCTTAGACTTAAGGTATTGCCCTCTATACTGTTAGAGTTGTAAGTCCATTCTACCAAAAAAGCCTCTTTAATATTTTGCAATACAATATTTGGCAATGGCCTAGCTGCATTTAAAACTTTAACCTTGTCTAATAATCTATTAAAAGTAGATTCTAACTCTTTGCGATATGTAACTTCAATATTCCACATACTACAAATATACATCTATTTATCGGTTACTATAAAAATTTAGTCTATCCGACTTTTTTTATTTTTTTACTCTAACCAATTTTTAAAATCTTTTACACGTTCTCTAGCAACTATAATTTGTTGTGCTTTAAAATGATTTAGTTTTATTTCTAAACGCGAATTGGTATAACTCACCATATCTTTAATGGCATTAATATTTACATAAAATTTTCTACTAACCCTAAAAAATACATGAGGCTCTAGCTCATCTTCTAATTGATCTAAAGTTTGGTCTAGCAAATAATTTCTACCCGATATTGTAGAAACATAAGTGCCTTTATTTTCGCTATAAATACACTCAATATCTTCTATATTAATCAGTTTTAAATGCTGACCAACTTTTACTGAAAACCGTTTTTTATACTCGCGCTCTATTGGGTTTACCAAAAGTTTTTTAATATCATTAAAATCTAAAGTTACCGATTGTTTTTGGGGAGTACGAGTTTTAAATTTTTTAACCGCTATTTTTAAATCATCATCGTCTATTGGTTTTAAAAGATAATCTATACTATTTAGTTTGAAAGCTTGAAGCGCATATTCATCATAAGCAGTCGTAAAGATTACTGCAGATTTAATAGCAATAGCTTCAAAAATTTCAAAAGACAAACCATCACTCAATTGAATGTCTAAAAAAATTAAATCTGGGTGTTTATTATTTTGAAACCACTCTATAGATTCTTCAACAGAATGCAACATCGTTTCTGCTTCTAGCTCTAATGATTTTAGCATACGTTGCAAGCGTCTTGCAGATGGTTTTTCGTCTTCAATTATAATTACATTCATAGTTTAACTATTCACTTTTAACTTTTAACTCTTAACTAATTTTACTCCCAACTCTGACGTTCCTTTTCCATAAACTCTTCAACTTTTTTCTTTTCCCAATCCTTACCAAAAAAGAAATTTGGCCCAAATGCTCCTATAAAATGAAAAACCAAACCAATACCCCAAAATGCAGCTGTAGCATAAGGCCCAAAACCTGTAAAACCTTGATTAGAATTAACACCAATTAGTATAATTAAAAATATATTTACAACAATATAAACTGCCAAATGCCAATAAAAACCAATAATAGTATCTACTTTTTTCTTTGCTCTTAAGTAAGCTTCTTCTTTTCTAAAATCTGATATATTATCTTCCGTTTCGTAAGGTTCTATACTATATTTCTCCATAACTTAATCTTTATAATCTTTATTGTTTTTTGATAATTCTTGGTTCATTAATTGTTCTATTTTGCGCTCTTCCCAACCTCGCAAAAAAGTTACAGATATAAGGTGTATTACTAAAACCAAGCCCCAAACTGTCCACGAACTTAGTACATCAATACTAAATAATGCGCTTGTAAAACTCTCCCAACTGCCTATAGAATTAGATACTTTAAAACCTGTAATTATAAGATTTATTATTAGGTAAACCGCTAAATGATTGTAAAATTTCTTCAATTTTTCAACCCTATTTTTAGCCTTAATATATTTTAAATTTTCATGTTCTGTTTTCATAATTTGCTCTATTAGTTCCAACGTTTATTATTATCTTCTTTACGCATATACTCTTCAATTTTACGTTTTTCCCAATTACCGCCCAATGGTCCATTATTAACAAAAACACGGTAAGCTTGAAATGCTAAACTCAACCCCCAACCAAACATAGGAAACCAAAACCATTGTATGGTATGGTAAGTAAACCTGTACCAAATAAATATTAAAAATGGTATTACAAAACAGTAAGATATTAAGCTATAATAAAAGGCTTTTAACTCTTCTACACGTTTGCGTGCTCTTACATAATCTTCGTTAAGACGGCCTGCCGATTTTTGTGTTGTTCTCATAATAGATACTTGTTTTGTGAGCATAGGTATTGCAACTGCAAAATCCTTTTCTCGCTGATTGATGTGTACGTTTTTATTTGAAAGCAAAGCATACCGTTGTTTAATGTTTTCTAAACCTACTCCACTACTCTTTTTTACAATTTGTTTAATCTGAAGATTATTCATCACCACCAAATAATTACCATCTTCGTAGATTTTAATATGCAGTGGCTTGCTAGAGGTTACCATGTTATGTTTTACAGCGTTTTCTAAAAGCAATTGTAATGATAATGGTACAACTTTACTTTCTGGGTTTGAAGCCTCATCCGGAATTTCAAAAATAATACTTTCCTCGAATCGCATTTTTAATAACGACATATAGGTTCTGGCAAAATTTAACTCTTCATCTACGGTAACTAATTCTTTACTTTTCTGTTCTAAAACGTAGCGATACACTTTAGATAAAGACGTTGTAAATTTTTGTGCATTTTTAGGATTTTCTTCAATTAAGCTCGTTAAAACATTTAAGCTATTAAACAAAAAATGCGGATCTAACTGATTTTTTAAAGCATCAAACTTTGCACTTGCTGTACCCGCAATAACCTTTTGCTCTTTAATTTTATTTTTTTGATATCTATTATAGAAAAAGATAACATGAAAAATAGAGACAATAGTTAATGTTATCCATAAACCAAAAGAATAACCACTCCAAGATTCTTTAGATAAAAACATTTTAAAATCTTGATTATATATAATAGTAGCACTAAAAGCTCTTAATAAAAACAACCCTATTAAGGTTATAATTGTAGAACCAATAACACCAAAAACTATTCTCTTTAAGGTATCTCCTTGTTTCCATTGGCGTTTTTCCATATAATCAAAAAACAACATATTACAATACCCTAAAACAAATGCGTACAGTTGATAAAAGCCAAAATCAATTAAAAATTCATTAATAGTTTTAAAATTAAATCCATTTGAAAGAAAATTTCCTACAAGAAATACCACAGACCCAATAAGAAATGTAATGCGTATGTATTTAACTGATTTTATCATCGTATTTTTATTTACTCTTATTTATTTTTTACAAGATTTTACAACTTGCATCGCACGTTCTTTACCCCAATTAGGGTGCCATTTGCTCATTGGCTTAAAGGTATCAAAACGTGCAATTGAATTTTCTATAGCTTTACAATATGTTGCCGTATCTTTGCCAAAATATTTGGCACTATTCATTTCCCAATCTGCTTTACAGAATATTGCTCTAGGATTTGTTGGCTCTAAGACTAAAGCTTTAGCATACAATTCTGAGATTTTTGCAGCATATTTCATACCATACGTCATGCCATCAAAAGCCACCCAATTGGTTAAAATTTGAGCTTGCATTATTAATAACTCTGCATTGTTTTCACTTTTAGTCATGGCTATATCCAAATGGTTTTGCGCTTTATCTAGTTGAGCTTTTAAAATGGTTTCGTCTTTTGTGCTCCAACTTTTTATGCTATTAATTTGTGCTATATAATAGTTTGGCAACCAAGCTTTAGATTCTGCTTTAGCAATACGCTCAAACATGTTTTCTGCGTCGTCGGTTGTATTAGCTTGCCATAGCTCAAAGGCTTTTGCCATTCCTTTTTCAAAATTTGTTTGTGCTTGTGTAAGCGTTGCTACTACGAGTAATGTAATGGTTAATAAATGTTTCATGTTTAGATTTTTTATTAATATTTATAATGTAATAAGTAGTGTTTTGTTAGTATTAAGCAAAAATTTTGCGTCTTTCCATTTTGGTGGTCCCATAAAACCTCTAGCATTGTTAGAGCAGCCGTAATCCTCATTAGGAATACCAAAAAAATTAGTGTCTAATTTACCATTACTATTTTCGTCATGAAAAATAGAAACGGCATACGTACCTTTAGGGATTTTATTAAAAGTTACAGTACAACTATGGTGTGTTATAGCACTTTTTGCACCTTTAAATATGGTCTCTAAAAAATCAGTTTCAGAATTATAAAGTGCTAAAAATAATTGACCATCATTACTACTTACGTTTTCTACTGTAACTGTAATGCTATAATTTTCTTGTGCTTTAGTTTGAAAACTAACACCACTAATAATAAGGGCAACTACTATTTTTACTAAGACATTCATAATATATTGTTTTTATTTAATACAAATATGCAACACCTTTTAAAGTTTTAAAAACTAGACCTACCGAATTGTAATTATTTAATGACGAATTGTAGTACGCTTATTTTATTTAGAAAAAATCTATAAATTAGTACCATAAATTTGAATTTTGAATGAAAACACAACTCGAAACCAAACGTCTTATATTAAGACCAATTACCACAGCAGATACAAAAGACTTTTTTGAGTTAGACTCAAACCCAGAAGTACACAAATATTTAGGCAATAAACCTGTAAAATCCATTAAAGAATCTGAAGTTATGATTGCTGATATTTTAGAGCAATATAAAACAAATGGCTTAGGTCGTTTAGCAATTATAGATAAAAAAACACTTAACTTTATAGGTTGGGCAGGATTAAAATATGAGCAAAATCTGCGCAAAGCGTTCAACTATTACGATATTGGATACCGTTTAAAGCAGCACTATTGGGGAAAAGGCTATGCTACAGAAGCAGCAATAGCGTCTTTAAAACATGGGTTTGAAGATTTAAAACTGAAAGAAATATGTGCCGCAGCTGCTCAAAATCATATTGTATCTAATACTATTTTAAAAAAAATAGGAATGCAACCATCGGGCACTTTTCAGTATAAAAATGAGTTATGCAACTGGTATGTTATTAATTGTAATAGCAAGAAAAATTAAAATTTTAAAACCATCTAACCTTCCAACTTTAAAACTTTATAACCTTCAAACTTTAAAACTTTAAAACTTTTCAAACCATCTAAAAGTCTAACAATCCAACCATCTAACCTTCCAACTTTAAAACTTTATAACCTTCAAACTTTAAAACTTTAAAACTTTTCAAACCATCTAAAAGTCTAACAATCCAACCATCTAACCTTCCAACTTTAAAACTTTATAACCTTCAAACT
>JBMYXP010000081.1:0-9459 GCA_049608525.1 Winogradskyella sp.
GTAAAATTTACGAAGGTCTTTTAGAGAAAAACGCAGAAGACACTAAAAGTGGAGCAGGGCAATATTTTACACCAAGAGCCTTAATAAAAACAATGGTGGCTTGTGTACAACCAAAACCTATGAAAACCATTGTTGACCCAGCGTGTGGTACTGGAGGTTTCTTTTTAGCAGCTTACGATTTTATTGTAGATAATAACAAGTTAGATAAAGAAGAAAAAGCCTTTTTAAAGAACAAAACCTTTTACGGAAACGAAATTGTTGCCAACACACGTAGAATGTGCTTAATGAATATGTATTTGCACAACATTGGAGAAATAGACGGCGAATCGTTTATAAATCCAAATGATGCGCTAATTGCAGATGATGGCGAACGTTACGATTATGTGTTAGCAAATCCGCCATTTGGTAAAAAAAGTAGTATGACGTTTACCAACGAACAAGGTGAGATTGTAAAAGAAGATTTAAGCTATAATCGTCAAGATTTTTGGGAAACCACCTCTAACAAGCAATTAAACTTTTTGCAGCACATAAAAACACAATTAAGAATAAACGGAGAAGCAGCTGTTGTGCTTCCAGACAATATTTTGTTTGAAGGTGGTGCTGGCGAAGAAGTGCGTAAGCAACTAATGCAAACAACAGAATTACACACCATTTTAAGGTTACCAACAGGTATATTTTACGCTCAAGGAGTCAAAGCAAACGTATTGTTTTTCAACAATAAACCTGCAAGTAAAGATCCTTGGACAAAAGACATTTGGTTTTATGACTACAGAACAAACATACATCATACACCAAAAAAAAGTCCTATGCGACAAGAGCATTTAGCTGCGTTTATTGAATTGTATAATGGCAAAAACATTAACAAACGGGCAGCAACTTGGAGCGAAGAAAATGAAGAAGGAAGGTGGAGAAAATATACGTACGATGAAATTATAGCGAGAGACAAAACCAGTTTAGATATTTTTTGGATAAAAGACAAAAGCTTAACCGATTTAGACAATCTACCAGACCCAGATGTTTTAGCGAATGAAATAATTGAGAATATAGAATCTGGACTAAATAGTTTTAGAGAACTAATGGAAACGGTAAACGGATAAATATAAAAATTTGTCGTTTCAACAGTTCAAACTAAAACACTTTAAACTAAGACACAAAAAAACTCCTAGTTAATAAAAACTAGGAGTTTTTGAGATGTTAAAAAATTGTATTATGCGTTTTCTTTCTTAATTAAATTAAGTGCAGAACCTTCGTTATACCAATCTATTTGAGCTTGGTTATAAGTGTGGTTTAAAACAATAACGTCTTTACTACCGTCGGCATGTACAACCTCTAAATGCAACTGTTTATCTGGTGCAAACGCATCTAAATCTGTAAAGTTAAACGTATCATCTTCTTGTATTACATCGTAATCTGCTTCGTTGGCAAAAGTTAAACCAAGCATACCTTGTTTTTTAAGGTTGGTTTCGTGGATACGTGCAAAAGATTTTACAATTACTGCTGCAACTCCCAAATGTCTTGGCTGCATAGCTGCATGCTCTCTAGATGATCCCTCACCATAATTATGATCGCCAACAACTATAGAGTTAATACCCGCAGCTTTATAAGCTCTTGCTGTATCTGGCACACCAGCAAATTCGCCTGTTAATTGATTTTTAACAAAGTTCGTTTTTTTGCTAAACGCATTAACTGCTCCAATTAATGTATTGTTTGCAATATTATCTAAATGCCCTCTAAAACGTAACCAAGGACCAGCCATAGAAATATGATCTGTTGTACACTTACCAAAGGCTTTAATTAATAATTTAGCACCAGTAATAGAGTTTCCTAATGGAGTAAAAGGTTGTAATAACTGTAAACGCTCAGACTCTGGATTTACGGAAACCACTACTCCACTTCCGTCTGCAACTGGCTCTAAATAGCCATTGTCTTTAACCTCAAAACCTTTAGGTGGTAATTCCCAACCTGTTGGCTCATCAAACATTACTTCTTCACCGTTTTCGTTAATTAATTTATCCGTTAATGGATTAAAATCTAAACGACCAGCAATAGCAATAGCTGCTGTTATTTCTGGAGACGCAACAAAAGCATGTGTATTTGGGTTACCATCTGCACGTTTAGCAAAATTTCTATTAAACGAATGTACAATACTATTTTTTGGTGCGTTTTTAGGGTCGCTATATCTTGCCCATTGCCCAATACAAGGGCCACAAGCATTAGTAAATATTTTGGCATCTAAGTTTTCAAAAATACCTAAAATACCATCGCGTTCTGCAGTGTAACGCACCTGTTCAGAACCAGGGTTGATCCCCAATTCGGCTTTCATTTTTAGGCCTTTATCTAAAGCTTGTTGAGCAATAGAAGATGCTCTTGATAAATCTTCGTAAGACGAGTTGGTACAAGAGCCAATTAATCCCCATTCTACTTGTATTGGCCATTCATTTTTTGTTGCACTATCGGTCATAGACGCACCAACTGGTGTGGATAAATCTGGCGTAAAAGGGCCGTTTAATAAAGGTCCTAATTCTGATAAATTAATTTCAATTACTTCATCAAAATAGTGCTCAGGGTTTGCATACACTTCTGCATCTCCAGTTAAATACTCTTTAATTTTATTAGCTTCATCGGCTACATCTGCTCTATCTGTGGCACGTAAATAACGTTCCATAGACTCGTCGTATCCAAAGGTAGATGTTGTTGCACCTATTTCTGCACCCATATTACAAATTGTACCTTTACCTGTACAAGACATTGAGGTTGCGCCAGGGCCAAAATATTCTACAATTGCACCTGTACCACCTTTGGCAGAAACAATACCTGCTACTTTTAAAATTACGTCTTTTGGAGCTGTCCAACCCGAAAGTTTTCCTGTTAATTTAACACCAATTAGTTTAGGAAATTTTAGTTCCCAAGCCATACCAGCCATAACATCTACGGCATCAGCACCACCAACACCAATGGCAACCATACCTAGTCCACCAGCATTTACAGTATGAGAATCTGTACCAATCATCATTCCTCCAGGAAATGCGTAATTTTCTAATACCACTTGATGAATAATACCCGCACCTGGTTTCCAAAACCCAATACCATATTTATCTGATACGGATTCTAAGAAATTAAAAACCTCGCTACTTGTAGTATTCGCATTTTTTAAATCTGTTGCAGCTCCTTCTTTTGCTTGTATTAAGTGATCGCAATGTACTGTTGTTGGCACAGCAACTTTTGGTTTGCCAGCTTGCATAAACTGTAACAAAGCCATTTGTGCTGTTGCATCTTGGCAAGCAACACGGTCTGGTGCAAAATCTACATAATCCTTTCCTCGGGTAAAGGCTTTGTTAGGTTTGCCATCCCATAAATGAGAATATAATATTTTTTCTGAAAGTGTTAATGGTTTACCAACAATGTTACGAGCAGCATCTACACGCTCGGTCATGTTTGCATAAACCTTTTTAATCATATCAATGTCAAAAGCCATATATGTATAGTTTTAAGGATTATTAATAATAAGAGTTCCGAAATCTCGGTTTGCAAATTTACTAAATTTAGAAGTAATTTAAAAATATATAACAAATCTAGAACATCTTTAAATAATACGCATTAAAGAGACGGAAAAACCTCTAGAAATTATTAATTTGATAATTTTTAGATTAAAAAATAATAAATTGATAAGTGTTTTTATTTAAGAAAAAATGAAACGGTCTTAAAATACCATCTTATTTTAGTTGAAATACAATTAAAATCGTTTTTTAACCTTTCAATATTTTTTAAATTATTAAAATAATGATTGAATAATCTTTTCGTCAGTAACACCTTCTGCGTCTGCTTTGTAGTTTTTTATAATTCGGTGACGCAAAATGCCTGTGGCTACAGCCTGAATATTTTCAATATCTGGTGAAAATTTACCTTTAGTTGCTGCATGTGTTTTTGCGGCTAAAATTAAGTTTTGAGATGCCCTTGGACCTGCGCCCCAATCTACAAATTCTGTTACCAAATCTGCAGCTGTGTTTGTATTTGGTCTTGTTTTACTCACTAATGATACCGCATACTCAATAACATTATCTGCTACTGGCATACGACGTATTACGTTTTGAAAATCTATAATTTCTTGAGCAGTAAATAACGCAGTTACAGTTTGTTTAACGTCTGTAGTTGTTGCTTTTACAACATCGACTTCTTCTTGAAACGATGGATACTCTAAGTTTATGGCAAACATAAAACGGTCTAATTGCGCCTCGGGCAACGGGTATGTGCCTTCTTGTTCAATTGGGTTTTGTGTTGCTAACACAAAATATGGTAGGTTTAATGTGTACTGATGCCCAGCAACTGTTACTGCACGCTCTTGCATGGCTTCTAATAAGGCAGCTTGCGTTTTTGGTGGAGTACGGTTAATCTCATCTGCTAAAACGATATTGGCAAAAATAGGCCCTTTTATAAATTTGAATTGTCGGTTTTCGTCTAAAATTTCACTACCTAAAATATCGCTAGGCATTAAATCTGGTGTAAATTGTATGCGCTTAAAACCTAAGCCTAAAGCTTGTGCAATTGTATTAACCAATAAGGTTTTTGCTAAACCAGGTACTCCTATTAATAAAGAGTGCCCACCCGAAAAAATTGAAATTAAAACCTGATCTACAACTTCGTTTTGCCCAATAATTACTTTTGCAATTTCTTGCTTAAGGTTGGTGTATTTTTTTACAAAATTTTCGATTTTAGTAACGTCTGACATAACTTTGTTATTTTTTTAACCAGTTACTCTGAAAATCACAATCTTTATACTCGCCATTAATTTTTATAAATGTATTCATAATGGTTTGCTTTTGCCATTTAGCAATTGCTTTTACTTGCTTATCTTGCAGTGCAAGGTCTTTAATTTTAAGATAATCTCTTGAAAAATCTGCTTCGTGGTCATCAATTCTGTCTGTAACCGTTATAATTTTAAATTTAATTCTGTTGACTCTATCTTCATCTTGTAATACCTCGCTTATTTCTCCGTCTTTTAAGTCTTGTATTTGAGTAAACAGTTCGGTATCCATTTTGGTTAATTCAAAATTAAAATCTTGAGTGGTTGGGTTGGTAAGTTGTCCGCCTTCATATTTTGTTTCTTTT
The DNA here is from genome assembly GCA_049608525.1 of Winogradskyella sp. Lineage (GTDB taxonomy): Bacteria > Bacteroidota > Bacteroidia > Flavobacteriales > Flavobacteriaceae > Winogradskyella. The sequence continues at coordinate 5,107 of JBMYXP010000081.1, forward strand.
TCGTCACTAAACTCTCTTGCTGCTTGTGCAAATGTGAGTGTACCATCTACAATTTTTGCTCTTACTTCGTCAATTTCGTCTTTTGCTTTTTTAATTGCTTCTTGTGTAATTTCTGGACGAATTAAGATATGTCTTACATCGTATTCTTGACCTCTAATTTTTTCTAACAGAATAATATGATATCCAAAATCGGTTTCAAAAGGTTCAGAAATTTCGCCTTCTTCTAATGAAAATGCAACATCTCTAAACTCTTTAACCATTCTTGGTTGTTTTCTATTTAGTGTATATTTTCCACCTGTTTTTTTAGAACCATCATCTTCAGAATAAAATAAAACTTTTGTTGTAAAACTAGATCCATTGTCTTCAATATCAGTTTTAAAACCTTTTAACTTGTCTATTACTGCTTGTTTAGCCTCTGGTGTAACTTGTGGGATAACAACGATTTGTGCAACTTTAAGTTCTGTACCAAATGTTGGTCTTTCTTCTTTTGGTATGTCGTTAAAAAATGTTCTTACCTCTTCTGGTGTTACTTCAACCTCATCTGTTACTTTAGTTTGCATTTCTCTGGCGAGGTACGTGTTTTTATTAATCTCGTACATTTCTTCTCTCAATGCTGCTTCGCTGTCTTTTTTGTAGAATTTTAACAGTCCTGCCATATCTCCTTTAGTTTGTGCTAAAATACCTTGTATTTGCTGTTCTACAGTAGATTGAATGTAAAGCTCATTAACAATTATACTATCTTGTATGGCTTGGTGAGCGTATAATTTACCTTCGAGCAAGCTGCCAAAAAGCTCGCAACGTGTGTAACCTTCTAAATCTGCTCCTTGTGCTTTTAATTGTGCTATTTCGCGATCTAAATCGGACTCTAACAGAATAAAATCACCAACAACAGCGGCAACACCATCTGCTTTTATGCGAGATAAATTGGTTATACTATCGTTTACATTTAGTTTGAATGTTTTTGGTGCTTTTTCTTCAATTATTTCTTGAGCATAACTGGTGTTAAATGCAAATAAGCAGACTAATACTAGTGCTTTAATTGTAAGTTTGAAATTGATTGTTTTTAATGGCATCTTTTGTAATATCATTTTCGAGTTGCTTAATGAGCTCTAATTTTCTCTTGTTAGTAACAATTTTTTTTATTGACGTATTAACGTATTCTAATGGTGCATAATCGTTCTGTAAACGCACGTCATTAACTTGCATCAAATATAGGTTTAATGAATCTTTGAGTTGTAAGAAATTAGTTTTTTTTAACAGTTGATGTTTATTTTCTGCATTTATAACAGAAATTCGTTTTACAACCTGACTTAATTTTACCCAAAGCGAATCATTTAGTGCGTACGATTTAAACTGAACAGATATTGAATCTAAATACCTTTTATCTTTTGCTTTAAACCGTTTAAAACGTTTTTTTATGGTATCTAAATTAATTGGGTTTAATGGCAGACTAATGTACCTTAGTTGCACTAAATTATCGTTGAGCTTAAAAGATTCTTTATTTGCTTGGTAAAAAACCTTAGCTTCATTATGGTGCACAACTGTATCTATGTTTTTTTTTACCAAGGCTTCTAAATAAGCTTTGGTATATAAATCATTTTTATACTGTTTTACAAGTCTAGAAAATTCGTTTTGTTTTTCTTCTGAAAGGTTAACCATTGCCCCATCCATTAAAAGCAATTGCCTTGCCCATCTATTAATGTAAGCGTTTACAATAAGCGAACTATCTTCTTTTGTTATGCCGTCTGGGATTAAATCTTTAATATCGTCCTTGTAGAGATAACTTTCGTTAACGCGTGCAATGGGAGCTCTGTTATCTGCTTTATTAAACAAATTACAACTTGCAACTAATAGACAGAAAAATACGATGTATAAATGCTGTTTCAAAAAAAATTAGTTTTTAATTTTTGCTTTAACTTTAGCCAAAACGGCTTCATTAACTTCTATTTTAAAACGGCTATACAAATCCTTAATCCAGTTGGTTTCTAATTGTGTTTGGTAATCACTAATTACGCTCCCTTTTGCCTCTTCTAAGGTTTTAGTTTTAGCGGGTAAAATAGCTTTTACGTTTATAACATGATAAGCTTCATTGTGTTTGTAAATTTGCGAAATACCTTTTTTTACTTTAAAGTTTAACGGTAATACCTCGGCATCTGTTGCATAAGTCCCATTGGTAAACATAATATTTTGTTTGCTATCTGTATTAAATTTAGCATTTATATTATCTTCAGACTTTCCTTTTTTAAGCATTTTTAGTGCCGCTTTTATTATAGCCTTTTTGGCAGATGAAGCAATCGCAACTTCTACTCTATCTTTCCAGTTATAATTTGCTTTGTTTGCGTTGTAATAAGCTTGCAAACCCAATGTATCTTTAGCTGCTTTTTTCCAAATTTCATTCTCCATTAAATCGAACAACAAAAGTCCGTCTCTATATTCTTTAACGATGTTTGCAAATTCTACATTTTCAAACTGTAAATTATCTTCTCTAAATTTAAAAATAGATTTTTCTAAAAAGGCCTTAAATTCCTTTTCAAAAACTGCAGAAACAGGCATGTTTTTACCTCTATATGCACGTTGAGAGGTTTGCAAATGAAGACCAAATTCTTTGTATGTAAAGGCTTTGTTGTTTATAGTAAAAACGTTTTCATTCGTTTTTAGTTTATCTATAAATTTCCATGTACCAGAAAAGAAGTCCTTAGATAAAATACTTTCAAAATACGCTTTTGCTTTTGGGTTGTAGGTAATTGTGTAACGTTTTTTTAATTCGTTAACCATAGCCTCATTAATTAACTTAGAGCGAGAGTCTCTTTTTACTTTAGTGGCTAAAGTTGGCTTTAAGATTTCGAAAGACTCCATTGGTTTTAATTGAATACGCTTTACAATATGCCAGCCAAATTGCGTTTTAAAAGGTTGAGTAACATCTCCATCGTTTTGTAAGGCAAATGCTGCGGTTTCAAACTCAGAAGCACTTAGTTGCCCCATCTTAAATGGTCTTATAACACCTCCATTTTTAGCAGAACTTTTATCATCAGAAAATTGTTTTGCCAAAGCCTCAAAAGTTTCTCCTTGGTTAAGTTTTTTATAAATATCGTTAATACGTTTTTTTGGATCTAAAAGTGAATCTGCTGGCTTTAAACCCACCATAATATGAGCAACTGAAATAGTGCCTTTAGATGCTTTTTTGTCTTCTACTTTTACAACATGGTAACCAAATTGTGTTCTAAATGGCATAGACACTTCGCCAACTGGGGTTTTATAGGCTACATTCTCAAAATCATAAACCATCTTAAATGCAGAAAAATAGCCTAAATCTTCTGCAAATATAGTTTTGCCATTGTGTACGTTTTTCTTTACGGTATTAAAACCTTCATTTAAAATACGGTTTCTTAACGCTAAGGCTTCATTATATGCTTTTAAAGTATCTTTTTCCGTTTCCTCTAAACGTATTAAAACATGAGATGCTTTAACGTTTAGTTGGCTACGTTGATAGGCTTCCTTAATTAAAAAATCGGTTACTTTGCTCTCGGTTAGATAGTTTTTTGTAAGCTGTTTTTTGTAATTTGAAAACTCATTAATGTACTTTGACTCTTTATCTAAGCCTAAACGTTTGGCTTCTTTTAGCTTTAATTGGTATTCTGTAAATAGTTTTAAATAAGCATCTATATCTTTTTGACTTTCGTCCTTTACTAAATCTAAATTTTTATTATAAACTCTTAAAAACTCAGAAACCATAACTGGCTCACCATCTATTTTAAGAAGTACATCGTCTTTAATTTGAGAAAAAGACAAACTAGATATAACTACCAGAAGTAGAAAAATTTTAGATTTTATTTTCATAATTTTATTTCAATTTATTTTTATACACATAAAACCGCTCAAATGAGTTCTTTTACTAATGCTTTTATGTTTAGCAAAAATAGTATAAAAAGCCTATTTAACAAGTTGAAAACTGCAAGCTTTTATTTGAGTTTTTATAAGTACCACTTTTAATACATTAGCTCATACCGATTATTAATACAAATAACAATTACGCTACTTTTAGCAACTAACTTTTTGTTGTACAAAGTGTTTAAAATTTCTTTACTTTGCAAAAAATATATGCCATGTCTTTATACCATAAATACTTTACAATTTTATTTTTTGTTTCATTTGCTTTTAATGTGGGTGGACAATCTAATACAGATGAATTAAAAACGTTGTATTATTCTATAAACCAAAGACTTGCAGACAGAAACATAGATGGCATTGAAAATAGCATAGACTCACTTAAATTTTTAAGTAAAAAAAGTAACGACACCCTTTATCAGTTTTATGCCAGAACACTTTTGGCTTCTGTATATTATAGTGATGAAA
>JBMYXP010000082.1:0-9341 GCA_049608525.1 Winogradskyella sp.
AAGATTAATACCAACGTTTCTTTTTCTTCTTAGACGCTTCACTTTTTCTTCCTTTTTTATACTTACTGCCTTGTTTTTTATGAACTGTTGGTTTTGCCTTTGGGTCTAAAGGATAAGGATGTTCTGTCTCTACAGAAATTTGAACATTTATAGCTTGCTCAATGGCTTTTACATAGTTTTTTTCGTCGGCAGAGCATAACGAATATGCTATACCTACATTTCCCGCACGACCTGTTCTACCAATTCTATGCACATACGTTTCGGGTACGTTTGGCATATCAAAGTTTAAGACATTATCTAGCTCGTTAATATCTATACCTCGAGCCGCAACATCTGTTGCAATTAAAACTTTAACATAACCATTTTTAAATTTATTGAGCGCATTTTGGCGATCGCTTTGTGCTTTATCTCCATGAATGCTATTTACAGCATAACCGTTTTTTTGTAAAGTTTCTTGCAGCTTATCAACACCATATTTTGTACGTCTAAAAATAAGAATATTGCCTTTTACCGTGTTTCTTAAAAGATGCAAACACAATTCAATTTTGTTCTTTTTTGGCACATAATATAATACTTGGCTTACGTCTTTAGCAACAGATTTGGTTGGTGTAACATCTATACGCTCAGGATTTTTTAAAATTGTGCGCGCTAAGTCTTCAATTTTATGTGGTATGGTTGCAGAAAATAATAACGTTTGTTTTTTCTCTGGGCAAAGACGTTCAATTTTTTTTACATCATCAATAAAACCCATGGCAAGCATTAAATCGGCTTCATCTAAAACAAAAGTTTCTATATAGTCTAAATTTACATAATCTTGTTTGTGTAAATCTAATAAGCGACCAGGAGTTGCCACCAAAATATCTACACCTTTAGTTAAAACATCGACTTGTGGCTCAATAGATGCACCACCAAAAACCACTAAAGTTCTTAGGTTTGTAAACTGTGCGTAGGTTTTAAAATTTTGTTGAATTTGAATTGCCAACTCTCGTGTAGGACTTATAATTAATGCTTTAATTTTTTTTCCACCTTTTGGCGCATCTTGTCTATCAAAAAGCGCCTGAAGCATAGGCAAAGCAAAAGCTGCTGTTTTACCTGTACCTGTTTGTGCAGAGACAATAACATCTTTCTTTTCTAAAATTAACGGAATTGCTTTTTGCTGCACCAAAGTTGGTGTTACATAACCAGAAGCTTCTACTGCTTTTAGTAATGGTTTTATAAGTTTTAAATCTTTAAATGACATTGATTATGTTTGTGTAAGAAAATTGTTTTTATCAAAATTAAACCTTATTAAATACGTGTTTTATCTCGGGTTTATTCAACTCTATTAAAGTAAACACACCAAGTAAAATACCAAGCATACCTGTTAAACAATTAACGATTGCAATGGCAAAAATAAAATTATAATTGCGTTTTTCCTTTATATATTTTGAAACCAATAAGTTTAGAACACCTAGGGTTACAGAAATAATTACACCAATTATACCTATAATAATAAAAATAATTCCTGGATTAAATGGTGCATCTTGTTGTGTTGGGTCTAATTCTATAATAGCACCAAAAAACACTCCCATAACAGCATATAGAATAAAAAATACGGAAAAACATAATGTAAGAATACCTTTTACAATATGTAAGGTATAAAATGTATTCAAATTATTGTTTGAAACTTGCATAAACGTATTTTAAAATAGATTGACAACATGCAAATATAGATAAAGCAAAATCAAGTAAATATTGAAACTAAATTTGTTATGCAAATGAATGAGTATAAAGCAAAAAAAAGCTAAAGCACATTTTATGCACTTTAGCTTTTCTCTTATATGTTGTGTCTTTACAAATTAAACGTTGCAGATAATATTACATCTGTAAATTTAGATTGTATTAACGCTGTATCTGTTAAACCAACAGTATAAAGTTGATGGTTAATATCGCGTTTAGATTGGCTAAAAGCTAAATCTAAATTAAAATCTCCAAAACTGTAGCCTAATCCTAATGAATACCCTGTTAAGTCTCCGTAAAAACTAGTGTCTTTATAAGGACTTTCTTCAAAACGATAACCACCTCTAAAACTAAGCTGTTTGTAACGGTACTCACCACCTAACCTGTACACTGCTGCTGCGTTTAGTGTATTACTAATAGTGGTATTTAAACCAGAAAAAATAACATCTGAACTTGGTTTAAACTTGGTTTTACTGTAATCTTTTACCGCATAATCAAAACTTATCAATCCTTTTTTACCAAACACATAAGCCAAACTAGCTGTTAATTTACTTGGTGTTTGTAGTTTGTATTCATCATAGATATTAATAACGTCAGGGTTAATAACTTGATTAACGCTAGAGCCATTTTCTATTCTGGTAGTTGCCAAATACTGAGAGGTTTCTTCAGAAATTCTGTACCATGTCGCCGAGTTATAAGATAATCCTATTCTAAATGCTTCCGTTAATTTTGCAATTCCACCTATTTGAAATGAAAACCCACTTGCCGTGGTTAATAAGTCATTTTGAAAATTTACATTAGTTACACTAGAGCTTATATTAGAGTTGCTTTCTCTAAACAAAGTAGTTTGCTCATAATTAATAAAATGAGAGTTTAAGTTTATTCCTAAATACAACTTATCGTTATAACTTGTCGCAAAATTAAATGCTAACTTCCCATTATAACCTGTTGTATTGTATGTATAGTCCTGGTTAAAATTACTGCCATTTATATTACTTACATAATTGGTGTTTTCGTCTGTATCAGTAACTGGGTCTATAATAAAGCCTTCATAACCTAAAAAAGCTTGTTGATTTCCATACCCATAAAATGCTCCAATATCCGCATAAGCTTCAGAAAAAGTTTCTCCAGAAAAAGCCGATATTTCATCTAATCGCTGTCCGTTAGCATAGTTCAAAAAATAGTTTGCAATACTTGTATTTGGGTTTACACCACTTGCTCTCCAATTATCAGAAAACCCAGCAGCATTATCATAAGCCACACTAAGTGCAAATTTTTTCCATTTAGAATCGGCTTTTACATTTTTAAAAACAAAAGCGGCACCTAATTGATTAATATCAACATTGGTATTAGAAGATGCGTTTGTGTTTCCAAAATAACTAACATCATTTGTTGTATTAAAAACACCAAGCGATACTGATGCGTGGCTGTTATTAAATATAGCCGAACCTGCAGGGTTAATATTTACACTCGACATATCACCACCCAATGCTCCAAAAGCACCACTCATACCTCTAAAGCGAGCTGTACCTTGTATTTCGTCCATAGAATACCTTAATGCATCGGTTACGTCTTGCGCTAAAATATAAGATGTACTAATTAAGCCTATGCTTAACATAAGTAATTTTTTCATACGTTGTTTTTTAATAAAATTCTTAAATTTTGAACAAAAGCCTATCCTCTACCTCGTCTTGAGCTACCAGAAGATCTACTACCAGACGATGATCTAGATGAAGAACGAGAGGATCTCATACTACTGCCACGCGAGCTAGAACTCCTTGAGGATCTTACCGAATTAGAAGACCTCGTACTTCTTGGTGTACTAACTCTTGTTCTTGTACTACGTGTTGTTGTAGATCTTCTTGTTTGTGTTGACGGTCTATTTCTAACAGTTCGTCTAGTTGAAGTATTTGCCGATCTTACACCTGTTGCACTTCTTCTACTAACTGCACTAGAATTAGTTGCTCTTCTTGAAGAGTAGTTTCTAGACAATGCAGCGTTACTTCTATTTAATGAATTGCTATTAAGTAAAGAGCCTCTTCTGCTATTGCTATAAGCGTATCTGTTATTTCTGTAAAATCCGTTATTCCAACCCAAATACCTATGTCCCCAACCATTGCTCCATGCGTAACCATAGCCGTAATAGCCATTGTAAGACCAAGGGTTATGATACCCCCAACGGTTCCATCTCCAAGGGTTTTCCCAGCCCCAATTTCTCCAACCATAATTCCAACCAGTATGCCAAGCCCAAGGAGTATTCCAACCATTATCTATAATATTTATAGTAATCCTCTCATTAGTTTGTCCCCAACCGCCATAAGCAGAAGATTGCTCTAATCCATCTGTATGCGTTTCGGTATAATTACCTTCATAAGAATCTATGTCGGTAAACACTTCATCTTCAGAATTTATAGCCTCAATTTCAGATGCTTTTTCGGCAAAATAATTTTTATAGTAGTTAGAATTATTTGTAGAAGTAACAACTTCTGGCGTTTCAGCAACAACATCATTATCAGTAGTAGAATAAATACCATCATTATCGTAGCCTGCATATTGAAAAGACCCACATGATGTTAGCATGGTGATAAAACCAAGGGCAACAAAAAATGGCAATCTTAGCGTCGTAATTTTTTTTAATTGCATATCTCTTTATATTTTATTGTTGAACATTACAAAAATAGTTAGTTTTGCTTAACTATTTATTTATTTAACATAAGCACAATATTTGTGCCAAAAGACTGAAAATGAGCAAAAATCTTACAAGTAGAGCTGAAGATTATTCAAAATGGTATAATGAATTGGTTGTTAAAGCCGATTTAGCAGAAAATTCTGCCGTTAGAGGTTGCATGGTAATAAAACCATACGGCTATGCCATTTGGGAAAAAATGCAAGCTGAATTAGATAGAATGTTTAAAGAAACGGGGCATCAAAATGCCTATTTTCCATTATTTGTACCAAAAAGCTTATTTGAAGCCGAAGAGAAAAACGCTGAAGGTTTTGCTAAAGAATGTGCTGTAGTTACGCACTATAGATTACAAAACGACCCAGACCAACCAGGGAAACTAAGAGTAGATCCTGAAGCTAAACTTGAAGAAGAACTTGTGGTAAGACCAACAAGTGAAGCTATTATTTGGAACACCTACAAAGGATGGATTCAAAGCTATAGAGACTTACCTATTTTAATAAACCAATGGGCAAATGTTGTGCGCTGGGAAATGCGAACACGTTTATTTTTAAGAACTGCTGAATTTTTGTGGCAAGAAGGCCACACCGCACACGCAACAAAAGCCGAAGCTATTATTGAAGCAGAACAAATGAATAATGTTTATGCAGAATTTGCAGAGCGTTTTATGGCCATACCAGTTATTAAAGGAGTTAAAACCGAAAGCGAACGCTTTGCTGGCGCAGTTGACACCTATTGTATTGAAGCATTAATGCAAGATGGTAAAGCGCTACAAGCAGGTACATCTCACTTTTTAGGTCAGAATTTTGCAAAAGCATTTGATGTAAAATTCACAAACAATGAAGGTAAACTAGACCACGTTTGGGCAACCTCATGGGGAGTTTCTACACGTTTAATGGGAGCTTTAATTATGACACATAGTGATGATAAAGGCTTGGTGTTACCGCCAAACTTAGCCCCATTTCAGGTTGTTTTTGTACCTATATTTAAAAACGACGAGCAATTTAAAGCTATTTCAGAAAAAGTAAACGACATCATAACAGATTTAAAAGCATTGGGTGTTAGTTATAAATTTGATAAACGAACAACCCACAGACCAGGTGCAAAATTTGCACAACACGAGTTACAAGGTGTGCCCTTAAGAATTGCTATTGGCCCTAAAGATTTAGAAAATAATACTGTTGAGTTGGCTAGACGAGATACCTTAACAAAAGAAGTCGTAAAAATTGAAGGTATTGCGAAGTTTATAAAAGCGTTATTAGCTCAAATACAAAACGAATTATTTACAAAAGCTCTAAACTTTAGAAACGCTCATATTACAGAAGTAAATGATTTTGACGAATTTAAAACTATTTTAGAAACAAAAACAGGTTTTATATCTGCTCATTGGGACGGAACTGCTGCAACAGAACAAAAAATAAAAGAGCTAACCAAAGCCACCATAAGATGTATCCCTATGGAAAACAAACTTGAAAACGGTAAATGCGTGTATAGTGGGCAATTATCTACACAACGTGTGCTGTTTGCAAAAGCTTATTAATTTTTTTTAAAAAAAATTAATATTAGTAGTTGCAACATTTAAAAATAGTTTTATCTTTGCACTCGCAATACAAATATTGCAGGTTCATTTAAATAATATAATAACCAAAATGGCCCGTTCGTCTATCGGCTAGGACGCATGGTTTTCATCCATGTAAGAGGGGTTCGATTCCCCTACGGGCTACAATTTAAAATAAGAAAGAAAAATATAATGGCAAATCATAAGTCAGCTTTAAAAAGAATTAGAAGTAACGAGAAAAGACGTGTACTTAATAAATACCAGCACAAAACTACTCGTAACGCTATTAAGAAGTTACGAGACATTACTGATGCTGCGGAAGCACAAAAAATGTTACCTTCTGTTATTAGTATGCTAGATAAATTAGCTAAGAAAAACGTTATACATGCCAACAAAGCTGGCAATTTAAAATCTCAATTAACTAAGCGTGTAGCTGCGATGTAATTGTAATTTACAAAAACTTAAAAAAGAGAGTCTTCTATAAATTTTAGAAGATTCTCTTTTTTTTATATCCAAACTTTTTTTACAACCATATTTCGTTTTATATTGATGTTATCATAATACCACTTCGCGTTTAAACCAAACCTATGGACTAAAAGTCGATAGGTTTGGTTTACATACTAAAAATCTACTTCGTGAAATACCAAATACATAACACCATAAATTAGTGAAAATTAAAAAAATACGTGTCATTTTTTTGAAGTATAAGCGAAATGTACTAAACACCTCCTTTTAACTAAATTTGAGACCAACAAATTTTAAATAATAATTAGCTTTAAAACTATTGTTAATCAAAATACGTCTGTTTTACAACCTGTTAAGATTCTTCTGCTTTTATAGCACTTTCGATCTCAATTTTTAACACCTCATTTTCTGTATCTAGATCCATGGTTATAATATCACCTTCATGAATTTTAGAATTAATAATCTCTTCAGCCAAAGCATCTTCAACATACTTCTGAATAGCTCTGTTTAGAGGTCTTGCACCATATTGTTTGTCAAAGCCTTTTTCTGCAATGTAATCTTTTGCTTTCTCTGTTAATGTTAAATTGTAACCAATACCTTTAATTCTATCAATTAATTTTATTAATTCAATATCAATAATTTTATTAATATGTGCTTTTTCTAATGCGTTAAAAACAACAACATCGTCGATTCTATTTAAAAACTCGGGTGCAAATGCTTTTTTAAGTGCATTTTCTATAACAGATTTAGCATAGTCTTTAGCTTGCGCTTCTTGAGATGATGTACCAAAACCAACACCTTGCCCAAAGTCTTTCAGTTTTCTGGCACCAATATTAGATGTCATTATTATAATCGTGTTTCTAAAATCAATTTTTCTACCCAAACTGTCTGTTAAAAAACCATCATCTAAAACCTGCAACAACATATTAAACACATCTGGATGCGCTTTTTCAATTTCATCTAATAATACAACAGCGTAAGGCTTGCGTCTTATTTTTTCTGTTAATTGCCCTCCTTCTTCATAACCAACATATCCTGGAGGTGCTCCAACTAAACGAGAAATTGCAAATTTCTCCATGTATTCACTCATATCAATTCTAACTAAAGAATCTTCACTTTCAAATAACTCACGAGCTAAAACTTTGGCTAATTGTGTTTTTCCAACACCTGTTTGCCCTAAAAATATAAACGACCCTATTGGTTTGTTAGGATCTTTGAGCCCTGCTCTATTTCTCTGTATTGCTTTAACTACTTTTGCAACAGCTTCGTCTTGCCCAATAACCTTGCCTTTAATTATTTCTGGTAATTGTGCTAATTTAGTTATCTCTGTTTGTGCAATTTTATTTACTGGTATGCCCGTCATCATAGATACGACATCTGCAACATTATCTTCGGTTACAACTACCCTATTTAGTTTGGTTTCTTCTTCCCATTTTTCTTGAGCAACTGCTAATTCTTTTTCTAATCGTTTTTCATCATCACGGAGTTTGGCAGCTTCTTCGTATTTCTGCTTTTTAACTACGGTATTTTTAGTTTCTTTTACGTCTTCGAGCTTGTTTTCTAGTTCTAGAATTTGCTTAGGTACATCAATATTTGTGATGTGCACACGAGAACCTGCTTCATCTAAAGCATCAATGGCTTTGTCTGGCAAAAAACGATCTGTCATGTAACGATTTGTTAATTTTACACACGCTTCTATGGCCTCGTCTGTATAGGCTACATTATGATGTTCTTCGTATTTACTTTTAATATTATTAAGTATTTCTATAGTTTCATCTACAGAAGTTGGTTCTACAATAACTTTCTGAAAACGACGCTCTAAAGCTCCGTCTTTTTCTATATGTTGCCTGTACTCATCTAAGGTTGTAGCTCCTATACATTGTATTTCTCCTCTGGCTAATGCTGGTTTAAACATGTTAGAAGCATCTAAACTCCCTGTGGCACCACCAGCTCCAACTATAGTATGTATTTCGTCTATAAAAAGAATAATATCATCGTTTTTTTCTAGCTCATTCATTACAGCTTTCATGCGTTCTTCAAACTGACCTCTATATTTTGTACCAGCAACTAAACCTGCTAAATCTAAAGTTACAACACGTTTATTAAATAAGGTGCGCGACACTTTTCGTTTTACAATTCTTAATGCCAATCCTTCAGCAATTGCAGATTTACCAACACCAGGTTCTCCTATTAATAAGGGGTTATTCTTTTTTCTTCGACTTAAAATTTGAGAGACACGCTGTATTTCTTTTTCGCGCCCTACAACGGGGTCTAACTTACCTTCTTGAGCAAAAACTGTTAAATCTCTACCAAAATTATCTAATACTGGTGTTTTAGATTTTTTATTGGTATTGCCAGATTGCCCACCAAAAGGGTTTTGTTTTGGTATATTATCTTGCGCATTAGCATCATCAGAAAATGATTCTGCCTTTGGCCCTTCTATATAATCATCTTCGCTTGTTATCATTAATTTAAATTGGTCTTTTGCATTATCATAATCTACTTTAAGCTTATTTAATAACTTTGTAGTAGGGTCATTTTCGTTTCTTAAAATACAAAGTAATAAATGCGCAGTATTTATAGACGTACTTTGGAATAACTTAGCCTCTAAAAATGTTGTTTTTAGAGCACGCTCAGCTTGCCGTGTTAAGTGTAAGTTCTTTTTTTCATTAAAACTTGTAATAATATTAGGGTTAGCAGGACTTAAAATTTCTACTTTACGTCTCAAGTGGCTTAAATCTATATCTAAAGCACTTAATATGTCTATTGCCTTGCCATCACCATCTCTCAGTAAACCTAGCATTAAGTGCTCGGTACCAATAAAATCGTGACCTAATCGTAACGCCTCTTCTTTACTGTAAGCAATTACATCTTTAACTCTTGGGGAAAAATTATCATCCATATTTAATAGTCGTT
>JBMYXP010000083.1:0-9198 GCA_049608525.1 Winogradskyella sp.
TAATCATTTTTATTAGATAATTTTATAACTTGAGAAATAACCAAATACATTGAAGCAAATACTGAAATAAGCGTAAGTGTTGGTTCTAAAAAATCTTTACCGAATCTAAGATCTAAGCATTTACCCAAATAATTACCCAAAAAAATGGTGCTTCCCATTTGAAAGGCTATGGCTGTAAATCTTAAAAATTTACTTGGGGAATTACGATTGTTTTCTGTGCTTTTTTTAACCACAACTCCGTTTTTATTTTTAACTAGGCTTTTTTGTTAGATTTTAAGGCCTTTACAGAACCGCCCATACTGCAACTCGCATTAAAAGTTGCTCCTGGTTCTACGGCTAATTTACTAATTTGTACTTCGCCTTCAATAGTTGCGGTAGATTTTAATGATAGTGTGCCAGTTAAGGTAAGTGTGCCAGAAAATTTGCCTTCAATATTTGCGTCGTTACCTGTTAAATTGCCTTTAATAAAGCCTGTTTTACCAATAACTATTTTGCCTGTGGTTTTAATATTACCATCAACAATACCATCTACTCTAAAATGGCCTTCACTAACAATATCTCCTTTAATCTCAGTACCTTTTGCTATTATATTTTGTTGTGTACTTGTATCCATATTGCGCTTGTTTTTATTTTCAGATGAAAACATAGTATAAAAATAATTTAGTTAGTTTCTAAATAGGTGTTTAAATTTTTGTGCCTTTGGGCAATAGTATAATTTTCTGACGAAATTGCAAAATAAGGCTTGGTAATTTTTGGTTTTTTGGGTGTTCCGTTAGTGTTTATATTAACACCTCTAAGCAACTCAGAAAACCCTTTTGCGCCAGCACTACTTTTTAAACCATGCACTACTACAAAAATGGTGTTTTCATTATACACATCTTTTGATGTTGATAAGTCGTAGTAATCAATTTTTTTTATTTCTTCGTTTAAACGCTTAATAAACGCATCGGTATTTTCAGTTGTATTAAATTGATAAATTACATTAAAATTTGTGCTTTTATCATTGCTTATAAATTCCTTTTTCTCTAAAATAGGGAACGCATTCTTCGCAATATCTTGTGCTTTTTTGCCTTCCTCTGAGTTGGCATAGTTTAATGCCACATAGTCTATCCCTTCTTTATAAGCTTTAAAACCAAAAAGCCTGCCTTTTGCCGAGGCTTTTAAAAGTTCAAACTTTGGTACAAAGTCATCACCTTCTAATCGTATAATTTGTGTTTCGGCCTTGTCGATAACGGCTGCATATTCTTGGTTGAGAAACTGTTTATAAAGTGTTGTATAAATATATTCTGGGCTGTTTTTGTCTTTAGATAACTCTGATTGTGGGTTTAATAAAATTTCGGCATAGCGCGAATCTTTATAATTGTTTATAATATCTGCTTTAACTATATTGGCTTTATCATTTATGCCCAATTGTACATAAATGCGGTAAAGGTTATATTTTGAAGGTAAAATTAATCGGTCTTCTGGGGTGTTGTCTAAAACGGTTTCAAACTTGGTTTTAGATAATTCAAACTCTTTAAATTTCTCTTTGTAGATAATGCCCAATTGGTAGTTTGCATAGTTTCGTTCTTTAAAAATGCTATCTATTTCACTTTGTTTGGTTGGTAACTTTTTAATGTAATTTTCTGGGTTAAATTTAGCGTCGTCTTTTAGCGAAGCTGTATTTTCTTTTGTATCTGTGTTTTTTGAGTCTGCACGCTCACTAGAAAATCGCCAATTATCTTGTAGTTTACGATTTCCCCACAACTGTAAAAATTCGTTTTTACCATAAGCTACTGTTGTAGCATTATAAAAATAGAAATTACTTTTTCCATTTCTATTTGTACCAATTGATTTTTTTTGTTGAACGCTAGAGTTAGTGTTTATTTTAGAACTTCGAGAATTTAAACTTACAAACTTAGCATTAGTGTTAGATTGATTTTTTTTGTCTAAAGCCTCTTGTTTTTGTTGCTTTTCTTTTAATGCTTTTGCCTTTAGTTGCTCGGTATGTTGGGTGTAGATTTCTAATTGTTTTTCCTTTGGAAGACTAACCATATACAAAATACTGTCGTTTAGTTTTACAACATCTTCATAAAAAATAACATCATCTAAGTTTTCGCGTTTCTTTTTTATAATGCGGTAAGGTTTGGTGTTTTTAACCATTTTGGTTAATGTACTATCATAATAAGCACCAGCGGTTTTATAGTTGTGGTAATTAAAATACATATCGCCTAAAGTTTCGTAATTTAAAGCCGAAAGGTATTTGTCTTTGCCTTTACTTTTTAAAAGTGATTTGTTATAGTAAACTTCAGAAAGGCTATCAGATTTATTTTTTTTATGAAACTCAGCAATACGGTGATAGATTTTATCTAAAAACGGTCTGTTTTCTCTATTTGTTTCTAAATCTGTAAGGTAGTTTTTAAATTCTACCAAATTACCAGTTTCTATATCAAAATTTAATGATTTTTGAAGGTGTGCGTTTATGTAAAATGCACGCGGAATTTGTCGGTGCATATCTATAATTTTATTAAACGCTATATTGGCACTGTCTTTTTTATTAAATTCATTATAAAGCTGACCTCTTATATAGTAATAACGGGCACGCTCGGTTTTACTTTTTGTGTTTTTGGCAGCAATTGCTAATTCTATAAGTGCGCTGTCTTTGGCTTTAATATTTATATAAGCTTGTGCTAAAGTAGCTGTTGCATCTGCTAAATCCTGATCTTTTAAAGATTCTTGCTTTAATAGACGTTTTAGTTTTTTAATAGCAATTTCATCATTATCTAATCGCATATTGGCTTTTTCTCGCCAAATTTTAACTTGGTTTATTTTATCGCTAGTTGGGTATTTATTTAAAATATTATTAAAGGCAGCTAATGCAGGTACAAAGCGTTGATCGTAATACCGGGCTTTTCCTAAAAGTAGATAAGCTTCGTCTATTTGCGGGTTTTTTTCTCTACCATCAATATTCATTCCGTGTTTTTGAATGGACTTTATGGCTTTAGCTTCGGCACGTTCAAAATCGGCATTTTTAGTTTTATCAGAAACAAAAAAAGCATCACTAACCACCATACGTTCTACGGGTAATAACTCCCAAAAATTTTCTGTATATTGGTTGTTAACAGATGCTTTTCCTTTTTCTAATGCAATATTGCCATTGTAAAGAATGTTGTATTTGGTGGTTAAAGCATGGTAATTTCTGCTAATAAATTTATCTTTTTTACGCGAACAGCTTTGAGTGAAAAGTGCAACACAAAAAAGCAATACTATAATTTTATAAAGGGTCTTCAACGTTGGTTCTATTTGATTAACAGATAACTAAAATATACAGCATTTAGTGTGCTAGTTGGTAAAAATAAGCATCTTTTTGAATTATTAAGCGTATTTGAGTTTGAAAAATTGTTTATAGTAAAGTTGCAAAGGCGCAAATATTTATAAACTAAATAAAAAAAGTTCTCGCAGTGGCGCAAAGACGCAAAGGCGAGAACATATAAAAATTTAAGCTTATTAGTTTTATCATTTTACCGAAATGTCTCATAGGACAAAGCAGATTTTATTCGTTTTCTTTACTTGCATCGGCATTACTAGCAAAATGGGCTTCTAATTCTTTTAAGGTTGCTGGGTTGGTTTCTAAATCTTTTACAACTTCTCCTTTTTCTAAAACTACAATCCGCTCGCAAACATCTGTAACGTGCATTAAATCGTGACTAGACACTAACACGGTAACTCCTTGTTTTTCGGCTAAGTTTTTAAGTATTTGCTTTAAGCGAATTTGTGTTGTTGGGTCTAAATTTGCAAAAGGCTCATCTAAAATTATCACTTCTGGGTTACCAATAAGTGCCGCAACAATGCCTGCTTTTTTCTGGTTACCTTTACTTAAATCTCTAAGGTATTTCTTCTTACCTATAATTTCTCCGTTAAAAAAATCTTCAAACTTAGATGTAAGTGCATCAACATCTGCCTTGTTTTGCCCACGTAGTTCGCCAATAAAATAAAAATACTCTTCGGGTGTTAGGTAGCCAATTAAAAAACTTTCGTCTATAAAAGAAGAAGTAAAGGGTTTCCAATCTTCGCTTTTATCTACAATAATACTATTGTTAGCAATATTGCCTGTGGTGGGTTTTATTAAATCTAAAAGTAAGCTGAAATATGTGGTTTTGCCAGCTCCGTTATTGCCTACAAGTCCAAAACTTTGTCCTTTTGGTATGCTTAATTCGTCTATTTTAAGCACTGTTGTTTTGTTATATGTTTTTGAAAGGTCTTTTGTATATATCATGATGTGTTGTGTTATTAGTTGTCTTGACTAAATGCGTTAATCATTTTGTGTTTAGAATTGAGATATTTTAGGGTAATTAGTTTCATTAGCTTTTTATGAAACAAAATCCCAGTAGCACCAAGTACTATTAATAAAGTTATTGCAGCCCCAAAACCGAGAAGCCAATTGGTGAGCCCGAATAATGCCATTGGTAATACCATAAGCGGAATACCAATAATCCATTGTACTGCGCCTGTACCTTGGTAGTTAAACGCTGCTTTTTTATCTAAGTCTATTTTTTTTCTGTTAAAAGCACCTCCATAAAGAATAACATGAGAGTTTACCCCAATATTATAAATGGCTGCAGCGAAATGAGCGATTAAAATTTTCCAACCAAAATACACGTACGGAATCCCTAAAACAAATAAAATAGCGACACTCATTACCATAAGTAAAAATTTTGAACGTAAATATTGTTCGTATTTAATGTTTTGGCTCATTAGTAGTTTGTAATAACCACTATCCCAAGCAGGAATAAATTGCCCAAAGTTGATAAGAAAAATACCAGTAGAAAATATGCCAATAAATGCAGACATAAATGGCATATCACTGTACATAGGTTGCGGATAAAAGAACAAACCATAAAGTAAGCCTATGACCATAAATAGTGCCATAGATTTTGTGCGTTTATTTCTCCATATAAGTTTTAAATCTAATTGCATAAAAGGCGCAACATCTCCAAAACGTTTGGTCCAAGATAAATCTGCTGCGTTTACTTCTGTAACTTTGGTTTTTAGAGAACTGTCTAAAAATAGTTTGCTTCTTAGTATTTTAAAATTATAAACATAGCATAGCAATAAAATGGCTATTGGTATTATAATTAAAATTGGGTTGTTGGCAATGCTTATTAGCGCATCTCCAATAATTGCTTTTATAGGTAATACACTAAAATAATCTAAACCAAATAAAGTGCTTGCTATAATTATAATAGGTAGAAATGATAGTTCTGTTTTGGCAGAAAACGCTTCAATTATAAAATTTAGAAAGTTAATGATGAGTACAATTATAAATAGGGTAAACATCCAAGTTAATACCATAGACGTTGCGTAACCATCTCTAATAAGCATTATGCTAAACGGAATAATGGCAAATAATGGCAAGAAGTTAAAAAATGAAATAGCAGATTTCCCTAAAACATAATTAACAACTGTTGCCCGTTTTATGGGTAAGGTTAGCAGAGGTTTTACGCTCATTACGGGTAGTTTCTGTAAAAAGAAACGCATTAGCAAATCACCAATAATCCAGAAAAACATAAAGCTATTTGCTACTACAAAGGCATCTTGATTTGGGTATGTTTCTTTCAAAATAAAAAGCAATCCAAACCCTAAACCTAAAAACATGGCCACAAAATAAAGTGCAAAAAACACCATTAAAATGTTTATGGCTATACTTTTTTGCCAATACGATGAACGAAAATACTGTTTCCATTCTAAATTAATAAAACGTTTTATCATAATTTTTTTGGGTTGGGTTTAATAGGTAAGTATTAAAAATAAGTGTTTTGTTACAAACTAAATTCTGGATACGTTTCGTTTAGTAGTTTTTCGGCTTTGTTGGGTATGAGTTCAAAGCTAATGTAGTTAATTAATACTAAAGCTGTAAAGCCCAATGCTAGTGCTACAACGGCATAGCTATTTGAAGCCAATGTGTCAGAAACATTAAAAACATTAAATATTTGAGACATAAAAACTAAAGTTGTGCTGCCCGCTTGTTTAAAAATTAGTTCTTCGAGCACCCATTTTTTATTTGAATTTTTTTTCCGTTTTCTAAATTGTTTATTGAGTTGAATGCTTTTAAACACACACCATATAGAAATTAAAGCATAAAACACACCAACTAAATAAGCGATAAAAACTGTAGAAAAAGCCAAATAAAACAAAAGAAATAACGCAATAGTTATTAATAACTGTGGTAGCTCAAACCATTTTTTAAGTTCGTTCCATAAATAATTAATGTAGCGTTTGCTCATCGCTTTAGATTTTTGCTCTATCGCCTCCATAAAACCAAAAACACCAAACTTTTTAAAGGCTTTGTGTTTAGCGTCTTCAAAACTTAGCTTTGGTTGGTTTTGCCATTGGGTTTCTATGTCATTAGCTAAATGATCTACAAGTTCGGTTTGTAAATCGTAATGCTCTACAAAATGTTGCCTTGTAAAGGTGTAGAGTTGTTGTATTTGAGATTCTGTTAATTTCATCAATTAAGCCAATTTTGGGTTTACTAAAGTTTGCATCGTTTTAATATATTTAGCTAATTCTTCGAGTTTAGTTACGGTTTCTTTTGTGCCAGTTTCGGTAAGTTTATAATATTTACGCAAACGGTTATCTACTTTTGCAACTTCAACATCTAATAAGCCTTCTGCTTCTAATCTGTGTAATGCTGGGTATAATGCGCCTTCGGTAATGTTTAGCTCGCCTTTGGTTAATAATTTTACCTTTTGGGTAATTTCGTAACCATACATTTTGTGGTGTTCATTTAACAATTTTAAAATAATGGTATTTAAACTGCCTTTATATAATTTTGAATGACTCATAGTGCAAATATACCTAATTTTCTTAGGTATATTTTTAACGCTAAAATTTAGTAAAAAAAAAGGGGCTTTCTTATTTTTGTAAAAACAATAATAATGTCACAATTTCATTCACTTACCATAAAATCTTTAGAAAAAATAACGGCTAAATCTGTAGCTATAACTTTAGAGATTCCAGCACATTTAAAAGCAGATTTTAGTTTTAAAGCTGGGCAATACATTACGCTAAAAACTACTATTAACGGTGAAGACATTCGTAGAGATTATTCTATTTGCGCTTCTGTAAATAGCGGAGACGTTACTGTTGCAGTAAAAACTGTAGATGGTGGTATATTTTCCGTTTATGCCAATACCCAATTAAAAATAGGGGATAGCATTGAGGTTGCAGCACCAAATGGCCGTTTTGTGTTTGAAGCTAACGAAGCCAAAACCAGAACCATTGCTGCTTTTGCTGCTGGTAGTGGTATTACGCCAATATTGAGTATTGCAAAAACACTTTTAGAAGACGAACCGTTTAGTAATTTTATTTTGGTTTATGGCAATAAAACGTTAGCAGATGCTATGTTCATTGAAGAACTACTGCATTTAAAAAACACGTATGGCAATAGGTTTCATGCGCATTTTATTTACAGTCAATCGCAAGAAACAGATGCTATTTTTGGTCGTATAGAAAAAAGCACAGTAAATCTTATTGTAAAAAACAAGTACAAAGGGGTTACAATTGAGAAATTTTACCTCTGCGGGCCAGAGCAAATGATACATACTGTAAAAGACGTTTTGGTTGAAAACGGAGTAAAAGAACGTTCTATTTTATTTGAATTGTTTACTGCGCCTGTTGAAGCAAAATCTAACTCTAATACTGAAATCTTATCTGGAAACACAAAAATTAAAGTATTAGTCGATGAGGAAGAGTTTGAATTTGCAATGTCTAAAGAGCAATCTATCTTAGAAGCGGCATTAAAACAAAACATTGACGCTCCATACTCTTGCCAAGGCGGTATTTGCAGCAGTTGTATTGCCAGAGTTACCGAAGGTGAAGCTACCATGCGACAAAACAACATTTTAACAGACGGAGAAGTTGCAGACGGTTTGGTTTTAACTTGCCAAGCACACCCAACGTCTGAAACTGTTGTGGTAGATTATGATGATGTTTAAAAAAAATGAATCAAGAATCAAGACCGCTACGCTCTTAGAATCAAGACTCCAAAACTGTCATGTTTCAAAAAAAATAATTATTTTTCGAAGCAGAAACCTGCTATCCGCTATATCTTTTTGTCTGCGAAAAAGCCGCCAAAAAAGATGCCGCAGCTATCAGGGCTAAATGCCAGATTTAATTCAGTTTTCAAACCTAAAACAGTTACCAAAATTTAATCTAATAAAGCGTTTACTTTAGCAACTACGTCACTAACCAAAATACTACCCGCAGCATCTTCATAACCATCTGGGAATGTATTACCATAAACCGATGTTGGTACTAACGGATATTGGTTTTTATCGGCTGTTAACGCATAATCTTGTGGTTGATTAAAAGGGGCAAAACCTGCAAACGGATGCGTTACTCCCCAAAGCGTAATTACTTTTATACCAAGCATTGCAGCAATATGCGCGTTGCCAGAATCCATTGCAAACATTACATCTAAATTTGAAATGAGCATTAACTCTTCATCTAAGGTTAGTTGTCCTGCAACCGAAACTACATTTTTATGTTTGGTTTCAAAATGGTTTAAAACTTCAATTTCTTTATTTCCGCCACCAAATAAAATGATATTATAATCTTTTGAAAGTTGTGCAATGACGGCTTCCATTTTTTCTAACGGATACATTTTACTTTTGTAAGCTGCAAATGGCGCAATACCAATATTTTTTTGTGATTTATTGGGTATTAGTTGTAGTAATTGTTTTGTTAGTGGTTTTGGTTTTAAAAATGTTGGATTTACTAAATTAACAGGACATCCTAGCGCTTTAAACACTTCTGCATAGCGTTGATGTGTGGTTTTTAATTGCTGAAACTGCGCTCCAGAAACCAATGCTTTTTTTTCTGCTCTGCCTTTATCTAATTGCACTACTTTTTTTCCGAAGAAAAAGAATTTCAAAATTTTACTACGTAATACATTGTGTAAATCTGCAACGGCATTAAAATTAAGTGCTTTTAGTTCTTTAGATAATCTGTAAAGCCCAAAAAAGCCTTTGTGTTTGCCTTTTAAATCGGCTTCATAAAAACTTACATTTTTTAAATCTTTAAAAAAGGGTTTAAAAAAGGCTCTGGTAACTACGGTTATTTTTAACTGCGGATATTGGGTGGTTAGTGCTCGTAAAACAGGAACCGTCATTGCGACATCTCCCATGGCAGAAAACCTAAGGACTAGTATGTGGTTTG
>JBMYXP010000084.1:0-9167 GCA_049608525.1 Winogradskyella sp.
TATTTGCTGTTTATGTTTATTATTATTTATGGTAATATGATAATGCGAAGTGTTATAGAAGAGAAAACAAGCCGTATTATTGAAGTGATAATCTCTTCCGTAAAGCCCATTCAATTGCTTATGGGCAAAATTATTGGTACTTCTTTAGCTGGGGTAACGCAATTTGTAATTTGGGTTGTTTTGGGAGGTGTATTAATGTTGGTTGTAAGTCTTATATTTAATATAGATATTATGGCAATGCAAACACCGCAGCAGCAACTTTTAAACCAAGCCATAGAAGCAGATGGAGCGCAAGCTTTTGCAGAGCATATAGTTATAGGTATTGGTAATTTGCCAATAGCAAACTTAATAGTAGCTTTTCTGTTTTTCTTTATAGGGGGTTATTTACTGTACAGTTCTTTGTATGCAGCTATTGGTGCTGCGGTAGATAACGAAACCGATACGCAACAGTTTATGCTGCCTATACTTATGCCACTTATTTTAGCGGTTTATGTTGGTATTTTTACAGTAATTGAAGATCCGCACGGTACAGTTTCTACGGTATTTTCGTTTATTCCTTTTACATCGCCAGTGGTTATGCTAATGCGTATTCCTTTTGGTGTACCAATATGGCAACAATGTTTAGCATTAGTAGTATTAATTGGCACATTTTTATGTACAGTATGGTTTGCTGCAAAAATATATCGTGTTGGTATATTAATGTATGGTAAAAAACCAACGTATAAAGAATTATTTAAGTGGTTAAACTATTAAATATGATGAGGTTTAGTTTATTACTGACAGAAAATAATGTTTCCATAAATTCGACATGGAAAACCATTAAATCGTTTTTTAATTTAATTATTTACGAAAACGAAACTGCTACAATTAAAATAACTATTGGTTATATCCTTGTAATTATAGGGCTTTTAATTTTAACTAAAATAGTTTTAAATTGGGTAAGACGTACCGTTACCAAAAAACTGAGTGACGATGATAAGGCAAAATTTATTACGGTATTTTCGTTTGCACGTTGGTTAGTATATGTCGTTATATTTCTTGCAGTTATAGATTCTATTGGTATTGATGTTACTGCGGTTTTTGCGGCTTCAGCAGCGTTATTAGTCGGTGTTGGTTTGGCATTACAAACTTTTTTTCAAGATATTATTTCTGGTATTTTTATATTAATAGATCAATCGGTACATGTTGGAGATATTATTGAAATAGATGGTAAAGTTGGTAGGGTAGAAGAAATTAAATTACGTACAACAAGAGCAGTAACCATAGATAATAAAGTACTAATTGTACCCAACCATAAATACTTAACATCGATTCTTTATAATTGGACAGAAAACGGAAACTTAACAAGAGAAACCGTTGAGGTTGGTGTGGCTTACGGAAGTGATGTGCAATTGGTAAAAAAACTATTACTGCAAGCTGCTAAAACAAATAATAGCGTTATTTCTTCCCCAGAACCTTTAGTCGTTTTTACAGAATTTGGAGATAGTGCCTTAAATTTTAAACTTATTTTTACATTAACAGATAGTTTTAAAGCACAATTTCCTAAAAGCGATTTAAGATTTGAAATAGATAGGTTATTTAGAGAACATCACATTTCTATACCATTTCCGCAACGCGATATTCATATTATCAGTAAATAAGATAAACCATGATTTTTAACGTTAACAAACGTAAGGTGTTATCTGTGTTTATGCTATTTTTCTGTTTTCAGTTTGTAACTGCACAATTAACAGATTTAGCACGGTTAGAGTATTCATTTATTCCTAAAAGTAATTCTGACGATAACTATACAAGACTTAGGTTGCTCTTTAATTATCCTATAAAAGTTAAGGAAGATACCTACTTTATTTTTGGAGCAGAATACAACCGTATTATCCTTAACTTAGAAGACGATTACCCTTTTAACACCTCACTACTAGAAACCATAAATGTTATAGATGTTAATGTAGGCTATACGTTTAAAACAAATAAAAAATGGAGATTAGGGGTAAAGCTCAATCCCAGAATTGCCTCTACACTAAAACAAAAAATCACTATAGACGATTTTTTTATTAATGGTGGAGTATATGCCATACAAGACCGAACAAAAGATGAGAGTTTAAAAAAACCATACCGATTAATCTTGGGACTTACCTATAATGCGTCATTAGGTGTCCCATTTCCATTACCGCTTATTAATTATTACAGACGTGTTAACGACAAATGGTCGTTCTCTGCTGGTGTGCCAAAATCTAACATTAAGCATTATTTCAATAAAAAAAATACAGTACAAGCTTTTGTAAGTTTAGATGGTTATTTTGCACATTTACAAAGCCCAGCATTAGTAATTGGCAAACAAGTTAAAAATATATCACTTTCTGTTGCTGTTTTTGGCACAGGTTATGAGTATTGTTTTACAAAACATTTAGTTGCTTATGCTTATGCGGGTTACACCTTTAGACTTAATAATGTATTACGAGATAAAACTAGAAATGTAGTCTATAAATTAGACGATAAAAATGCGTTCTACTTTAGATCTGGACTAAAATTTAAATTATAACTATGTCAAAACTATTAATAATAGAAGATGAAGCGGCTATCCGCAGAGTATTAGTAAAAATACTATCAGAAGAAAACGAAACCTACCAAGTAGAAGAAGCCGAAGACGGTTTAGTAGGTATTGAAAAAATTAAAAAAGACGATTACGACCTTGTACTTTGCGACATTAAAATGCCAAAAATGGACGGAGTGGAAGTCTTAGAAGCCGTAAAAAAGATAAAACCCGAAATCCCAATGGTAATGATTTCTGGGCATGGAGACTTAGATACTGCTGTAAATACCATGCGTTTAGGTGCTTTTGATTATATCTCTAAGCCACCAGATTTAAACCGTTTATTAAACACAGTTCGTATTGCTTTAGATCGAAATGAACTTGTGGTAGAAAATAAAATGCTAAAAAAGAAGGTAAGTAAAAACTACCAAATGATTGGTAAAAGCGACGGTATTGCTCGTATTAAAGCCATGATTGATAAAGTGGCACCAACCGACGCCAGAGTTTTAATTACTGGGCCAAACGGAACAGGTAAAGAACTTGTAGCACATTGGTTACATCAAAAAAGTGAACGCTCAAAAGGCCCAATGATAGAAGTAAACTGTGCAGCCATACCAAGCGAATTAATAGAAAGTGAATTATTTGGGCATGTAAAAGGCGCATTTACATCTGCAGCAAAAGATAGAGCTGGTAAGTTTGAAGCGGCTAATGGTGGCACGATCTTTTTAGATGAAATTGGAGATATGAGTTTGTCTGCACAAGCTAAAGTATTGCGTGCTTTGCAAGAAAGTAGAATACAGCGTGTTGGTAGCGATAAGGATATAAAAGTAAATGTTAGAGTAGTTGCTGCAACCAATAAAAACCTTAAAAAAGAAATTGCAGATGGTAATTTTAGAGAAGATTTGTACCACAGATTAGCTGTAATTTTAATTGAAGTACCTGCGTTAAATGATAGGAGAGAAGATATTCCGTTACTGATAAATTATTTTTCTGAAAAAATTTCGAAAGCACAAGGCAATGCAAAAAAAACATTTTCTGCTAAAGCGATTAAATTACTTCAAAATTACGATTGGACAGGCAATATACGAGAACTACGCAATGTTATTGAGCGTTTAATTATTCTTGGAGAAAACGAAGTTAGCGAAGCAGATGTAAAAGCGTTTGCTTCAAAATAAATGTACTATAATTTTACATTTTACGGGTCTAAAAAACATAAATAAAACATGAAGAATATTAGCATTAACGATTTTAAAATTACTTCTCAAATCAATATAAAAGATTTGTCAACAACCTACAATTTAGAAGCCGATAAAAAAGAAATTAAAACATCTTTACGAGCGGTAAGTAAAGACCTGGCAGACCTACAAAATACAATGTATGCACACGGTAAGTATTCGGTTTTAATATGTATTCAGGGTATGGATACTGCTGGTAAAGATAGCTTAATTAGAGAGGTTTTTAAAGCGTTTAATGTAAGAGGCATAGAGTGTTATAGCTTTAAAAAACCTACAGATTTAGAACTAAAGCACAATTATTTGTGGAGACATTATATAGCATTGCCAGCGCGTGGTAAATTTGGTGTTTTTAATAGAACACATTACGAAAATGTATTGGTAACACGCGTACATCCTAATTATTTGATGTATGAAAATATGCCACATATTAATAGTGTAGAAGATGTAAATGATGCCTTTTGGGAACAACGTTTTGAAGAAATAAATAATTTTGAAAAGCAAATTGCCAATAATGGTACAATTGTATTTAAGTTTTTTTTAAACCTGTCTAAAGACGAACAAAAAAACAGATTGCTAAGACGATTAGATAAACCAGAAAAAAACTGGAAATTTTCTTCAGACGATTTAAAAGAGCGAAAACTTTGGGAAGCTTACCAAACGTGTTATGAAGACGCTTTAAATAAAACTTCAAAACCGCATGCACCTTGGTATAATATTCCGGCAGACGATAAACCCACAGCAAGATATATTGTTGCCAAAATATTGCACGATACTTTAAAAACATACACAGATATTAAAGCCCCCAAATTACCTGCTAACGAAATGGCAAATATAGATGTGTATAAGCAAGCGTTAGAAAATGAATAATTAAGTTTAAAAACTACCCAGCGTTAATGTATTGAGATTAGCCTCAAAATTTGCACCATAGATATTTGCATTTGCATTCAATATACGTGCTGTTTTATCTACAATTATTGCCTTATTTACATAATTAACAGCCAATGTTTTTAAAGCCGTTTTAGAGTTTTTAAACCGATACTCATTGTGGTTGGCAAAGCCATAGTAATTTATAATTGCTTTCCAAGCCGCAACCTCGTTATCCTTTATATGTACTGAAATAAAGTCTATACCTGGGAATTTTAATTTCAATTCTTTAATCTTAAAACGACTATTTTTGTAATGTGCTTTTATATTAGACGACCAAAAATAGAGAACGGTTGGCTTTGTAATAATTTGGTTTAGTGTATGCTCTGAGTTGTTATAATTAATAACTTTTATGGTAGGTAAAATATTTCCTTTTTTTAGCATATTTATAGACTTTACTAATCCTTTTATATAGGCTTTGTCTTTGTCGTTTGTAGATTTTGTAAAATAAAAGTCTAGCATGTTTTTAGTTTCAAAAACGTTTCGGTTTTGACTTACAAAATCTCTAACTTTATATTTTAACAAATTGTTTTTAATAGTTGGGTCTGTAATTAAACTGTCAATTAAATTTAGCTTTGCTCTGTTGTATATTACAGAATGTCTATTAAAAGCGGCATGATATTCATTGTGTTTATAAAAATCTGTAAGTGCTAAATTATCGAAATGAGAAAATAAAAAGCGGTTATAAGAGAAAAAATTACTTAGGTGATTAGCATTATAATCTATGTTTTTTCTGTACGCATAAAAGTTTTCTGGTAAGTCTTTAAAGTGAATTAATTTATTGTTGCCAAAATAGGCAAACGGATAAATTTCTTTATCGGCATACATGCTATAATTAATGGTTGTTTCAATTATAGACTTAAAAAATGCGCTCTGTTTATTGTGTTCTAAAAAAGTGTTTAATTCATCTAATTGGTTAGCGCAACGTTTTTCAACAAAAGCATTAAAGGCTTCGGGTTCCATTTGTGCATATTCAACAAGTTTTTTACCTTCATTTTCATTAAACATATAGGTTTTTATAAGGTAATTATTCTTTTTAGACCCTTTACCTGTAAATACTAAAGACGCATCAAAATCGTAAGTATTAACTCTTAGCATAATACTATCATTTGGCTCTAACACTACCATTTGGTATTCGCCACCATGTCGTATAGAATATAAACCAGATTTAAGGTCTGTTATTTTATGAATAAACCTGTTATTAGCATCTAAAGTAAGCGTATCAGACACTTTACCTTTGGTGTTATAGAGAATAACTGTTTTGTTTTTTGGACTAATTATTTCTCCGCCAATGTAAGCAAAGTCGTCAGTATTACTAATAGAGGTGCACCCAAAACTAATGGCCATTAGCAATGTATAAAACGCTATATTTTTAATGTGCATAATAGAGTGTTTTTCTTGGTGAATAAAAACAAATTTATGCGTTGGCAAGCTCTTCTGCTGTTAATACAGCGTTAAAACTTAGTATTGTTAGTATTTATTTCTTGCAATGGCTTTAATTTTCTAATTTTGCAAAATATTTTAAAATCTACACTATGTTATCAGTTTCTAATCTTTCAGTTCAATTTGGTAAACGCATACTTTTTGATGAAGTAAATACCACATTTCATAACGGTAATTGCTACGGAATTATTGGTGCCAATGGCTCTGGGAAATCTACATTTTTAAAGATTATAGCTGGTAAAATGGATCCAACATCTGGGCACGTCCACTTAGAATCTGGCAAACGTATGTCTGTGTTAGAGCAAGATCATAGTTTGTACGATGAGCATACGGTTTTAGAAACTATTTTAATGGGTAACAAACCGTTATATAAGTTGAAAACTGAAATTGATGCTTTATATGCAGATTATACCGATGAAAATGCAGAAAAGATAGGCGAACTTCAAGTACAATTTGAAGAAATGAACGGTTGGAATGCCGATAGTGATGCCGCAGCAATGCTCTCTAACTTAGGTATAAAGGAAGAGTACCACTATACGTTAATGAAAGATTTAGACGGTAAACAAAAAGTACGTGTATTACTCGCACAAGCTTTATTTGGTAATCCAGATTTATTAATTATGGATGAGCCAACCAATGATTTAGATTACGAAACCATTTCTTGGTTAGAACATTTTTTAGCCAATTACGATAATTGCGTTATTGTTGTATCTCACGATAGGCACTTTTTAGATGCCGTTTGCACACACATTTCAGATATTGATTTCGGAAAAATTAACCACTTCTCTGGTAATTATACCTTTTGGTATGAGTCGTCTCAATTAGCAGCAAGACAGCATGCACAACAAAACAAAAAAGCCGAAGAAAAGAAAAAAGAATTAGAAGATTTTATTCGTCGTTTTTCTGCCAATGTTGCCAAATCTAAACAAGCAACAAGTAGAAAGAAAATGATAGAAAAACTAAATATAGCAGATATAAAACGCTCTAGCCGTCGTTACCCAGCTATTATTTTTGAGCGCGATCGCGAAGCAGGAGATCAAATTTTAAATATTGAAGGCTTAACGGCAAGTTTAGATGGCGAATTATTATTTAAAGGCATAGACCTTAATCTAAATAAAGGAGATAAAGTTGTTGTATATTCAAAAGACTCTAGAGCTACAACTGCATTTTACCAAATTATTAATGGTAACACAAAGGCAGATGCTGGCACATTTGCTTGGGGAGTTACAACCACACAATCGTATTTACCGCTAGATAATAGTGCGTTTTTTAATAATAAATTATCTTTAGTAGATTGGTTGCGCCAATGGGCAACAACAGAAGAAGAACGCGAAGAAGTACATATCCGTGGTTTTCTTGGTAAAATGATTTTTAGCGGCGAGGAAGCTTTAAAAACATCGGATGTCTTATCTGGTGGAGAAAAAGTACGTTGTATGCTTAGCCGAATGATGATGATTAGAGCCAATGTTTTAATGTTAGATGAGCCAACAAACCACTTAGATTTAGAAAGTATTACAGCATTTAATAACTCGTTAACCAACTTTAAAGGTACAGTTATGTTAACCACACACGATCATGAGTTTGCGCAAACTGTTGGTAACCGTATTATAGAATTAACACCAAACGGAGTCATAGATCGTTACATGTCCTTTGATGAATACATGAGCGACAAAAAAATAAAAGTACAGCGAGAAAAAATGTATGGTGTTACTGTTTAAGCTTGGTATAAATAAAAAACAGCTTGGGTTAGATCTCCCAAGCTGTTTTTTTAATAGACACCATTTAAGAAAAAGTGCTATAAATCTCTAATACCAATTACTATTTAATTGGCATTACCTTATTTTATACGAGCTAATAATGTCTTTTAATTTTAGTTTTAAATCTTCGCCAGTATCATAAACCATTTGAGCATCGGAAGGAAAAAGTGCTTCACTATGCCTTAGTAAATCTCTATCGTCTCTGTTTAGAGCACGTTCGTCTCCTTTAAATTGCCCAAAAATGTTTTCAAAAATAAAACCACTATCTATTGTAAATTTGTCTATAGTTTGGTTTTGTTTTAAATTTTTGTAAACAACATTTGCAACTATCTGTGCAGATTTGGTTTGTGTTACTTCAAAAAAACGAGCCCTTACAGTTACAATTTTATCTATTTTAATATCATTTCCCAAGCTGTCTTTTGCAACATTACCAGCAGTATCTAATAGATATTCCCAGCCATCAATAATTTCCTTTTCTCTTAATAGCTGACGCTCGTTATAACGCTCTGGCGAAATGTTAATTTGTTTTAATTGCAATTGCATAGCATAATCGTAATCTATATTAGTATCTGCAACTGCATGATATGCCGTCCAAAACTGATTTTTTAACCCATAGGTGTTAAAATCTAATAACTCAGTTTCTAAACGTTGAGGTATTATTTGTTGTGTATTATTTTGAATAGATACATGTACAAAGTCAATACCTTTTTGATGTGCTTCAGTAATTAAACTTCGAGTTTCTTCAAAATTTGGGTTAATGCGTTCTATGTAAGTAAATATATTATGAGCCTTTCTAGCATTATACTTATCGTTAGAGTCTAAAAGTGTTAGGCCTTCATCGATTAAATAATCAGATGTTTTGTACCTGTAATCAACAATTTCAGTGCTGTAATCATTAAATTTTAAACGCAGCGTTTTCCCATTTATTTTTAAAGGTAATACACGTTTTACGGCATTTTGCCTTGCTTCTAAATCTAAATACATTTCGTAAATAGTTTTATATTGCTCTGGGTTTCCATCTTTTTTAAGATGTGCAATATTTTTTAAATCTTCTTCTAAGACTTTAGAGTACGCATCTTTAAGTAAAATAACATAATCTTGTTTGCGTTTTTTGTTTTTGTTGTTTTTTAGTTTGCGTAAAGCATCGTTAATTGCATGGTCGTAATTGCCACTACTAATAGCGCTTTCCATTTGTTTTTTGGCACTACAAGATATGAGCACCAAAACTAGGCCTGTTAAAAGTAAAAATTGTTTCATCATCTTGTGTTTTTAGGGTTA
>JBMYXP010000085.1:0-9145 GCA_049608525.1 Winogradskyella sp.
AACCACAGGAACTCCAATTGGGTTTGTAATTCATAATACCAATCAAAAATCTAAAGATTATTCGCATATAAAGGATGTTTATCGCCCCAGCCATGCAGATTATACCTACGATAAAAAATATGGAGTCCGCGATTATAGAGGTGGAGGTAGAAGCTCGGCACGAGAAACAGCAAGTAGAGTCGTAGCAGGCGCAATAGCAAAACAATTTTTATCATCTATCAAAATCAACGCATTTACATCGTCAGTTGGTGATATTTTTATAGATAAACCCTATCAAGATTTAGATTTTTCTAAAATTGAATCTAATGCAGTTCGTTGTCCAGATACAGCTATTGCAGATAAAATGATAGCCAAAATACAAGATGTTAAAAAACAAGGAGATACCATTGGTGGTACAATAACTTGTGTATTACAAAATGTACCAGTAGGTTTGGGTGAGCCAGTTTTTGACAAATTACATGCCCAATTAGGAAAAGCTATGTTATCTATAAATGCCGTAAAAGGTTTTGAATATGGTAGCGGGTTTTGTGGTGCAAAAATGAAAGGTAGCGCACACAACGATTTGTTTACTACCGACGGATCAACTACTACCAACTGCTCTGGTGGCATACAAGGTGGCATCTCTAACGGTATGGATATTTATTTTAGAGTTGCATTTAAGCCCGTGGCAACACTATTGCAAAAACAAGATGCACTAAATAACGCTGGCGATATTGTAAAAATGCAAGGTAAAGGGCGCCACGATCCGTGTGTTGTACCAAGAGCTGTGCCAATTGTAGAGGCTATGGCAGCTTTGGTTTTGGCAGATTTTACTCTACTTAGACGGCAAGAGTGCAAAGACTGGTAAAACGATATTTAAAAACCTCTATTTTTAACGCTTATCTTTTAAAATTCAAAATAATTACAAATATTAACAACAAATAAGACGACCGCTTTTACGGCTACTATTATGAAAAAACTAGCATTACATTGGAAAATTATTATTGGAATGACGCTCGGAATCATTTTTGGGTTTATTATGAACGCTGTTAATGGTCAACAATTTGTAACCGATTGGGTTGCACCATTTGGCAAAATTTTTATTAATTTATTAAAACTTATTGCAGTACCATTAATTTTGGCATCACTTATAAAAGGGGTTTCAGATTTAAAAGATATTTCTAAAATTAAAAGTATGGGCTTGCGTACTATATCCATTTATATAGGTACAACCTTAATAGCTATAATTATTGGTTTATCTATAGTTAATATTGTAAAACCTGGTGTAGGTATGCCACAAGCTACCATAGACAAAATAAAATTAAAATACGAAAACGATGCTGGTGTTACCGATAAATTAGTAAAAGCAAGTGCACAACAAGATGCTGGTCCATTACAGGCTTTAGTAGATATTTTTCCGAGTAATATCTTTAAATCTATGGGAGAAGCTAAAATGCTTCAAATTATCTTTTTTGCTTTATTTGTTGGTATTTGTTTATTATTAATTCCACCAAAGAAAGCAAAACCAATGATTAAGATTTTCGACTCACTTAACGAAGTGGTCATGAAAATGGTAGATTTAATAATGCTTTTTGCACCGTATGCCGTTTTTGCTTTAATGGCTAATGTTATTATTGCTTTTAATGATACCGAAATATTACTTAAATTATTACAATACGCGTTTTGTGTTGTTGGTGGCTTAATTTTAATGATTGGTTTTTATCTACTACTTGTAAAATTATACACAAAAAAATCTCCATTATGGTTTTTAAAACAAATAAGCCCTGCACAATTATTAGCATTTTCAACCAGTAGTAGTGCTGCAACATTACCTGTAACGATGGAGCGAGTAGAAGAACATTTGGGAGTAGATAAAGAAGTATCTGGTTTTGTATTGCCTGTTGGTGCAACTGTAAATATGGATGGCACAAGTTTGTACCAAGGTATTGCAGCGGTATTTATTATGCAAGTAATTTGGCCAGATGGTTTAACCTTTACAAATCAATTAATTATCGTTTTAACCGCATTATTAGCATCTATAGGTAGTGCTGCTGTACCAAGCGCAGGTATGGTAATGTTGGTTATTGTACTTGAGTCTATTGGGTTTCCTCCAGAATTATTGCCAATTGGGTTAGCATTAATTTTTGCAGTTGACAGGCCATTAGACATGTGCAGAACCGTTGTAAATGTTACTGGCGACGCTACAGTTTCTATGCTTGTTGCAAAATCATTAGGAAAACTACACCACCCAAAACCAAAAGAATGGGACGATAATTATGATGCTGTAAAGTAATAATTGTCAGTTTCAGTTTGAAATAAAAAAACAGTTTTTATGAATTTTGAAGTATATCCATTAGTCTCAGTAGAATGGCTAAAATCTAACATAGGTAATTCTAAACTCATTATTTTAGATGCCACCATCAATAAAGTTATTGAGGATACTTCAATAAGAATACCAAATGCACGTTTTTTTGATATTAAGCAAAAGTTTAGCGATACGTCTGCACCGTTTCCGAGTACGTTGCCTTCAAAAGCGCAATTTCAAAATGAAGCACAACAATTAGGCATAAACAACGACAATATAATTATTGTTTACGATGATAAAGGCATTTACTCTAGTGCCAGAGCTTGGTGGTTGTTTACAACCTTTGGTTTTAAAAATGTAGCCGTTTTAGATGGCGGATTACCAGAGTGGCAGCGCAACAATTTTAAAGTTGAATTATATGCAAATGAAAACTATTGTCAAGGTAATTTTGAAGCAAATTTAAACACAAAACTAATGACCAATTTTGAAGGAATTACAAAACTTTCAAAAAATACAAATGCACTAATTATTGATGCACGTTCCTCTAACCGTTTTAATTGTTTAGTAGATGAACCAAGAGTTGGCTTGCGACGCGGCACAATACCCAATTCTAAAAATCTACCATACACAGATTTATTTGCGGGTACGACATTAAAGCCAAGCGCAGAACTTTTAACGATCTTTAGTAAGCTAATTAAAAAAAATAAGACGCTAGTTTTTAGTTGTGGTTCTGGTATTACAGCCTGTATTTTAGCATTAGCAGCTTCAATCTGTAATTATAATAATTTGGTGGTTTATGATGGCTCTTGGACAGAATACGGAAATTTAGTTAAAAATTAAAAATAGAAGATAAAAAATGAAAACCTACTACTTACTACTAATCTGCTTTATAGCGTTGAGTTGCAATACGACCAACCCAAAAAAAGAAGTGTCAACTCACAAAATAATAAAACCACCCGTTTTAAATTTAGAAGAAGCCAACCGATTAGCCCAGTTGCCTTTGCATTGCATGCAAACAGAATATCCAAATAAACTTAACCAAACCATTGGAGATGCCACAGATTTAAAATCGCCAAAAACATTGCATCCTGCATTTTATGGATGTTTCGATTGGCATTCTGCAGTTCACGGGCATTGGAGTTTGGTGAGTTTGTTAAAACAGTTTCCAGATTTAGAGGGTAAGACTGAAATTGAAGAAAAATTACTTCAAAATATTTCAAAAGAAAACATAGCGCAAGAGCTTTTATATTTTGAAGGTAAGCACAATGCCTCTTTTGAGCGTACTTATGGTTGGGCTTGGTTATTAAAACTTGCTGAAGAATTACATACTTGGAACACCCCAACAGCAAAAAAATTAGAAACTAATTTACAGCCATTAACCGATTTAATTATAAACAAGTATTTAGAGTTTCTTCCAAAATTAAATTACCCAATTAGAGTAGGTGAACACCCAAATACAGCTTTTGGGTTGAGTTTTGCTTACGATTATGCAGTTGCAGTAAATAATAAAACGTTGCAAGTTTTAATAGAAAAAAGAGCTAAAGATTTTTACCAAAACGATACCAATTGCCCAATAACATGGGAGCCAAGCGGATTTGATTTTTTATCTCCGTGTTTAGAAGAAGCTGCTTTAATGAAACGCATCTTACCAACGGAAAAATTTAAACTATGGATTACCAATTTTTTACCCCAATTAAAAGAAAAATCATTTACTATTGAAGTTGGCGAAGTCTCAGATAGAACAGATGGAAAATTAGTACATCTCGATGGTGTAAATTTTTCGAGAGCTTGGAGTCTTAATTATATTGCTAAAGATTTAGTAGAGTTTGAGCATCTCAAAAATGTGGCAAATAAGCACATTACATACTCACTACCAAGTATAGTTGGCGATAGTTATGAAGGCGGGCATTGGTTAGGAAGTTTTGCGATTTTTGCCTTAAATTCAACAAAATAATGCTAAAAAAACTGTTTCAAAATATTGGTCCAGGACCATTGATAGCGGCTGCATTTATTGGGCCAGGTACTGTAACACTTTGTATGTTAGCAGGTGTAAATTTTGGCTTTGCTTTACTATGGGCCATGGTATTATCTGTAGTTGCAACTATTGTGTTACAAGAAATGGCTGCACGTTTGGGTATTATTACACAAAAAGGTTTGTCTGAAATTATAAGAGAAGAACTTAAAAACCCAATATTAAAAGGTGTCGTAATTACCTTAATTTTATGCGCGGTTGTTATAGGAAATGCAGCCTATGAAGCTGGCAATATTAGTGGTGGTGCACTAGGCTTAGAAACCCTATTGGGTAATCCTATTGTTAAAGTTGGCAGTTTAACACTAAGTATTATACCGCTAATTGTTGGTTTTTTAGCTTTTACATTACTATACATAGGTAATTATAAAGTATTAGAAAAAGTGCTAATTTTTCTTGTTATTTTAATGAGTTTGGCATTTTTAATGACTGCTATTATTACAAAACCCAATATTATAGATGTTATAAAAAATAGTGTTGTGCCACAATTTCCCGAAAAAAGTATTTTAACAATTATTGGGCTTATAGGTACAACTGTTGTTCCTTATAATTTGTTTTTGCATGCTGCATTAGCAAAAACGAAATGGACCTCTAAATCTGATTTAAAATATGCCAGAAAAGATACCGCAATTGCTGTTGTACTTGGAGGGTTAGTATCTATGTGTATTATTATTTCTGCTTCTGCAATACCACATCAAAACATTTCTAATGCTGCAGATTTGGCAATAGGTTTAGAGCCACTTTTTGGTGCTTTTGCAAAATATTTTTTAGCAATTGGATTATTTGCTGCGGGTATTACTAGTGCGGTAACTGCACCATTAGCTGCAGCTTTTGTTGCGAGTGGTTGCTTGGGCTGGGAGACCAATTTAAAATCGAAGAAATTTAGAGCTATATGGTTGTTTGTTTTGGGATTAGGTGTTATCTTTTCTTCCGTGGGTTTTAAACCTATAGAAATTATAAAATTTGCGCAAATTGCCAATGGTTTATTGCTACCGATAATTGCTTTAATATTAATTTGGATTATGAATAAAGCATCTATACTTGGTGCTTATAAAAACTCTAAACTTCAAAATGTATTGGGCATTGTTATAGTGTTGGTTGCTATCTTTTTGGGTGTAAAAGGCATATTGAGTGTTTTTAAAATACTATAAATGACAAATACTATCATAGATATAAATGCAGATGTTGGCGAAGGCTTTAGTAATGAAGCAGATTTAATGCCTTACTTATCCTCTTGTAATATTGCTTGTGGCGGACATGCAGGTAATAATTCTTCCATAAGATCAGCGATTAAACTCGCAAAAAAACACCATGTTAAAATTGGTGCGCATCCATCGTTTCCTGATAAAAAAAATTTTGGGAGGTTGCCAATGGCTATAACTTCTGAAAAATTAAAGCAAAGCTTAAAGGAACAAATGCAAGTTTTAGCTCTAATTGCAAAACAAGAAAATGCAACATTAAACCACATAAAACCTCACGGCGCCTTATATAATTTAGCGGCCAAAGAAACGCAATTAGCGCAAATAATTGTTGATTTTATAAAAGCTAATTTTAAAAATTTAAAGTTGTATGCTCCATACAAATCTGTGATTGCAAATTTGGCAATAACTAACGGAATTGAGGTTGTTTTTGAAGCTTTTGCTGATAGAAATTATAACGACGATTTGTCATTAATATCGCGTAAAAATGAAGATGCACTACTTACAAAAAAAGAAGCTGTTTTTTGCCATGTTTTTAATATGATAACACATCAAAAAGTAAAAGCTCTAAGTGGAGTAGAGGTGCCAATAAAAGCACAGACGTTTTGCGTACATGGCGATACTAAAAATGCACTAGAAATTTTAAGGTATTTAACGCAAAAATTAAAAGAAAATGCGATAACAATTCAGTAGAATATTGTGAATTATAAACTTCAATATAAACGCTATAATGAAAATGCAATTTTAATAGATTGGCCTGCACTTATCGATAAAAATATTTTAGAAGATATCTTAAATTTCAAACTAAAAATTGAAAATAATAAGGATAAACAAATTGTTGAAGTAATAACTGCATATAGCTCATTGTTAATAATTTATAAACTAACTATTGATAATATCAATGACGAATTTTTTAGCTTAAAAAAGTTGTATGCACTAAAAAAAGATAACAAAAAAACAAGTTTAAATCATTGGCAAATACCTGTGTGTTATGATCCTGTTTTTGGTACAGACTTAGAGGCATTTGCAAAAGAGAAAAAGCTATTAATATCTAAAGTTATTGAGTTGCATACTAAGCCAGTTTATAGCATATATTTTTTAGGCTTTTTACCAGGCTTTTTATACCTAGGTGGTTTAGATAAACACTTGTTTTTAGATAGAAAAAAAGTACCCAAATTAGATGTAAAAAAAGGTGCAGTTGCTATTGGTGGAAACCAAACGGGAATTTACCCAAAAAATAGCCCAGGTGGTTGGCATGTAATTGGCAATTCACCAATAGAATTATTTAACCCAAATGCTAATATTCCGTGCGAATTAAAATCTGGCGATACGTTAAGTTTTTATGCAATTACTAAGTCCGAGTATTATAAAATTGCTAAGGCAATTTCTACTTCAAATTACCAAATTAAACCTGTTTTAGCCAATGATTAAAATAATAGCATCTGGTTTTTACTCTTCAATTCAAAATAAAGGTCGTGTAGGATTTAGGTCTTATGGTGTTCCTGTTTCTGGCGCTTTAGATTTGTATTCTAGTCAATTTGCAAATTTGGTGTTAGGAAATAATAGTAATGCCTCAGTTATAGAAATGACGATGACTGGTGCTGTATTAGAGTTTTTAAAACCTACGACTATTTGTGTATCTGGGGCAGATATGAATCCGCAACTTAATAATAATGCAATACCCTTGCATATTCCTATTACTGTAACAAAAAATGATATATTGAGTTTTGGAAAACTTAAATTTGGTTTTAGAACATACTTAGCTGTAAAAGGTGGTTTTTGTTCAGAAGTTGTTTTAGGAAGTCCAAGCATGTATAACGGCATAACACAAAACGACAAACTAAACGCTGGTGATTTATTAAAATTAAATACCGTTTCTACTTTAAATAGTTGTCGTAAGCACGCACACGTAAAATACAATAATGTTGTTTTAAAAAGTGGAGTGTTAAAAGTTTTTAAAGGTATGGAGTTTAATAAATTGAGTAAACAACAACAAGGCGCTCTTTTTAATAACGATTATAAAGTTTCTAAGTTAAATAATAGAATGGCTTATCAAATTTTGCCAGTATTAAAAAATAATTTAGCACCTATAATTACATCGCCAGTGTTACCAGGGACGGTTCAGTTAACACCATCGGGTCAGTTAATTATACTTATGCGAGATTGCCAAACTACGGGTGGTTATCCGAGAGTGTTGCAATTAACAAGTGATGCAATAAATATATTAAGTCAAAAATTTACAAACAATAGTTTAAAATTTTGTCTTGTATCTACGTAATTTCACGGGTAATAATGTGTATGTTTTTATGTCCATTATGTAAGTGTCGCTTATTTTGAATGCTAATTGGTATTACAAGCCTCCCAAAGCGAATCTTTTGGTAATGGAGCAGTAATATTAATGGCTATTTTTTTTACAGGGTGAATAAAATATAGTGTTCGGGCATGCAAACTTATACTTGCATCTTTATTACTACGATTAAAACCGTATTTTAAATCGCCTTTTATAGGGCAACCAATCGATGCTAATTGCGACCGTATTTGATGATGTCGCCCTGTTTCTAAATCTATTTCTAGTAAATAAAAATTGTCTAGTGTTTTAATTACTTTATAATGAAGAATTGCTTTTTTACTACCGTCAACTTCTTTTTTATAGGCTGTAGATTTATTGTTTTTAGGATTCTTTTTTAACCAATGTGTTAAAGTGTCATTTGTTTTTGGTGGTTCATTTTTTACCAAAGCCCAGTAGGTTTTTTTTGCCAATCTATTAGCAAATAACTTATTTAATCGAGGTAAAGCTTTACTGGTCTTAGCAAAAACTATTATGCCAGAAGTTGGTCTATCTAAACGATGTACAACACCCAAATAAACATTTCCTTCTTTATTGTATTTGTCTTTTAAATAAGATTTTGTAACCTCACTTAAAGGTTTGTCGCCTGTTTTATCTCCTTGCACAATATCACCAGCACGTTTGTTAACGATTATGATGTGGTTGTCTTCAAATAGAACTTGAAGATTTGATTTGTTTGAGAGGGTTTTTGATGTTTCGATGATTAGATAGTTAGATTTTTAGATAATTAGACTTTTCGATGATTAGATAGTTAGATTTTTAGATTAGTTAGATTTTTAGAAATTATTTTAGATATGCTGATAATCCAACCAATCTAACTAATCTAACCAATCTAATATTCTAACTAATCCAACCATCTACTTCAAGGTAGATTTAAACTTTGATGTCATTTTAATAATAGTTTCTAATTCATTTAAAAGTTGATTTAATACATCCTTTTCAATAAATTTTAAATCAAATGCAATCAATAATTGAGTTTCAATTTCATAAGCAGAGCCTAAAGTGATTCGTAAGAATCTAGAAAAATCTTTATTTGATTGCCTTGAAGATCCTTCAGCTATATTTGAAGGAATTGATACTGAAGCCCTTCTTAGTTGACTTGTAAGACCAAATTTTTCAGATTGAGGAAATTCAGAAGTTACTTTATAAATAGAAGAACAGAATAATCTGCTTTTCTTCCAAATTTCTAAATCTTTAAACTTATGCATTTTTATATTTTTTGATAATTAGATTGGTTAGATTTTAGACAACTTAGACAACTTAGACAACTTAGACAACTTAGACAA
>JBMYXP010000086.1:0-9090 GCA_049608525.1 Winogradskyella sp.
TTCTGGAGTTAAATTATATAATTTGTAAACCATTTGGTCTATTTCTTTTTCTAAACTTGTGGTGTCTGCTTTTGGGTTTTGTTTTTTTAAATCATGTATTCTCTTTGAAGCATTAGCTAATTCCTTTTTTATAACAAGGCTAGGCTCAATAAAAGGAATTTTTTCAATTGTATTTTTATTTATAGCTAGATAGCCTCCAGCTAAAGCTTTATCTTTAAATTTTTCTGTAAAATAATTATTAATAAACTTACTATTCAATATAGCAGATAAAAAGTAACCTTCAGTAATTGTTTTTATATTATGAATAGCATATATACCAACCCCTAAACCTAAAGGTTGTTCTACAAAAACGGTTTCTAAAATTTTCGTCATACCTGCAATAACGACTTTTGGTTCCATATAAAATTCTATCTTATTGGAGCTTAAACCTGAATCTTTATCTATATATGCTGTTTTATATTTATTTCCCATATATCTAATGTCTTTATTATCAAAATAAAATCGGTCAACTCCACCACTTACTGTAAATGGAATATTTTCATTAGATATTAATTCAGATAAGAAGGGCTTTATTGTTTGCGCTTGAAAACCTGCCAAACCACCTTGTATATGGTATTTGCTATCTTTTATAATGGGATATTTTTTTAACACTCTTTCTTTAGTTATTGTGTCATTTTTAATAAAATTATTAATGTCATCAACATAATATTTAGTAAATTTTTTTGACTTTCCAACCTGTCCATTTATTATAATTGGATAAACAGAAGCCTCCTCGAAGACATTATGTTTAGATAAATTAATTGTAGATTGTATAGAGTTAGTATTAATTAAATCTTCCAATAAAGCTTCGGAATAATTAGCAACTAAAAATTTATTAGGAATTATGTAAGAATAAGAAACATAATTATTGCCTATACTTTTTATTTTTTCTACAAAAAGAGCATAAACATCATATGTTCCAGATACTAAAGGGTAATTTTTAGAGAACAACTCTTTAGTTCTTTTATCTCTCTTCATATTAACTGCTGAAATATACGGCGGATTCCCAATAATAGCATCAAAACCAATATAATTACCTTTGTCATCTAATACCTCGGGGAACTCAAAACGCCACTCAAAAGCATTGTGGTAAATAACGTTGTTTACAATTTCTTGTTGCTCTAAATAAGCTTCTTCGGCTGCTTGCTTTAAGTCTTTTAACCTGTTTTTTTCAGCTTTAGATATTTTTTCGCCAAACTTTTTAAGATTGTTTATTTGCTCTTCTTTAAGGTTTAATTCTTGTTTAGCATCATATAATTTTTTTATAAACTTATTATCTAAGGTGCTTTTAAAATTAGCTTTTACTTCTTCTATTATTTTTAAGACTTCACGTTTTCGGTCTTTGTTATTGGTATCTTTATACTCGGCAACGGCATTTTTATAATCTGTAAACGTGTATTTTAGTTTAGGATTTTTTTTGTTTCTAAAGGCATCTTTTAAATCATCGTCTAAGTTAAAACGGCTTATTAGTGAGTTACCACATTTAATGTTTATATCTATGTTTGGTAGTGTTTGTAACCTATTATTAGTAGTGTAATATGCGTTTTTTAGTAGCTCTATCCACAAACGTAAACGGCAAATTTTAACTGAGTTTGGGTTAATATCTACACCAAAGAGACAATTTTCTATTAGGGTTTGTTTTTCGTGAAATAGGCTGTGTTGTATGCGTGTGCTTTCGGTTTCGTTAGGGTTGTAGTTAAATAGTGAGCCATTATCGTCTATAACATAGAGTTCGTCATTTACAATTTCTATATCGCAGCGTATAGACTTACCTTTAGCGTCCATTAAAATGCCTAATTGGTTTTTTATTACTATAAGCTCGTTTAATGCACTTACTAAAAAGTGACCAGAGCCAACAGCTGGGTCGCAAATACGCAGACTGTTTATTATGGTGTTAAAACGTTTTTTGTCTTCTG
Source organism: Winogradskyella sp. (assembly GCA_049608525.1). Taxonomy (GTDB): domain Bacteria; phylum Bacteroidota; class Bacteroidia; order Flavobacteriales; family Flavobacteriaceae; genus Winogradskyella. The sequence goes on from JBMYXP010000086.1 coordinate 1,956, forward strand.
TTTTAAAGCGTTGGTTGCAATAGGCTTGTAAATCGTTAAATGTTTCTATTTGGTTATCTTCTTGCTCGTTAAATTTTTGTACAACGGCACGTCTTAAGGTTTCTTTGCACATATACATAGTTATATATGCAGGTGTGTAAAATGAGCCTTCTTTGTAGCCGTTTATTTTTTCAAATATTAAGCCTAGTACAGATGCGTTTATTAGCGATTTGTTTTCGTTAGCATCTTCTACACCTTCATCACTCGTAAAATCGTATGCGTTTAAAAACTGAAATAGATAATCTAATGTTTTTAGTTTGCCTTTAGATTTTTTGTTATTTGCATCTTTTAATACTGTGCCACTATAAATTGCAATTTCGTCATTGTTAAGTGCTGAGATTTCAAACGCTTCATCTTCTATAATACTGCGTTCAAAAAGTGAGCTGTTAAGATAGGGTACATATTGGTATTTGTCTTTAAATTTTGGGTGTCGGTCTTCTTCAACTTTGGCTAATGCAGAAAAGAATAAATCGTTTAAATCATCGTAACCATTAATAAATTTTGAGTTTAAGAATTTATAGACTTCATTATTGTTATGATAGGCAAGTAATTGAGATTCTAACAATTTTAAAAATAAAATTCTATTTACCCACGTAAGGCAAAGCTCTAAACCAGCATTAAATGCTTTGTCTTTGTTGTTTTCTATGCTTTGTATTTTATGTAAATAATCTCTATCTTCTAAATGAAAAATGGTACTTTCTAATAAGGATGCGTAATCTCTATTTTTTTCTGTTTTACGGCTAATAATTTTTTTGCCTTTGTCTTTAACTTCTTCTAAGCCTATAATATGTAGTAACTCGTTGTAAAACGTTTTATTAAGTTGGTTACTATCATTACCAAATGAATGTCCTAGTAGATGCACGTTAGAAAATATTTTATATAACGTGTTTAAGTGCGTATCGTTTAGTTTAGTAAAATTAGTTGTTGTAAAATCTAAATGTACAAATGGTAGTTGGTGTGCTACTTCTGCAATATATTTTTTAGCAATTTCATTATAAAATAGTTCGTTTTTTGAGGTGTCTTTTAAGCCATCTTTAAACTCTTTATATTCTTTAATTAATGCTTTATTTTTATAGAAATAGGTATAAAAATCTTCTGCTTTAAATAAAAACCATTGATAACCATTTGTTGCTATAAGGTGTTTAATGTTATTGTTTTCTCCATCTACACGTTCTCGTAAATAATATAATAATAGCTCGTGTAAAGCTTTTTTATTTAGATTTTTTTCGGTTAAAAACTCGGCTTTATTGCTAGGTTTTTTAGCTTCTATAATAACACCAATATCAGATTTTGGAGTGTTATCTAAATAAATGGCTAAATCTATACGGTCTTTTGTGTTAATATAATTATTAGCATAAAATGTTGATGTAAAGAAATCTTTAAAATGCTGTTTTATATGCTCTTCGCTTTCTCCATTATCATCGCTTACTCTTACTGCATTGATACAGGCTTGCAGCTGAGCTGTAAAATTGGTAATCTCTTTTCTTAACGGCTTATGTTTACGATATGCAGGGTTTAGTGCTTTACGTGTATTTGTTTTATTCATCATTTATTATGCTATGCCCTAAAAGTAGGACTATTTAATAGCAAGATAAAATTGTTTTTAATTTTTTATGCAGTTATTACTTGAACTTACAAAACGCTTTAAAATTAAAAAGAAACGCTCACGTACTAATTTTTTTGTAGTTTTACTGGTCTCAAATTTTAGTTAAAACGCTGTACTTTAGTGTAGCTCGCTTTAGCTTCTATAAATTTTTGATACGAATTTTCACGAATTTTTGGTGCTATGTGTTTATCATTTTACGAAGCAGGCTTTTGGCCTGCAAACCAAACCTATGGATTTCTAGTTTATAATGGTTTAATTAACTTTCAGGAATAAAAGCGTAAAATTTATAATGTTCAATAAAAATTATTATATTTGAATATCATTGATACTAAATTAATGATATTTTTTTCTTTTTCATAGCAATTTTTTCCCATCCTTGAGTAATATTAAGGGTGGGTTTTGTTTTTAATAAAGCACGCTAATTTTTTGCTTAGCATCGTTGAAAAAAATTAGTTTAATGCGTATTATACCAAAATAGCTTTAAAATGTCGCATATAATTATGTTTCTTTTTCATTCATATTTCAATATAAAATAGAACCGTAGCAAATGCTATGCTTATATTTTCTATTTCATCTGAACAAAAAATAATTCAAATTATTTATACAACATTTTAAAACTATTTTGGTATTAAAACCATTTAATTGGTAGTAGTTAAAACTGGTGTAATTAAATTTTTCAGATCTACTTCTAAAATTTTGGTAATTATATTCAATAGTTCTATGCTAGGTTGCCTTATGTTTTAAACATTCTTATATGGACAAGCTAATTTAGTCGAAATTTTTAAGAAAGCACAGTTCAAATTAAAATTACAAAAAAGACCGTTCAAAATTGCTTTTAAACGGTCTTAATTATAGTGTAAAATATTTTTTTATAAATGAATTACTTCATCATAAGCAGCAGCAACAGCTTCCATTACGGCTTCGCTCATTGTTGGGTGTGGATGTACTGTTTTTAAAACTTCGTGCCCAGTAGTTTCTAACTTACGACCTAAAACGGCTTCTGCAATCATATCTGTAACGCCAGCACCAATCATGTGGCAACCTAGCCACTCGCCATATTTGGCATCAAAAATTACTTTTACAAAACCATCTTTAGTACCTGCAGCACTTGCTTTACCAGATGCAGAAAACGGAAATTTACCAATCTTAACATCTAAGCCTTGCTCTTTAGCTTGCGCTTCTGTTAAACCAACAGATGCAATTTCTGGAGTACAATACGTACACCCAGGAATATTACCATAATCTAAAGCTTCTACATGTTGCCCAGCAATTTTTTCTACACAAAGAATACCTTCGGCAGAAGCTACGTGTGCTAATGCTTGCCCAGGTGTTACATCTCCGATAGCATAATAGCCAGGTATATTGGTTTGGTAAAAATCGTTAACTAATATTTTGTCTCTGTCAACTGCAATACCAACATCTTCTAAGCCAATATTTTCTATATTAGATTTTATACCAACCGCAGATAAAACAAGGTCTGCTTCGAGTATTTCTTCTCCTTTTTTTGTTTTTACAGTTGCTTTAACTCCTGTGCCAGAGGTATCAACCGAGGTTACTTCGGCTGAGGTCATAATTTTAATACCAGATTTTTTAAAGCTACGTTCTAATTGTTTAGAAACGTCATTATCTTCAACTGGTACAATTTTGTCCATATACTCAACAATAGTTACTTCTGTACCCATTGAGTTATAGAAATATGCAAACTCAACACCAATAGCGCCAGAACCAACAACAATCATTTTTTTTGGTTGGTTTTCTAAAGTCATGGCTTGTCTGTAACCAATTACTTTTTTTCCATCTTGTGGCAAACTTGGTAATTCGCGAGAGCGTGCACCAGTTGCAACTATAATATGATCTGCAGAATACTCAGTACCATCAACATCTACCTTTTTACCAGTTTTAAGTTTTCCGTATCCTTCAATAACATCAATTTTATTCTTTTTTAATAAGAATTTTACACCGTTACTCATGCCATCGGCAACATTACGACTGCGTTTTACAACGGCATCAAAATCGTGCGCAACAGTATTAACTTTTAATCCGTAATCTTCGGCATGTTTTAAATAGTCAAAAACTTGAGCAGATTTTAAAAGTGCTTTTGTAGGGATACAGCCCCAATTTAAACAAACTCCACCTAGATTTTCTTTTTCTACAATTGCAGTTTTAAACCCCAATTGCGATGCTCTAATTGCAGTAACATAACCACCTGGGCCACTACCTAATACTATAATATCGTATTTATTCATGCTTAATTTTTTAGTTGAAAAGTTTAATATTACAAAAGTAAGAAATTCTAAAAACTAAATTCAGAAAAATCTAAAAACAAAATATTAAAAACTATAGTGCTGTTGTAATACCAAAATAGTTTTAAAATGTTGTATAAATAATTTGAATTATTTTTTGTTCAGATGAAATAGAAAATATAAGCATAGCATTTGCTACGGTTCTATTTTATATTGAAATATGAATGAAAAAGAAACATAATTATATGCGACATTTTAAAGCTATTTTGGTATAAGTTGCAATTTAATTTTTTGCAGGTACAAATTTTAGAGCTACACCATTAATACAATGCCGTTTACCCGTTGTTTCTTTTGGGCCATCATTAAATACATGTCCTAAATGACCACCGCAAGTTGCACAATGTTCTTCGTCTCTGCTATAACCTAGTTTACTATCTTTACCATAAGCAACGTTACCTTTTATTTCTCTGTCAAAACTTGGCCAACCTGTGCCAGAATCGAATTTGTGTTCACTTTTAAATAAAGGAGTGTTACAGGCCGCACAATGGTAGGTTCCTTTTTTATAGTTTGAATTTAATGGGCTAGAATGTGGACGTTCTGTACCTGCTTTTCTTAGCACATAATATTGATTTTTTGTTAATTGTGCTTTCCATTGGGCATCAGTTTTTGTTACTAAAAAAGTGGGTTTTTCTTTTACTTCGTTTTTTTGAGCAGAACTATTGCAGCTAAAAAACAAACTTATTATGGCTATTAATATTAAATTTTTCATGATATAATTTTTGTGTATTGGTCGTTATTTTTGATGTATCCTAACACCAGAATTTTGCTTTTTAGAGTAACGTAATAGAAAACAGATTTTTAGCTTTATTGTATTTTAGCATAATAGTTAAAAGCTTCTAAAATTAAGTTATTATTGACTTCGCAATTAATTTTTGCTTTCCCAATGGCTTCTAATAATACAAACTTTACAATGCCGTGGCTGTTCTTTTTATCGTGTTGTAGTAAATTAATAATATACTTACAGTCATTGTCGTTAATTACCACTTTAGCAAATGTTTTAGAAAGTGCAGCAGTTATAGATTGTAAATCTTCTTTTGGTAAACCACATAGTTTAGTAGAAATATAAGCCTCTAAAAGCATACCAATAGCAATAGCTTCGCCATGTAATAAAGGTGTTTTAGTACCATTTTCTAAAAAATAGCTTTCTATGGCATGCCCAAGTGTATGACCAAAATTAAGAATTTTGCGTAAGCCTTGTTCTTTTGGGTCTGCAGTAACAATAGTATGCTTTATAATTACAGACCGATATAGCAATCTATCTAAATCTGAAAGGTCTAAATCTTGAAGATTGGTTAACATTTCCCAGTAATTTTTATCATAAACTAAGCCATGTTTTAGCATTTCAGCAAAACCCGAAACCATCTGTTTTTGTGGTAATGTATTTAAAAAAGTGGTGTCAATACCAACAATTTTTCCTTCATTAAAAACACCAATCTGGTTTTTTAGTGCACCCAAATCTACTCCCGTTTTTCCGCCAACAGAAGCATCTACCATAGCTAGTAAAGATGTAGGGATATTTATAAAATCTATACCTCGCATAAAAGTACTTGCCACAAAACCACCCAAATCTGTAACCACTCCGCCACCTAAATTAATGAGTAAGCTACTTCGGTCTGCATTATAATCTGCTAACGCTTCCCAAATACCAGTGCAAATGTCTATGGTTTTATGAGCTTCGCCTTCTGGTATTTCTAAAATTTCAATGGGTATGTTGCAAGACTCTAACTGAGATAAAAATGGAGGCAAACAATACTCGTGTGTATTTGTATCTACTAAGATAAAAATTTTTGAAGGTGAATTGGTTTTTATATAAGAATTTGTTGCGGCATATAATTCAGAATTAAAATAAATTACAGCGTTTTGAGTAGAAATAGATTGCATTATAATTTTGTTGCTAAATTGATAGTGTGAAAATACTTAGTTTTTAGAAAAAAAACATTGAAGAATAAATATATTTGTAATTCAAAATGAAATACATATGATTGATCGCACACTTTTTGAAAACACAAGCACTGCATTTACATTAAAATCGGATTCCGAATTAGAGCGTGCTTATTTTTTATTTAAAATGATTTCGTCGCAACCTCTTGTGCGTATTGGTACAGCAGCAACAAATTTTGCGCTAAAAGCGAAGTTGCCAGTTGAAGGCTTAATACGATCTACTGTTTTTGATCATTTTTGTGGTGGTGTAAGTGAAGACGATTGCTTACCAGTTATAGATAAACTCTATACTGAGCATGTAAGTTCGGTTTTAGATTACTCAGTAGAAGGTAAAGAAACAACAGACCAATTTGATAGCGCATTACAAAAAATAGTAAAGATTATTCATTTTTGTGATGAGCGAGAAGCCATGCCAATTGTAGTTTTTAAACCCACAGCGTTTGGCAGGTTTTATTTATATCAGAAAAAAACAGAAGGCAAAGCATTTACCGAAGATGAGCAAGCAGAATGGAGTAGAATAGTAGCTAGGTTTGATACCGTGTGTAAATTGGCACACCAAAAAGATGTAGAAGTATTAATTGATGGTGAAGAAAGTTGGATGCAAGACGCAGCAGATGATTTGGTAGAAGCCATGATGCAAAAGTATAATACCAAAAAAGCCATTGTTTACAACACATTGCAATGTTACCGTTGGGACCGTTTAGCGTATTTAAAACAATTGCATGAGCGTGCAAAAACCAAAGGTTTTAAAATTGGGATGAAAATTGTACGTGGTGCATACATGGAGAAAGAGCGTAAACGCGCAGAAGAAAAAGCGTATAAATCACCAATTTGCACTAACAAAGCTATTACGGATACAAATTTTGATACCACATTGCGTTATATACTAGAACATGTAAAGGATATTTCTGTTTTTATTGGCACACACAACGAAACAAGCTGTTATTTAGCAATGGAGTTAATGCAAACTTACGGTATTTCTAAAGCAGATACCAATGTTTGGTTTGGGCAATTATATGGCATGAGCGACCATATAAGTTTTAATTTGGCAGCCAATGGTTATAATGTAGCAAAATACATTCCGTTTGGACCTGTTAAAGATGTAATGCCTTATTTAATAAGACGTGCCGAAGAAAACACCTCGGTTGCTGGGCAAACAAGTAGAGAGCTAGGACTTTTAAAAGCGGAAAAGAACCGACGTAAATTGTGATGGTTATTTAAATATTCAAAGATTTAAATATTCAAA
>JBMYXP010000087.1:0-8831 GCA_049608525.1 Winogradskyella sp.
TATGACACTATTTTTTTGAGCATTTTACACCAAATTAGTATTCAAAATAAGCTGTTATGCCATTTCTGAATTGAAATTACCGTAATAAAACCCTCTTTTTCCTTTCTTTTTTAACATAAAAAGAAACCGTAATTAGGCTATGCTTTATTGGTCTCAAATTTTAGTTAAAATTATGTGCTTTAGTGCATCTCGCTTTAGCTTCTAAAAAAAATTTGACACGGATTTTACGAATTTATGATGTTATCTATTTGTCATTTCACGAAGCAGACTTTTAGTCTGCAAACCAAACCTATGGACTACCAGTCCGAAGTGGTTTAGTTTTCTGTTTCAAATAAAGAAAAAAAATATCGTTTTCTTTTTACAATAATTTCAATGCTAAAATGGTATAAATATGTTTGTATTACTTTAATTTTTCATTGTTATGATGCCTGCTATGATCGCGTTTGGTTTTAAGATCTAACTTATCATTGAATGCCGTTTGTAAATCTATACCTGTTTGATTAGCCAAACACAAAACAACAAACATAACGTCTGCCAATTCTTCACCTAGGTCTTTATTTTTATCACTTTCCTTTTCGCTTTGCTCGCCATAACGTCTCGCAATAATACGTGCTACCTCACCAACCTCTTCGGTTAGTTGAGCCATATTGGTAAGCTCGTTAAAATAACGAACACCGTGTGCTTTAATCCAATTATCTACTTCTTTTTGTGCGTTTTTTATATTCATTAACTTAGGACTTAGATAAAATAATGGTTTCGTTTTCTTTCTCAACAATGGTGTTGAAATATGCTTTTAACCCTTGGTAATATTGGGCAGGGATTGTGGAGTTGTTAATTGTATATTTAACCGTTACTTGTATGGTATTATTTGCGGCTATGGCTTTATAACTAAAAGTACCAAGTCCGTCTGCTAATGCTATTGCAATTGGCTTTGGTAAAGACTCTACAACGTAACCATTTGGTATGTTAATATTTACACTGTACTTAGTAATGGTTGGGTAACCAAAATCTACAGGAAACTCGCGTGTTTTTAGTTTAAAGGGGTTTTCGGCGGTGGTAAAAAAGAATAATGGGCTAACATACATTTTGTTACCTATAACATCGCATTGATCTTCTGCCAAAAATTTGTAGGAGGTTACTATGGCTTTAGATAAGTCTAATTCGTTTTTTACTTTAAAATCAGATATTTCTATTCCGTTATATTTGTTTTCTAAGTTTTGTAAATACTGCTCTTTGTCTTTTTGCACATAAGATGTTCTAAATTTTAGCGCCTTATGGTTGGTTAACGCTGTTCTTATTTGCCCATTAATTGAGCCATCTGCATCAATATTTACCATCATAGTGTTTGTTGAAGCCGCATTTTTATTTGGGTACAAATTAATTAAGGCAGTACTGCCTCGCTTTCTTACAATTCTTCCTTGCCAATTAAGGGTTCTATAAGGCAATACATTTGGTGAACTAAACTTGCTTGTAGCATCTAAGAGAATTACATTATTTTCTAGTTCTATTGCGCTAATAACATAGTTATAACCTTCTCTAGTAGGAAACATAGGTACACCATTATTTCGTGTGCTTACTAAAACTGGGTTTGCGTTTAAACCCGCATAACGCAACATTGCGGTTAGCATTAAATTAATTTCTGCAACATTACCTGTACGTTGTTTGTATGCTTTTTTTACACCATCACGGGTGTACTTACCATAATACCCGTTCCATTTTACTTTAGATTTAACATAATTAAAGATAAGACCCGCTTTAGCTTCTGTGGTCGTTGCACTTGCTAGAAGCGCATCTATATCTGATTTAAAGTAACTTGTTTTTTCTAGTTCTGCACCAAAATTTGGACTCTTGTAAATGGTTTTAATAACATCTGGCCAGGTTGTAGAGTAGTAATTTACAGTAGAATTTGGAAATTTTGTAAAAGATAGCTCGTACTTTACAGACGCACGGTAATTGTTGATGCTATTAACATAGGGCTCATCTTTGAGCGCAGGGATGTTAGACAAACTATACTTGTCGATAGACTTTTGAAACGCTATATCTGATGAATGAAACGTTGTTCTAACTGTAGAATTTACATCACCGCCTGTTCTACTTTTACTTTTTATAGTTACTTTGTCTGCGGTGTTTGTTTTTTCGGGCACTAAACTAACATAACCCGTAGATTTACTTTTGTAATTAAAATACTCTGGAGCTTCAAACCGAGCTTCTAATTTATTTATTGGAATATCGTGCTGAAATTTAAACACATCTACATTTTGGTAGAATGGTGATTTAATTACGTATTTATATTCTATAATACAGCCTGCCTTTATATTGGGCATTGTAAACTTGTGTTGATTGTAATATTTACTTAATTCAGATTTAAAAACCCCATTTTTTTTAAGCTTATCTTCTTCAATTTTACCGTCTATTAAATTATAGGTGATTGCTTTTAGTCTAACAAGATTTTCTTTATCACTACTCGCCTTGTAAAGGTTAATTTTTTTGGTAGCATAATCAAAACCATCTTGGTTATATATTTTTATGCGCTCATGGATTTCTGTTTCTAATTCAAAACCATCTTGGTTATATACAAAATAGGTGTTTCTATATTTATACAAATAGGTTGCAGATGCAGAAGAATCTTGTGGGTTAAATACTTCTTTTAATTCATCTTTACTTACCTCACCAAATTTAAAGTTTTGAGCATAGGTAAAGTAACAACATAACAGCGCGAGGAAACATGTAATTTTTTTCATTTTTAACTTTTTAATTATTTTTTATTAGCACTAGTTTAGAATTATCTAGTTTGGCAACTTGTTTGTAAAAGTCTCTGTAAGCGGCATATTCTTCTTTATTAAAAACCCCTTCATTGATAACAAACTGGCGTTTATACACTAATATGTTTGCATCTTTTTTAGTAATTTCTAAAGTGTAACTTCCAAATTTATTGGTTATTGTTTTAGAATTTGGTAGTGCTTCAATCTTATAATTTAATGGCAATTGAATTTCTACTTCATCGGTATCTTTAAACCCTCTTTTTAGTATTAATGGCAATTGTCTATCTCTATATTTTTTTGGTACAAACGTATTTCTGTTAAAACTATTTAAAACAACGAGCATTCTATCTCCTACTTTATTCGCATAATTATTTGCTGTAAAATTTATCGCTTCTTTAAAGACTACGCTTTCTTTATTATTTGTTATATCAATTTTGTTTATGGTTAAATCATTTATATAATCCCAATGTGATTTATAGTGTCTATCTAAGTTACGTTTAGTTTCGCTATCTAACCAGTACCTATTATCGTACTGTAACCCTTTAGAAATCATTTGCAAGCTAATATTTGTAGATCCATTTTTTAAAATTACAGCTTTGCCTGTTATTTGTTGTGTGTTTTGTGAGGTTGTATATTTTTTTGTACGCTTAATTTTGCCACCTTGTGGTGAGATAACTAACACATCTCTATTGTCTGTAAAATCACCGATATAACCAAAAGGTGTTTTTTGGCTGGTGCACTCTAACCAGATATCGGCTTTATCTTTTTGTGGAATATTTAAAATGACATGATTTCCTTGTACAGAAGCAAAATTTTTGTCTATATTTTTTTGAGATTTACCAGAATACACAACGGTATAATTTGCAGCTACGTTTGCAGCCTTTAGTAAAGCCATAGTATAATTGGTTAGTCCTTTACAATCTCCGTAACCTAAGTTATCTACTTCTGCTGCATTAGAGGGTTTCCAACCGCCAATACCAACTTGCACACTAATGTAGCGTGTTTTGGCTTGTACGTATTCGTATATTTTTTTAGCCTTACCAACATCTGTTGTTTCGTCTTTTACTAAATCTTTAATTTCTAATACTGTACGTTGGGGCAAATTTTGAGTATCACTTATTAAATCATTATACATCCATTTACCAAAATCGTTCCAATTTTCTACTTTTGCAGTAGCACCTTCTAATGTAAAATTTGTTGCAGCAAACATTACCTTTGGCACAAGTTCTGATAACAAAGGACTGCTATTCTCTGGTTTAATTGCGTCTAAATTGCTAAACTCATAATAAAAATTAAACGCAGAGTTATTAGTTTTGACCTCTAAATCTTTAAAATTAGCTTCTTTAAACCTTATGGGTATCTGTGTAGGATTTAGCAAGCTATATTTTGCTTTTTCTACACTTAAGTAATATGCGTTTAAGGGATAAAAATATGGAATAAAGGCGGTGTTTCCTGTATTTTTTTGGTAAGTTAACTCTACTGTATAGGGGTATGTAATTGGAGTATATTCTAAGTACTTAAGACGCGAATCTGAATATAACGTACCACCACTTACAGCACTTACATCTTTAAAATCTTTTTTTCTTATTTTAGCTATTTTATTGCCAAATTGATCAAAAACTAAGGCTTGTAGTTTTTCAATTTTTTCTCCATCTTCGTAATAAACATAAGCATTAATGTGTTTGCCACCATTTTTATTTAAAACAGTAACAACCCGTTTTACAGTAACAGACATTTTATTATTAGCCTGTATATTAACTGTAACATCACTTAATCTTACAATAGCATTTGCATTTTTTTTTAATGCTGTTGGTATAACTAAAGTATTATAATTTGTGTGGGGTTGTGCAAAACTGTTTGAAGATACCCCTATTAAGAACAAGTAAAAGACCATTTTTATTTTTAACACTAAGGGCTTTTTTTTAGTCATAAATTTTAATTTTCTTTTTTAAAAACTTAAGTCCTAAAGTTACATAAAATTAATCCTATATGACCTTATATTAAAAGCCTTTTTTTTCGCTCTTAGTGATAGTGTCCTAGGCGATTAATAAGAAAGTGTGGGTATTTTTCCTTGAAATTTTACTTTTAATCTGCAACAGAAAACCAAAACTTAATTGTATTTTTCTGATTTTCAAGGTTTAAAAAGAAATTTATAAAAATCCAAACCTATGGACTTCCAGTTCGTAGTAGTTTATTTTACGTGCAAATGCGTGTTTAGAGTAGAGGCTATTTTACTATTTTTGGTAACAATATTGGCTTTCTTCATTAGATAAGTGAATGAGATTATTAATCTAATGTATAAAAAATTAATATTTTAATGCAATTATTTAGTATTTAATTTATTGATTTTTAGGTAGTTATGTTTTTTTTGTGTGCTAAGAAAATCAAATGAAAATTTCAAGAAGTTAAATGAAACCTGTTACTGCCAACGGCCTACTTTTTAACTCTACTTTCGTTCTGTTTTACAAAAGCTCCCCAACCCGAATAGCTTTTACCAACCGCAACCCGACCTTGGTTGTAAAAATGACAAGCCGCAGCTGCCAAACCGTCCATAGAGTCTAAATTTTTAGGCAATTCTTTTAAGCCCAACATGCTTTGCAACATTTTGGCAACTTGCTCTTTACTTGCATTTCCGTTTCCTGTAATTGCCATTTTAATTTTTCTTGGTGCATACTCAGTAACTGGAATTTCGCGAGATAAACCTGCTGCCATAGCTACACCTTGAGCGCGCCCCAGTTTTAACATACTTTGTACGTTTTTTCCAAAAAAAGGAGCTTCAATAGCTATTTCGTCTGGGTGATAGGTATCTATAAGTTCTATGGTGCGTTCAAAAATGAGTTTGAGTTTTAGGTAATGGTCGTCGTATTTTTTTAGCATCAACTCGTTTAGCTGCAAAAATTCCATTTTTTTACCTACAATTTTAATGAGTCCAAAACCCATTATTGTGGTTCCTGGGTCTATACCTAATATTATTTTTTCTTCTTTACTCATTAATTCTAATTGCAATATTGACAACCGCTTAATGCTATTGCTACACCAAAAGTAAGGTTTAGAATATTGCCATTAAAAGCTCCCAAGCCATTTAATGTTGGGGTGTAATCCTCTAAGGTTGTTAGTCCGTAGAGATAAGCTATATCTGTATAGATTGATACTTTATCGTTAATCTCGTAATGTAACTCTAAACCAAAATTAATATTAGGATAGCTTTGTTTATTTTTATCTAAACCGCCCAAAGGCTTTACAAATGCTATACCTGGTCCTAAATGTAAAAACGTTTGCCATCGGGTTGGTAAAAATTCTAAATAATCTGATGGATTATAAATAAATTGTGCGTTTAACCGTGTGTAATTTATTTTAAAATCTGGTGATGACTCATCATTTTTAAACCTATTAAAGCCAAAATCTAGTCGCAATCCATAGTGCCGTTTTAACATGTGCTGTATTCCCAAAGTTACTGTTGGCAAATTTTGAGGCTTTGCTTTTACGCCATCTACAAATCCGTTATTAAATGGGCGATTAAGACCAACACCGATTAATGCTTTCCATTTATTAGTATCTTTGAGTTGTGCATTACTACTAAATGATAGTAATAAAATAACAGAAAACAAAAACGTGTATTTTAAATTGTTGTGCATTGATTTAGTTATTATGTTAAAAGCTTACAAAGCCTAATCTTTAATTTTAACAATTACGGGCAATTGAAACTCCGTAGTAACCTGCTGAGCTTGTTTTATTGCTGGGTAAATTTTTGGTAATTTAGTTAAACTGGCACGCAATAGGCTATCAATTTTAGGGATTTGCAAAGCTGTTTTAGGTTTTAAATCTATTGCTTTTACAGATAAAACACCTTGTTTATTAATTTCAATATGTAATGTAATGGTATCATTTATATCTTCAAAAACGACAAGCCTTTGTGCTTCTAAAAAATTATTTACACTATTAAGCAATACATTTTGAAAACAAATTTTAGCGGCTTCTTTTTCAATAATGGTATCGCAACTTGTAAATGTTGGGTAGGTATCTACAGCATTCCAATTGAAGGTTTGTAATTGTGCCTCTAACACATCTTCTGAATTTACTTTTTTATTTTCAAAATAATTACAAGATGTGATAAAGCACAAAAGTGCAAAGAAAATAATCCGTTTCATTAGTAAAATTCTAATTCGGAAAAATACATTTTTTTTAGATGTTATTAACCATCAAAGAACTTTTCTTGTTTCAATTAATTTTACAGGTTCTAAATAAATTTAGGTCAATCAAGATCCGTATAATGCAATTTTTGCTTAAACACAACAATTAGGCTTTGGCTTTAATCCGTTTTAGGTAAACAAAAAAGTCAAGATTTAGAAATCTTGACTTTTCTTTCTGTACAGGCGGAGAGACTCGAACTCTCACACCTCGCGGCACTAGATCCTAAGTCTAGCGTGTCTACCAATTCCACCACGCCTGCATTAAGGACTGCAAATATAACAATAGTTTTTAATATTCAAATAAGATTTTTTTAAGAAATTATTTATTTCGTTATTCTTATCTTTGTTCCTATTCTAAAATTTATCTATGAACAATCTACAATCTTACATTAGCACTAACAAAACGCGTTTCTTAAACGAACTTATAGACTTATTAAAAATACCATCAATAAGCGCAGATTCTGCCTATAAAAATGAGGTTCTAAAAACGGCAGATGTCATTAAAGAAAGCCTAGAAAATGCAGGTTGTGACCATGTTGAAATTTGTAAAACCGAAGGTTACCCAATCGTTTACGGAGAAAAAATAATTGATAAAAATTTACCAACAGTATTGGTTTATGGTCATTATGATGTACAACCACCAGATCCGTTAAATTTATGGAACTCACCACCTTTTGAGCCTGTAATTAAGAATACAGAATTACACCCCGAAGGTGCAATTTTTGCACGTGGAGCTTGCGATGATAAAGGGCAAATGTACATGCACGTTAAAGCCTTAGAATACATGACCTCTAATAACGAGCTACCATGCAACGTAAAGTTTATGATAGAAGGTGAAGAAGAGGTAGGCAGCGTTAACCTTGCAAAATTTGTAGCTGCAAACCGAGAAAAACTATCTAACGATGTTATTTTAATTTCAGATACGGGGATGATTGCAAAAGATGTACCATCTATAACAACAGGATTGCGTGGTCTAAGTTATGTTGAAGTTGAAGTTACAGGGCCAAACCGCGATTTACACTCAGGGTTATACGGCGGCGCAGTAGCCAACCCAATAAATGTGCTTACAAAAATGATTGCTTCACTTCATAATGAAGATAACCATATTACCATTCCTGGGTTTTATGATAATGTTGAAAACTTGTCGGATGCAGAACGTGCCCAAATGGCAAAAGCACCATTCTCATTAGACGCATATAAAAAAGCATTAGCTATCGATGCCGTTTATGGAGAAAAAGGCTACACAACCAACGAGCGTAACTCCATTCGTCCAACACTAGATGTTAATGGTATTTGGGGAGGTTACACAGGCGAAGGCGCAAAAACCGTAATTGCTAGCAAAGCCTTTGCAAAAATATCTATGCGTTTAGTACCCAACCAAGATTGGGAAAACATTACCACATTATTTAAAACGCATTTTGAAAGTATTGCTCCAACAGGTGTAACCGTTAAAGTAACACCACACCACGGCGGGCAAGGCTACGTAACACCAATAGATAGTATTGGCTATAAAGCAGCTGCAAAAGCTTACCAACAAACTTTTGGCAAAACACCAATACCTCAGCGTAGTGGTGGCAGTATTCCTATTGTGTCGCTTTTTGAAAAAGAACTACAAAGCAAAACCATTTTAATGGGTTTTGGCTTAGATAGTGATGCCATACACTCGCCAAACGAACATTTTGGAGTATGGAATTACCTAAAAGGCATAGAAACCATTCCTTATTTTTATAAGTATTTTACTGAGTTTAAAAAAGTAAACTAATTATACCACTATTAACATCAAAATTAATAATATCAGCTATTAAAACCCTTTTGATGCTTATCGGTTTGTTTACTTTTAACAAGTTTATTTTTGAATACAGAATGGTTTAACTTTGAA
>JBMYXP010000088.1:0-8633 GCA_049608525.1 Winogradskyella sp.
ATAAATGATCCCAATCGTATTTTTTATTTACGTTAATAAACATATTGTTCCATTTTATAAATGGCCCAAAACGTCCTTTGCCTTTTGTAACTTCTAAATCTTTATAGATGTAGATTGGTGCATCTGCTAATTCCTTTTCTTTTATATAGTGTAACGCTTCTTCGTACTCTACACTTAACGGATCTACTCCTTTTGGCAGGGACACGAATTTTTTACCAAATTTAACATAAGGCCCAAAACGTCCATTATTTACAGAGACTTCTTCTTCTTTATAATGTCCTAATGCTTTTGGAAGCTTAAATAAGTCCATAGCTTCCTCAAAAGTTATAGAGCTTAGTTGCTGATCTGGTGATAAACTTGCAAACTGAGAGTCTTCTTCATCGTCTGGTGTTCCTAATTGTACCAATGGTCCAAACTTACCTAAACGTACTAAAACCGTTCTCCCTGTTTTTGGGTCTGTACCCAAAATGCGTTCTCCAGATTCGCGCTCAGCATTTTCTTGCACGTCTTCAACTTGGGGATGAAAGCCTTTATAGAAATCTTTCATCATAGCTCTCCAATCTTGCTTTCCTTCAGCAATATCATCAAAACGATCTTCTACTTTGGCTGTAAAATTATAATCTAAAATACTTTCAAAATGATTTACTAAAAAGTCTGTAACAATCATTCCGATATCTGTTGGTACTAATTTCCCTTTGTTTGAACCTGTTTTTTCGGAAAGTGTATTGTCTTTAATATTACCGTTTTCAAAAACAATTTGCTTGTAAGCTCTTTCTCCTCCTTCGCTAGTTCCTTTTTCTACATAATTTCTATTCTGAATCGTAGAAATTGTTGGCGCATAGGTAGAAGGACGACCAATCCCTAACTCTTCTAATCGTTTTACTAAAGCTGCTTCTGTAAAACGTGCAGGTGGCCTTGTAAAACGTTGCGTTGCTGTAATGTAATTATTCTGAAGTTTTTCACCAACCTTTAAGTCTGGTAAAATGCCTTCTTGTTCTGCATGCTCATCATCTGTTCCTTCTAAATAGACCTTTAAAAATCCTTCAAAAGTTATAATCTCACCATTTGCTGTAAACTGTTCGCTTACCTTAGTTTTTGAGTTGATATCAATTTTAAGGTTTGTACGCTCTAGCTTTGCATCGCTCATTTGAGATGCAATGGCACGTTTCCAAATTAAATCGTACAACCGAGCTTGGTCGCGCTCTGCACCTACGGAGTGGTTGGCAAAATTTGTTGGTCTAATAGCTTCGTGAGCTTCTTGTGCACCTTTAGATTTCCCTTTGTAATTTGTTGGTTTACTATAGGTTTTACCGTAAGCAGAAATAATTTCGTTTTCTGCACCTTTTTTTGCTTCATCAGATAAATTAACGCTATCTGTTCTCATATACGTAATAAGACCAGCTTCGTATAAGCGTTGTGCATTTTGCATTGTTCTACTTACCGAATAACCTAATTTACGTGACGCTTCTTGTTGAAGTGTTGATGTTGTAAATGGTGCTGCCGCAGATTTTTTTGCAGGTTTTTTTTGTAGATCTGATACCGCATAAGTTGCATCTACATTATTTTTTAAAAACTGAAGTGCTTCTTTTTCTGAATTGAAGTTTTTTGGCAGTTTTGCTTTAAATGAATTACCGTTTTCTGTTTTAAATTCGGCATCTACCCTATACGATGCTTTAGTACTAAATGCCGTAATCTCACGTTCGCGTTCTACTATTAAACGTACCGAAACGGATTGCACACGGCCTGCAGATAACCCACCTTTTACTTTTCTCCATAGCACTGGCGATAGCTCATAACCTACAATTCGGTCTAGAACACGTCTTGCCTGTTGTGCATCTACTAAGTTATAATCTATACTTCTTGGGTTTTGTATGGCATTTTGTATGGCATTTTTTGTAATTTCGTGAAATACAATACGCTTTGTCTTTGCTTTGTCTAATTTTAAAGTTTCTGCTAAATGCCAGGCAATTGCTTCACCTTCTCTATCCTCATCACTTGCTAACCAAACCGTATCAGATTTTTTTGCTAGCTCTTTCAGTTTTTTAACGACATCTTTTTTGTCTTTAGAGACTTCATATTTAGGCATAAAATCTCCCTCAACATTTACACCCAATTCTTTAGAGGGTAAATCTGAAATATGCCCAAAACTAGACGCTACTTTAAAATCTTTTCCTAAAAATTTTTCAATAGTTTTAGCCTTTGCAGGTGACTCAACAATAACAAGGTTCTTTGGCATTCTTTATTTTTTTTGAAGTTACAAATGTATATGAAAATTAAGATACAATCCTAATTTGGTATAAAATGAACTTTAGTTTATATCCATTATTACTTAAAATGCGCTTAAAACGAAATCGTTGTTTTTTTTAGTTATTTGAATACTAAAAACGAAAACAAAGCCTTAGTTACGGTTTCATTTTATATTGAAATTTGAGCAAAATAGAACTGAGTTACAGGGTGTTTTTACCATTCTAAAAAAACAAGAAAAGTTCTGCAACTACGCAGAACTCTTCTTACTAGACCAAATTAACTTATTAAACGTTAATAAAGTTTTATTCAAAATTTTAAGTTATTATTTAGTAGTTTTTATTGAAAATGAGACTGTTAACTACCCCTATTTTAAAGCATCTAGTCTATCACCAATTTGAGAGATATCATCTTCGTCATCAAAACCAATACTATCTCTATACGTTACATAAGTAGCAATATATATATAAAAACTAGTAAAAATTACACCTATGTAACACAAAATCATTCCTAGAGATGCCATGATAGAACATATAATGCCTAACCCAGCAAATACTAACCAATTTTTATTAGCAAACTTAAACGCTGCTTTTATAACTTCTGATACACTTAATTTTGGGTTAAAAACAAATAAAGGGAAAACCCAATGTAATGGTACAATGACATAAAATATAGGCAAATAACACAACAGAGCAGCCACTAAAGCAATACCTGTTGTTGCCAGAGTTAAGAGTAATAATTTACCAAAATGTGTTTTTAGCAATTCAAAATATCCGCCGATAGCTTCATTTACACCAGCATCTTCTTTTCTTAATACTAAATAAAAATGTCCAGAAATTGACATAGCTAATAGTTGAACTAAAAAGGATAAAACAAAAACTATAAATACCCAACCTATAATCATTACTTCAGAAAAATTTTCAAAAAAATTAGGCTGATAATAGGGATCTCCCGCATGCTGTATGGCATCTATATAACCTGGAAGCAATGGCCAATACACAACAATTAAAAATGGAATTACTACTGCCATTGTTATTAACGTATGTACTAATCCTTGCTGAAAATACGTTTTATAAAGCTCAAAGCTTTTAGAAATAACATTACCAAAGTCTATTGGTTTTGCGTTTTCAATTTTATGTATTAGTTGTTCAAAATTCATAATAGTTATTTTTGTTTAAATTAAAAATTCAAAAGTAATGTTAAATCTATAAACCTTTTAGAAAAAATAGATTAACTGCCACTTTGTCATAATCCATAAAATAATCTTACCTTTGCATACTTATTGAGAAAATAAAAGTGATAACACTAAGATTTTCACCTTTGTAGAACATAACTATGGAAAAAATTATAGACGAAACCAAACAAGGAGAATTTCTTACATTACAACAAAAAGAAGGCAACACCAAAAAACTTTTTATTGAAAGTTATGGTTGTGCTATGAATTTTAGTGATAGTGAGATTGTGGCTTCTATATTAACGGAGCAAGGTTACAACACCACACAACGTCTTGAAGATGCTGATTTGGTCTTAGTAAACACCTGTTCAATTAGAGACAAAGCAGAACAAACCGTAAGAAAACGTCTCGAAAAATACAATGCCGTAAAACGCACTAACCCTAAAATGAAAGTTGGTGTTTTGGGCTGTATGGCAGAACGCTTAAAAACTAAATTTTTAGACCAAGAAAAGATTGTTGATCTAGTTGTTGGTCCAGATGCTTACAAGGATTTACCAAATCTTTTAGCAGAAGTAGAAGACGGAAGAGATGCTATAAATGTTATCCTCTCTAAAGAGGAAACCTACGGAGATATTGCGCCTGTGCGGTTAAATAGCAACGGAGTTACCGCACTAGTATCTATTACCCGTGGTTGCGATAATATGTGTACATTTTGCGTAGTACCATTTACACGAGGTAGAGAACGTAGTAGAGATCCGCAAAGTATTATTGAAGAAGTACACGATCTTTGGAACAAAGGGTTTAAAGAAATTACACTTTTAGGTCAAAACGTAGATAGCTACCTTTGGTATGGTGGCGGCTTAAGAAAAGATTTTGAAAAAGCTACAGATTTGCAAAAAGCTACAGCCGTAAATTTTGCTAATTTATTAGAGTTGTGTGCAAAAGCACAACCCAAAATGCGTATTCGTTTTTCAACGTCTAATCCACAAGATTTCACCATAGATGTTATTGAAACTATGGCAAAATACAACAATATTTGCAAACATATTCATTTGCCTGTGCAAAGCGGAAGCAATCGTATTTTAAAGGAAATGAACCGTTTACATACAAGAGAAGACTATTTTACCATTATAGACAACATAAAACGCATTTTACCAGAGTGCTCAATTAGCCAAGATTTAATTGCTGGTTTTCCAACCGAAACTGAGCAAGATCACCAAGACACGTTAAGCTTATTGGAGCGTGTAAAATATAACTTTGGTTTTATGTACACCTACTCTGAACGACCAGGCACCATGGCTGCTCGTAAACTAGAAGATGATGTACCAGAAGACGTAAAAAAACGTCGTTTAGCAGAAATTGTACAATTACAGCGAGAGCATGGAGCAATACACACGCAAAGCTACATTAATACAACGGTTGAAGTTTTAATAGAGCGCGAATCTAAAAAATCGGCTGCAGATTGGTCGGGTAAAACATCGCAAAACATAGTTGTCGTTTTTCCTAAAGAAAATTATAACATTGGAGATTTTGTACACGTACAAATAAAAGACTGTACAAGTGCAACGCTTATTGGAAAAGCAATTAAGTATTCAGAAAATAATTAATAATTAAAAAGATTTCTGCTATCGCAGAACAATAATATGGAATCTATACAAGCCATAAAACAACGTTTTGGTATTATAGGAAATGACCCAAAGCTAAACCGTGCCATAGAAAAATCAATACAAGTTTCTCCAACTGATATATCGGTATTGGTAACAGGCGAAAGTGGTGTGGGTAAAGAAAGTATTCCTAAAATAATTCATCAACTTTCACACAGAAAACACGGAAAATATATCGCCGTAAATTGTGGCGCCATACCAGAAGGCACCATTGACAGTGAATTATTTGGACACGAAAAAGGTGCATTTACAGGTGCTACAGCTACGCGATCTGGGTATTTTGAAGTTGCAGATGGCGGCACTATTTTTTTAGATGAAGTCGGCGAATTACCACTAACTACACAAGTGCGCTTACTGCGTGTTTTAGAAAATGGCGAATTTATAAAAGTTGGCTCTAGCAAAGTTCAAAAAACAGATGTGCGTATTGTTGCAGCAACAAACGTTAATATGTTTGAAGCCATTAAAAAAGAAAAATTTAGAGAAGACCTATACTACAGATTAAGTACCGTAGAAATAAATATTCCGCCATTACGAGAACGCAAAGACGATATCCATTTATTATTTAGAAAATTTGCAAGCGACTTTGCCTTAAAATACAAAATGCCAACTATTAAATTAACTGATGCAGCTGTTAATTTACTTTTAAAATACCGCTGGAATGGCAATATTCGCCAATTAAGAAACGTTGCCGAACAAACCTCTGTATTAGAACAAGACAGAACCATAACGGCACTAACACTTCAAAATTACTTACCTTCTACTGGTAATAATTTACCCGCAGTAGTTAGCACTTCAAAATCTGAAAGTGATTTTAGTAGCGAACGCGAAATTTTATATAAAGTTTTATTTGACATGAAGAGCGATCTTAATGATCTTAAAAAACTCACTATGGAGTTAATGAAAAACGGAAGTGCCTCTGAAGTTCAGAAAGAAAACGAGCATCTTATCGAAAAAATTTACGGTGAAAAAGACAAAACTTACGAAAGCAATACCGACGATTTAGAAGTTTTAGCAATCCCCGAACGTACCGAAATAGACGACGCTAACACAAGTACAGAGCGTGACGACAAATATTATTTTGCAGAAGAAATTGAAGAAGAAGAAACCTTATCTTTACACGATAAAGAGTTAGAGTTAATTAAAAAATCTTTAGAACGTCATAGCGGCAAACGCAAACTAGCAGCAGACGAGCTTGGCATAAGCGAACGCACATTATACCGCAAAATTAAACAATACAACTTATAAGATATGCGTTAGCATATAAAAAACAGTTTACAAATGAAAGTATTAAAATATATAGCCGCCATGCTTTTTAGTATAACACTAACAGGTTGTGGTTTTTACTCTTTTACAGGTGCAGATACTGGTAATGCAAAATCATTTCAAGTCAATTTTTTTCAAAATAATGCCGATTTAGTAGAACCTGGTATAGACCAACTTTTTACAAACACACTTCAAGATTTAATTGTAAACCAAACCAACTTAAATCTTACAACTAATGGAGGAGATTTAATATTTGAAGGAGAAATAGTGGAGTACAGAATCTCGCCTATGACTTCAACTGCAGAGATTAAAGCTGCACAAAACCGACTCACCATAAGTGTAAATGTAAGGTATTTTAATACGCTAGATGAAGAAAAAAGCACCGAGCAGCGTTTTACGTTTTTTGATGATTACCCAGCCGATGCGCAATTAGTAGGTAGCATAAAAGACGATGCGTTACAAGAAATTTTTGAACGCATTACGCAAGATATATTTAACGCTTCATTAACTAACTGGTAAATTATGCAACTTGATGAACTTACGTATTTATTTCAACATCCAGAAGCTATTACAGCAGACCAAACCGATGCACTTTTGTTAAAAATAAATGAATATCCGTATTTTCAATCACTGTACGCACTTCATCTTAAAGGGTTAAAACTAAAAAACAGCTACACCTATAACAACGCATTAAAAGTTACCGCAGCACATACAACCGATCGTAGTGTGTTGTTTGATTATATTACCTCAGAGGTGTTTAATCAAAATAAAATTTCTAAAGAAATAAAACAAAACTCCGAAACCATAAAAACTATTGAAGTAAATAAAGTTACAGATATAAGTGTTAACAAAAGTGTAAGTATTGACGATGTATTAAGAGCACAAATTAAAGCTACCGAAGGTGTATTAAACCCAAATTTGTTTGAAGCTAAACCAAGCTCAGATTTTGAAGAAAATAATGAGATTGAAGCTTTAGAAATCTTAGATAGCATTAAAAACAATGATAAAACAGAAGAAACACCAGAAAAAACACCAGAAGAAACACTAAATATTGGCAAACCACTTAGCTTTAACACCTCTGAGAATCATTCATTTACTGAATGGTTAAAGATTACTAGTCTCACTCCAATTATAAGAGCAAACGATAAAGAAGAAGAAGAAGAAGAAGAAGCGCATCATCCTTTAGAAGATAAGTTAGCAATCATAGATCGCTTTATTAGTAAAAACCCAAAAATAAAACCTGTTACCAACCACCAACCAAAACCAAAACTAGTGGTTAGTAACGATGTAGCAGAGAGCATAATGACCGAAACTTTGGCTCGTATTTACCTCGAACAAAAAAATTATGATAAAGCAATTAAATCTTATAGAATTTTAAGTTTGACATATCCAGAAAAAAGTGGTTTCTTTGCAGACCAAATTAAAGCAATACAAAAATTAAAAGAAAATAACATATAATTATGAGTCAATTTATTATTTTTTTAGCACTAATTGTAATCGTAGCATTTTTACTAATCGTTGTTGTTATGGTACAAAACCCTAAAGGTGGCGGATTATCATCATCTTTTGGCGGTGGTGGCACTCAACAATTAGGTGGTGTTAAAAAAACTGGAGATTTTTTAGATAAAAGCACTTGGTTTTTAGCAACTGCCCTAATCGTATTAATTTTAGCTTCTAACCTTGCAGTAAACACAAACACTACTGTAGAGTCTAAAGCTTTAGATACTAAAGAAGTTATAGACACACCTATTGTACCAACACCAAATGACGGTGCAACTGCAGAGTAAAAAAACAGTCTTTTTACAAAACACAAAGTCAACTTTAACCAGTTGACTTTTTTTGTACACTGAAACTTTGTCAGTGATGCGTTGTTGGCATAATTTTAGAATTGCAGATGTTATAATTATTAACATAAAAAACTAAAAACATAAAACAAATGGCTTTAAACATTAAACCTTTAGCAGACCGTGTTCTTGTAGAACCTATGGCGGCAGAAACTAAAACAGCTTCTGGTATTATTATTCCAGATAATGCAAAAGAAAAACCCCAAAAAGGAACTGTTGTAGCAACAGGTAAAGGAACAAAAGACGACCCCATAACAGTAAAAGTTGGGGACACTGTGCTATATGGCAAATATGGTGGTACCGAACTAAAACTTGAAGGTAAAGATTATTTAATGATGCGTGAGAGTGACATCCTTGCAATTATCTAAATCGCTATTAGCCTTTGGTTATTAACCTTTAGCGAAATAAAATTTCATAATAATATTAACTAACTATTTTAGCTAA
>JBMYXP010000089.1:0-8615 GCA_049608525.1 Winogradskyella sp.
GAAATAGACATTACAATTGATGCTTCTAATTCTGCAGTAATTGCCAATGCAGAACATATACCAAGTACTTGGATAGTAATTGGGTTATCATCTGTTAATGGGTCTAATATTAATCTACTGTCTTTTCCCATGTTTTAGTTTGCTTTTAAAGTTTCAAAATAAGGCAAATACAACTTTAAATCTTTTTTGATCATTGCTGTAACTCCATCTCCTGTAATTGTAGCACCTGCAATGGCATCTACTTCGTTATCTGTTTTGTCTTCATTTTTAGGGTCTGCATTTCCTTTGGCTACTGTTATACCTTTAAAAACTCCGTTAGACATTAAATGCTCGCCAATAAAATCGTCCATAAAATAACGTTGCTTAATGTTTGCACCCAAACCTGGTGTTTCGCCTTTATGATCAAAATAAGCACCTTGTACAACCATGTTTTTGTCTAAAGCTACGTAACCCCAAATAGCATCCCAAAGACCTTTGCCTCGTATTGGAGCTATGTAAAATGTTTTACCGTCTTTCTCTCCTATAAACAAAGGTAATCGCCTTGTTTCTCCCTTCTTAGCTTTAGCTTGCTCTTTTTTAACGTCAATTAAATACGCTTGGTTATCTTCTGTAGCATTTGTTCCATTAACAACCAATTGAGTTTTTACATATTTACCAAAAAGTTTAGGGGCATCTTTTGTAGATACAAAATTTGCACTTGTACCTTCGTTATCATTAACACCCATTGCATACAAAATGTTTTGCTGTCTTTCTATCTCTTCGTTAACAGTAATTAATGGTTTAGTATAACTAAACATGCCTGCTAAAACTATACCAACAACTAACACCATTACAATGGCAAAAATTATAGTATATGAATTTTTATCTGTTCTTTTTTCCATGATTACGCTGTTTTAGCTTTTACACGTTTCATTCTTTTCTTTACATTGCCTTGTACCACATAATGGTCTATTGTTGGTGCAAACACATTCATTAATAAAATGGCTAACATAACACCTTCTGGATATGCTGGGTTAAAAACACGTATTAAAATAGAAAGAAAACCTATTAAAAAACCATATATCCATTTCCCTTTATTGGTTTGCGAAGCCGTTACAGGGTCAGTCGCCATAAATACAGTACCAAAAGCAAAACCACCAATAAGCAAGTGATGCCAAAATTCTGTACGCATTAACCCAAAGAATTTACTCCCTTCTGTAATTACCTCAGCACTTACAAGACCATTAAAAATTAATCCCATTACTAAAGCACCCAATACAGACGACAACATAATTCTCCAGCTTCCTATTTTAGTGAATACTAAAAACAAACCTGCTAATACAATTAAAAGTGTTGATGTTTCTCCTATAGACCCAGGGATTAATCCATAAAACATATCCATAATGTCATAACCAACGCTCTTGTTTTGTGCTAAACTTCCTAAGATGGTTTCTCCAGATATAGCATCTACGTTTTTACCTGCTGCTATTAATTGATCTTGCTCTACTGCTCCATGTACCCAAACTTTATCACCAGACATCCAAGTTGGATAGGCGAAAAATAAAAAAGCACGTATGGTTAATGCTGGGTTTAAAATATTCATCCCAGTACCTCCAAAGACTTCTTTACCAATGACAACACCAAAGGCAACTGCAACTGCAAGCATCCATAATGGAGTATCAATAGGTACAATAAGTGGCACTAACATCCCTGTTACCAAATAACCTTCTTCTACTTCGTGGCTGTTTTTTATGGCAAATAAAATCTCAATAGCTAAACCTACACCATAAGATACAATAACTAGCGGTATAACTTTCCAGAAACCAACCATAAAGTTATCCAAAGTCCAAAATTCTGAACTTAAAAATCCTTGTGTTGCCTGCTGAATCTCGCCAAACGCTAAATGATGCTGATAACCTGCATTAAACATACCAAAGATTAAACAAGGAACCATTGCCATAATAACAGTGTTCATTGTTCGTTTTAAATCATCGGCTACTTTTATATGAGTCCCATTGTGAGTGGTCTCATTAGGCAAAAATAAAAATGTGTGTATTGCAGAAAATGCTGGCAACCACTTTTTGTCTTTATTTTTTTGTCTAAAATTATGTAAACTATTTTTTAAACCCATTATCCTATCTCTTTTAGCATTAAGTCTAAACCTTCTCTTATTATTTTTTGATGTGGTTGCTTAGACACGCACACAAATTCTGTTAGTGCAAAATCCTCGGGCGCTACCTCATACATTCCTAAAGCTTCCATTTCATCTAAATCTTTATACATACAGGCTTTTAAAATCTGCATTGGGTAGATGTCTAAAGGAAAAACCTCTTCGTAAGTTCCTGTGGTTACAAATGCACGGTGCTCACCGTTTGTGTTTGTATTTAAGTCGAATTTCTTTTTAGGCATTAACCAAGAAAAGGTTAAGGCTCTAGATGTTGAAACCTTATCGAAAACGGGCTTGTTCCATCCAAAAAATTCATAATCGTCTCCTTCTGGTATTACTGTAATTACATTACTGTAATAATCTAAGTTTCCGTCTGGTTGTACTTGTTTTCCTGTTAAAACGTTTCCAGATATGATACGATCATTGCCATCTCTTTCTACACCATTATCGTAAACCATCGTTGCTACCTCAGCACCTAATTTAGTTTTAAAATAACGTGGTTTTTTTACAGAAGACCCTGCAAAAGCAACAATGCGTTCGGCATTAAATTGCCCTGTTAATAATAGTTCTCCTATAATAACTAGGTCTTGTGCATTAACGGTCCAAACAACTTCTCCTTTATTTACGGGGTTTACTTTATTAATTAAAGTCCCAACATTACCTGAAGGATGTGGCCCAGAAACAGAATGTGTCGTTGCGTTGTTTAAATTTGCTAATGGCGAATTTGAATTTTTACCTACTGAGATATGAACTCCGCCATCTGTAAATTTAGATAACGCTGTTACTGCTGCTTGAAGCTCTGCAGCTTTACCAGCTAACGTGTAGTCTAAATCTGCAGCTAATGGTGCACTTGCATACCCCGAAACAAATATAGCTTTGGGTGTTTTATCTGCATTGGCAACAACATCGTAAGGGCGTTGTTTTATAAATGCCCAACAGCCTGTAGCTAATAAATGTGCTTTTGTTTGTTCTGCGTTTGAAGCTAAATCAAATTTACCATGATTTAAATAAGACTGTTCTTTATCTGCTGTAATTTTAATAGCATCTATACGACGTCTTGGCCCACGTTGCACCTCTGTTACCTCACCAGATACTGGTGAAACAAACTTCATAGCTTCGTTATCTTTATTGTAAAACAAAGTTTCACCTGCCTTAATGCGTGTGCCTTCTTTTGCAATTAGCTTTGGAATTATACTATGAAAGTCTTCGGGTCTTATAGAATAGAAATTACTAGCAATAGCATTTTCTATAGTCTTCTCGGCTTCGCCAACAAGCTTAATATCTAAACCCTTTTTAATTTTGATGTCTTTTGACATATTTATTAAAGATTAGTTATCTAAAAATCGCTGCAAAAATACAAATTTATAGAAAGGGATATTATATAATTTAAAAATATTTTTCTTAGATCGTTACCGCTTTACAATAAGGCACAGATTTTGTTTATCTTTGAGGATGTTATAAATTTTTTTTATGATGAAAAAAACCCTTTTTTACTTTCTTTTTTTAGTGCTGCCTGTGTTATCATTTGCACAAGTTAAAGAAGTAAGTGCACCCCATTTTATTAAAACCATTACCTTTAAGAGCAACACATCTCAAGGGCAGCTACCTATTTTAAAATTAGGCGAACCCTTACTTTTAGAGTTTGATGCGCTTAATGGAGATGAGGAAGATTTTTATTATGTTATAGAACATTATAATTACGACTGGACACCTTCTGTTTTAGCAAAGTCAGAGTATTTAAAAGGCTTAGACAATCAGCGTATTTTAACCTACGCTAATTCTTTTAACACGTACCAAATTTATTCGCATTATACTTTAAAAATTCCTAATATTCAAACTAGAGGTATCTTAAAAAGTGGAAATTACATGATTTCTATTTACGATGATTTTGACGAGTTAATGTTTAGTAGAAAATTTATGGTTTACGAAGATTTGGTAAACGTTGGCGCTCAGGTAAAACGGTCTAGAAATGTAAAACTTATAGCCGAAAAACAATCGGTAGATTTAACTATTTCTACAAATCGCATCAATTTTAACAACCCTTTAGAAACCGTTAAGACGCTTATTATTCAGAATAACAATCTTAATACGGCAATTTCAGATTTAAAACCGCAATACACCTTAGGAAATAAACTCATTTATCGTTACGATACTGAATCTACATTTTGGGGAGGTAATGAATATCTCTTTTTTGAAACTAAAGATGTTAGAGCTGCAAGTGTTGGTGTTCAATTTATAGACTTAAAAGATATTTATCATAATTATTTATTTACAGACCTATCTCGACGAAACAGAGCTTACACATACAACCCAGATATTAATGGTAATTTTTTAGTTACAGCAATAGATCGTACAGATGTAGATGTAGAAGCAGATTATACCATGATTCATTTCGCATTATCGCACCAAGAATTAAAAAATAAAGACATACACGTTTATGGTAATTTTAATGCCTTCGCTATTGAAGATTTAACCAAAATGACTTATAATATTGACACTGGCTTGTATGAATGTATGATGCGCTTAAAACAGGGTTTTTATAATTACAAATACGTTGTTATAGACCAAGAAACAAGCGAGTTAGATGAAGGTTATATTAGCGGTAATTTTTGGCAAACCGAAAACAACTACAAAGTATTGGTGTATTATAAGGATTTGGGAGCAAGATTTGACAGGCTTATTGGTTACGGCGAGGCGAGTTCTGTAACTATTTCAAATTAATAATTCCTTAACTAAAAACATAAAAATTTATAGTATTTTGCATACCACTAATTAAGACGCAATGGTACAACAAGTTACAAGTGGCATTAAAATTTCTGTAGAAACTCATTTTGAAGGCACTTTCTATAAAAGTAATACTCTACATTTTGCTTTTGCTTATAAGGTAACTATTGAAAATCAAAGTAAAGATGCTGTACAACTCAACTCAAGATATTGGAAAATTTTAGACGCACTAAACAACAAAGAAATAGTTAAAGGTAATGGCGTTATAGGCAAAAAACCTGTTTTAAAGCCCGGAGAATCTCACTCTTATACCTCTGGCTGCCTACTTGCATCTCCTTTTGGTGCAATGCAAGGGCATTACAATATGGTAAATTTTACCACAACGCAAAATTTTAAAGTGTATATTCCTTGTTTTAAATTAAGTGCTCCATTTGCTTTAAATTAATATACAATAGAGGTACTCATAACATTTATAATCTTATTGGTAAGATTTATCTTCGTTAACATGAGCAAATTGAGCATTTTTAGCCTCATTATTACTATTAACAACCATAGCAACAATACTAAGATTATCAACCACGTATGTACTAGGCACATTAAATGTAAACGACGCTACATGCTCGCTTAATGCGTTTGTAGTTGGAATACCATTACCTAAAACACTAGTTAACGATGCTCTTAAAACTTCGTTATGCTCAAAATCTGGAATAGGATCACCAAGCCCAAAAAATGGACTGGTAGTGTCCTCATTATAATAATTTACTTGGTCGTAAATAACACCATCTTCTACTACATAGACCACGAGCTTATCTCCAACCTCAGAGCCATCTTCATAGACCACGTTAACCTGAACAGCTAATTGGTTTTCTGTTAATTCAGAATTAATAGCTAATGCTAAGTTAGTGTTTACACCAGCAATACTTGTAACATCACTATTAGGGTGAGGAGATTGCCAGTTTACAGTTCTATTAATTCTTGCTGCAGGAAACCCTTCAACATTAAAAGCGTCTTTTAAAATCTGAACCTGACTAAAGTGCATTGGGTCTGGAAAACTATTTGCAGTTTCGTGTATTGCAACAATGGCAATATCGTCTGTTTCTTGTTTTAAAGCGGTTAAAGCACCAGATACGCGCGGACAAAATCCACACCATGTACCTGTATAATCCTCCACTACTATTTTGCGCTTAGGGATAATTACACTAAATGATTCTGTATTGGTTGTAATCTCCACACCATTTTGCATGTAAACTCCGTAAACTTCAAACTCACCAATAGTCGCAGATGAAAATGATGCCCCACTTATAGGAGAATCATCTACGTAAAATGTAGCTAAACTAGTAACATCTTCTCCTTGTTCGTTAACAATTTTAAAAGGTATTTCTTGGTTTCTTAACGATGCTTTTCTTACTAGCTTATCTACGGTTATCTCCGCAGTAGGAGTTTCTAATGATACATTTTCTTCCGTTTTACTACAAGACAACCCAAGTATAAAAACAAATAACAGAATTAATTTTGATGTATTTTTTGGTAGCATAGCCGTTTTATTTTTTTGCTAAATTAATTAATTTTTACAACAAAGCTATAATTGTAAAAAAATAACTATTATTGTATTGCTCATTTTAAAAAAAAATTATGAAAAAATCATTAGTTATCTTTTGTTTTACACTTTTTAGTCTTAACTGTTTTGCACAAAACGATCTCCCAAATGTTAATTTACAATCTATAGACGGTAAATCCGTAGCATTAAAAGATGTTACCAATAAAGAAGGAGTTACCATTATTTCACTTTGGGCAACTTGGTGTGTACCATGCTTAAAAGAATTAGATGCCATTAATGATGTTTATGAAGACTGGCAAGAAGAAACAAATGTTGAGCTTATTGCAATTTCAATTGATGATAGTAGAACGCTAAGGAGAGTAAAATCTATGGTTAATGGAAAAGATTGGGATTATACAATTTTATTAGACACTAATACAGATTTGAAGCGTGCATTAAACGCATCTAGCGTGCCACTTACAATTTTAGTAAAAGACAATAAAATTGTTTATGAACACTCTGGGTATAGCCCAGGAGCTGAATTAGAATTATATAAAAAAATTAAAGAACTTTCAAAATAATTTTGATGAAAAAACTTTTTTTCCTACCCCTAATACTTAGTGTTTTTAGTGGTATTAACGCACAAGATACTGGTAATTTTTACGGTGGATTAGAGTCTAATTCGCAATGGCTACAAACAGATACGGGTATTAATTTTTTAGCTCCAGAAGATCAGTTTAGAGCAAATAACTATGTTTTACTAAATTATAATTTAGGAAAATTTACTGCTGGCGCACAATTTGAATCGTACTTACCCTCCGCACTACTTGGTTATGATTCTATCTTTGATAAACAAAATAAAATCGCCACCTATTATTTTAATTACAAAGACAAAGATTTAGATATTACAGGTGGTTATTTTTATGAGCAATTTGGTAGTGGTCTTATTCTCCGCTCTTGGGAAGACCGCCAACTAGGTCTAAACAATGCACTAAAAGGACTTAATATAAAATTTAAAGCTACGGATTACCTTAGCTTTAAAGCCGTGTTTGGCTCGCAACGCTATGGCTTTGAAGAGTCTGCAGGTACAATACAAGGTATAGACACAGAATTAAGCATTAGTAATGCTTTAAAAATTGAAAAAACAGACATTCAATTAGGGCTTAGTTATGTTGCCAGAAACCAAAGTACTAATGGTAATGAAGCCATACCATCTACGGTAGGTGCATACAGTGGTCGTTTAGATTTTATGTTTAATAACTTTTATGCAGGTGTAGAAGCTGTAATTAAAGACCCAGATGTTATTGCAAACGAAGGGCAGATTTCTTCGAACAAATTATATGATGGTACAGCACTACAAATTAATACAGGGTATGCTAAAAAAGGTTTAGGTGTTAACGGAACCTTTAGACGCTTAGAAAATTTTAGTTTTTACTCAGACAGGTTAGCTGAGGGAAATGTTTTTAACCAACAAGTTATTAATTACGTACCTGGGCTTACCAAACAGCAAGATTATCTGCTAACAAACATATACGTTTACAACCCACAAGCAAGATTAATTATAGAATCTTTTGACCAACGTGCCGGTGAGGTTGGTGGACAGTTCGATTTGTACTACACCTTTAAAAAGAAATCAACACTTGGCGGAAAATATGGTACAAAGCTAGCCTTTAACCTATCGTATTGGGCAGGTTTAGATGCAGAATACAACATTACTAACCGATGGTACAAAGCTAAATTTATTGGTAAAGGGTCTAAATTATTTAGAGATGTTAATTTTGAAATTAAAAAGAAATGGTCAAAAACTTGGAGTTCGGTTTTTACCTACCAAAACGTCATTGTAGATAAAGGTGTTGTAGAAGGTGGCCCACTTGGCAACTCTTCTATTAAAGCAAATATTGGTGTTATAGAATCTACACGACGATTTAAAGACGGAAAAGCTCTAAGGCTAGTAGCACAACACTTATGGAGTAAAGATGACAGAAAAAACTGGGCAGCAGCAGTTATAGAATATAATTTTTCTACAAACCTAGCCATATATGCCGCAGATAACTGGAACTATGGTGGTGCTAACGAAATTCACTATTATAGTGTTGGTGGAAGTTATAGTAAAGGTAATACAAGGTTAGGTCTTAACTACGGACGTCAACGTGGTGGCCTTATTTGTATTGGTGGAGTTTGCCGATTTGTACCAGAAAATACGGGGTT
>JBMYXP010000090.1:0-8491 GCA_049608525.1 Winogradskyella sp.
ACATGGTCTTAAAATATGTGGGAGAACAACGCAATTTACCAAAAGAATTAAAAGCAGTAATTGCTGTATCTGCACCATGCGATTTAAAAACCTCTTGCGATGCGTTATTGAGTTTAAGAAACCGACATTATGCTATTCGGTTTTTAGACCATTTAAAGCAGAAATTAAAACCTAAGCTCATTCAATTTCCAGATAAAATATCGCTTCAAGATTATAAGTCTATAAAAACGTTATTAGATTTTGATAACGTTTACACCTCAAAAGCACATGGTTTTAAAGATGCTTTTGAATATTATAAAAAGGCAAGTAGTTTGCCCTTTTTGCCGCATATTAAAGTACCAACATTACTTATAAATGCGCTTAATGATTCGTTTTTGTCTCCAGAATGTTACCCCGTAAAAGCAGCCAAACAAAACCCAAACCTCTTTTTAGAAATGCCTAAATATGGTGGGCATGTTGGTTTTATAGCTAAAGGCAACGTGTATTATAATGAGAGACGTGCTTTGGAGTTTGTGAATGAAATTTAATTTGTAGATTTATAAAAAAACAAAACTAAATGCTCAAAAAAATATACGCAAGTGCCGTTTTTGGTGTTGAAGCATCTACCATTACTGTTGAGGTTAATGTAGATAAAGGTGTTGGTTATCATTTGGTGGGTTTGCCAGATAATGCCATTAAAGAAAGTAACTACCGTATTGCTGCAGCGCTTCAAAATAATGGGTACAAAATACCTGGTAAAAAAATTACCATAAATATGGCACCAGCCGATTTACGAAAAGAAGGCTCGGCTTACGATCTTACTTTAGCTATTGGTATTTTAACAGCATCTGGCCAAATAAAAGCAGAAAATTTAGACGATTATCTTATAATGGGCGAACTCTCTTTAGACGGAAGTTTGCAGCCCTTTAAAGGTGCGTTACCAATAGCTGTAAAGGCAAGAGAAGAAGGTTTTAAAGCCATAATTTTGCCAATTCAAAATGCTAAAGAAGCAGCCATAGTTGATGATTTAAAAGTGTTTGGTGTAGAAAACATAACGCAAGTTATTAATCATTTTGATAATGGAGAAGCTTTAGAACAAACCATAATTAATACACGCGAAGAGTTTTATAAAAACTTAGAGTTCCCAGAATTCGATTTTTCAGATGTAAAAGGTCAAGAATCTATAAAGCGTTGTATGGAAATAGCCGCAGCAGGAGGACATAATATTATTTTAATTGGACCACCAGGTTCTGGTAAAACCATGTTAGCTAAACGACTACCTAGTATTTTACCTCCAATGACGTTGCACGAAGCTTTAGAAACTACAAAAATACACTCGGTAGTTGGTAGAGTAAAAGCACATACAGGTTTAATGGCACAACGCCCGTTTAGAAGTCCGCACCACACTATAAGTAATGTGGCACTTGTTGGTGGCGGTAGTTATCCGCAACCTGGGGAAATATCGTTATCTCATAATGGGGTTTTATTTTTAGACGAATTACCCGAATTTAAACGCGATGTTTTAGAAGTAATGCGGCAACCGCTTGAAGATAGAGAAGTTACTATTTCTAGAGCCAAGTTTACGGTAACGTATCCATCATCTTTTATGCTAGTGGCGAGTATGAATCCGAGTCCGAGTGGGTATTTTAACGATCCAGATGCTCCAGTAACATCATCGCCAGCAGAGATGCAACGCTATATGGGGAAAATTTCGGGACCTTTATTAGATCGTATAGATATTCATATTGAAGTAACTCCTGTACCTTTTGAAAAATTAGCTGATGACAGAAAAGGAGAATCGTCAGTAGAGATTAGAAAACGTGTAACCAAAGCCAGAGAGCGCCAAACTCTGCGTTTTAAAGATTTAGATAATGTGCATTATAATGCACAAATGAGTACCAAGCAAATACGTCAATTTTGTAAGTTAGATGAAGCTTCATTACAACTATTAAAATCTGCAATGGAACGTTTAAATCTTTCTGCGAGAGCTTACGACAGAATATTAAAAGTAGCAAGGACTATTGCAGATTTAGAAAATGCAAATAAAGTGTTAGGAACGCACATTAGCGAAGCCATACAATACAGAAGTTTAGATAGAGATGGTTGGTTGGGGTAAATTTTATGCTTTTATTATTTAGCAAAATTTGCTTCAAACAAAGTGCTAAAATGTTTTAAAAGCTTGCTTTTAACTTCTGCTTCATTAATTTTAGCAACACCTAATTCATTATTTAAAGACGTAACAGCTTTACCTCTAATACCGCAAGGAATTATATTATCAAAATACCCCAAATCGGCATTTACATTTAATGCAAAACCGTGCATGGTTACCCAGCGACTAGCTCTAACTCCCATAGCACAAATTTTACGAGCAAACGGTGTGCCAACATCTAACCAAACACCTGTTTCGCCTGGGCTTCTTGTAGCTTTTAAATTGTATTCTGCCAACGTAAGTATAATCATTTCTTCTAAAAAACGCAGGTATTTATGTATATCGGTAAAAAAATTATCTAAATCTAAAATGGGGTAACCTACAATTTGTCCAGGACCATGATAGGTAATATCTCCACCACGATTAATTTTATAAAATGTTGCCCCTTTTTCGGTAAGTTGTGCTTCAGAAAGTAAAAGGTTAGATACATCACCACTTTTACCTAATGTATAGACATGCGGATGCTCAACAAACAGAAAATAATTAGCCGTTTCTAAACCTGCGGCTTCTCTTCTGTTTTTAATTTTAGTATCCAAAATAGATTTAAAAAGGGTTTCTTGGTAATTCCAAGTCTCCTTAAAATCTTTAATTCCTAAATCTTCTAGATGTACTATTTTATTCATAAGTTACAAATTTACAATAATTAAGAAAAAGAATAACTTAACAAAGCAGTGAATAGAGAAATGATGTTATAGGTTACTACACATTAGTTCTTAGGATTATTCAAAATAACCAATGCTGCAATAACACCAGGTACCCAGCCGCAAAGCCATAGTAAAAATGTGATTATAATAGAGCCACAACCTTTATCTATAACAGCTAAAGGAGGACAAATAATAGACAGGATAACGCGCCATATACTCATAATGTTGTTTGATGATTTGATGTAACAATATGACGTTACTTATTTAAAATTGTTACATTTTATTAATAATTGCCAAGCAGTTTTTTTTATTTTGGAGAAATTAAAAGAAGAATTTTGTGTAGTTTCGTTCTATGCGATTAAAAATTTTAGTGATCTTTTTAACGTTTTCGGCTGTATGCCAAGCGCAGTATTCATTTTCGGGTTATACTAACCCAAAAGAATGGGAAAACGCAGTTTATTTATCTATTGTTGAAGATTACCGAAAAATGTCTGGCATATATGCAGAGCAAATTATCGCAAAAACTACAGCAGACAAAACAGGTTTTTTTGAATTTAAAGGAAACATGCTCGATGCAGAAAATCGTATTTATCGCATCCATGTCGATAAATGTGCTGAGGTGCAAAAAAACGTCAACCATTTTAACGGGCATTGTAGCGATAGCGAAGCGTTACTTTTTATTGCAAAAAACACGGATACTTTAAAACTTCCCTTTTCTTTTGGCAACCAAGTATTTTGTACCGTAGAGTCTAACAACCCTAAAGCCAATGCGTTTATAAAAATAGATTCGCTTAAAAATGACATGCGCTTTGCTTATGGAGAATTTAGAAGTGAAGCCAACCGAAAACTAAACAACAAAAAATGGTTTAAAACCTTGCAATATTTTGGTGAGACTTTAAATGAACCTATTGCAGAGCTTTATATTTATTCTTATTTATCTGATAGAAGTAGTGACTTGCACAATCATTACGTGCAAGATTTAAAGCATAATACGTTTTATGACAGTTTAAAATTACGTTTAGAGACCAATTACCCTAATGCACCATATACTAAGCAATATATAAATGAGTTAAACGCAGATCGTTATATGTTGGCAGCTGCAAATGGTGGTTTTAATTTTAAACGTAATGTTTACCTATATGTACTATTAGCAATTTCAATTTTTGTAAATGCACTTTTTTTATATCGTAATTACAAACAAAAACAGTCTAAAACCAAACATTTAAAAGCTAAGTTGTCTAAACAAGAGAAAGTGGTTTTAGAACATTTACTTCAAAATAAAACCAATAAAGACATTGCAGAAGCACTTTTTTTGAGTGTAAGTACAGTAAAATCTCATACAAACAACATTTATAAAAAGTTGAATGTAAATTCTAGAGATGATGTAAAGTTATTGTTTGTTAGATAGTTATAAAATTCAATATAGGTACTAGTACCAATTTCAACCTTTCTTTTTACATAATTAACATCAATTTCTTAGATGTTTGTTTCAGTATTAATCATTTAAAACATTTTAATTATGAAACGCGCATTTAACATTTCAATCCTATTAGTCTTAGCACTAAGCTTATTTAACGCAGCACCAACAAAATTTAACACATACGACACTAAAATTGCCGTTATTAAATTTAAAACAGAAGTTGTAGATTATGGCACTATTATGCAAAACTCTGACGGTATGCGTTTATTTACGTTTACCAATACTGGCGATGCACCTTTATTAATATCTAAGGTAAAAACCACTTGTGGTTGTACAGTACCAAGTTATTCTAAAACACCAATTTTGCCAGGCGAAACAGGAGAATTAAACATTAAATATAACACCAAACGACTTGGTGCATTTACAAAAACGGTAACTGTAATCTCTAACGCAGAAGGCGGAAACAAAATCCTTAAAATTAAAGGAACTATTGTGGCTTCAAAATAGGTATTCAAACCTATTATTAAATAACAATAAATCATCTTAAAAATCATCAAAATGAAAACGAACATTTTAACTATTATTATAGCATTACTAGTTGTATTTCAGATTAATGCACAATCACTTAACCAAGAAATTAGTGACGATGGAGACTCTCCTTTTTTACTTGGCAAAATAAATAAAAACGGTTTAGAAGGCGAAAACTACAACACTTGGTTTACAAAAAATTATAACGAATACAAGCCAAATATTACAATTATAAATGCTATAGCTTCAGAATTAAAAACCTATTCTATAAAATTATTTATGGGTACTTGGTGTGGAGATAGCAAAAAAGAAGTGCCAAGATTGTACAAGGTTTTAGAAGCTTGTAATTTTCCATTAACACAACTTGAAAATGTTGCACTAAGCAGAAAAACGGGGATGTATAAACAAAGCCCACAACATGAAGAGGCAGGTTTAAACATTCACCGTGTACCGACTGTGATTTTCTATAAAAATGGAAAGGAAATTAACCGAATTGTAGAACACCCAAAACAGACTTTTGAAAAAGATATTGAGGCAATAATTACAAATAATAATTACAAATCTAACTATCAAATTGTTGCTGATGTACATACCATTCTTCAAAAAAATGGGATAAAAGGCTTAAAGAAAAATAAAAAACAGTTGCTAAGAACTTACAAAGGCAAAGTAAAAAGTATGTACGAGTTAAATACTTATGGTTATATTTTATTTACAACAGAAAAGCAAAATGAAGCTATTTCAGTATTAAAACTCAATACCAAATTATTTCCAAATGAGCCAAATACATTTGTAAGCTTGTCAACTAAACTAGCCAAAACAGGGCATATCAAAATGGCTAAAAAATCTTTAAAGAAAGCCCTAAAATTAGACCCTAAAAACAAGCTAGCACTTAAAAGTATGGAAGCCTTAAAATCTAAGTAAAAAGGTATTCTCTATTTTTATAAATAGTGTAATTTTGCAGTTCTAAAAAAACACCAATGCAACTTTCAGAACAAGAATTAGTACGCCGCGAAAAGCTAGAGAAATTAAGAGATTTGGGTATAAACCCATATCCTGCAGATGTATATCCTGTAAATTATACCTCTAAACAGATAAAATCTAATTTTACTGAAGGTAAACAGGTTATCATTGCAGGTCGTTTAATGGCTATAAACATACAAGGTAAAGCCTCATTTGCCCAATTGCAAGATGGAGAAGGTCGTATTCAGGTGTATTTTAATAGAGACGAAATTTGTATAGGCGATGATAAATCAATGTACAATGATGTCTTTAAAAAACTATTAGATTTAGGAGATTTTATTGGTATAGAAGGAGAACTTTTTACTACACAAGTAGGTGAAAAAACAGTAATGGTTAAAAATTTTAAATTACTAAGTAAAGCTTTAAAACCATTACCAATACCAAAGCAAAAAGATGGCAAAATTTACGATGCGTTTACAGACCCAGAGTTGCGTTACAGACAACGATATGCAGATTTAGTTGTAAACCCGCATGTAAAAGACGTTTTTGTAAAACGTACAAAATTATTTAATGCCATGCGTCAGTTTTTTAATGAGGCAGGTTATTTTGAGGTAGAAACACCTATTTTACAACCCATTCCTGGTGGAGCAGCTGCGCGTCCATTTATTACGCATCACAACAGTTTAGATATTCCGTTGTATATGCGAATTGCAAACGAGTTATACCTAAAACGATTAATAGTTGGTGGTTTTGACGGTGTATATGAGTTTTCTAAAAACTTCCGTAATGAAGGTATGGATAGAACCCATAATCCAGAATTTACGGCCATGGAAATCTATGTGTCTTACAAAGATTATAATTGGATGATGGCATTCTGTGAGCAATTGTTAGAGCACTGTGCTGTTGCAGTAAACGGAACTTCTGAAGCAACTTTTGGTGAGCACAAAATTAATTTTAAAGCTCCTTACAAGCGTATTACCATGCGCGATTCTATCTTAGAATTTACAGGGTTTGATATTTATAATAAATCTGAAGCTGAAATTAGAACTGCCGCAAAAGCCATGCACATAGAAGTAGATGAAACCATGGGTAAAGGCAAGCTAATTGATGAAATCTTTGGAGAGAAATGCGAAGGAAATTATATACAACCTACATTTATAACAGATTACCCTAAAGAAATGAGTCCGTTATGTAAAGAACACAGATCTAACCCAGAATTAACAGAGCGTTTTGAGTTAATGGTTTGTGGTAAAGAAATTGCAAATGCCTACTCAGAACTTAATGACCCCATAGACCAACGAGAGCGTTTTGAGCACCAATTAAAATTGGCTAAAAAAGGAGATGATGAAGCTACAGAGTTTATAGATGAGGACTTTTTACGTGCTTTAGAATACGGAATGCCGCCAACATCTGGTATGGGTATTGGTATGGATCGTTTAATTATGTTTTTAACAAATAACCAATCTATACAAGAAGTACTGTTTTTTCCGCAAATGCGACCAGAGAAAAAGAAAGTGGATTTAAGCGCAAATGAAAAAGCGATTTTAGAAGCACTAAAACCTGAAAAACGTATGAATTTAAATGTTTTAAAATCGCAATCTGGTTTAAGTAATAAAGGTTGGGACAAAGGCATAAAAGGTTTAGGTAAACATGGCTTAACAAAGGTTGAAAAAACTGATGAAGGTTTGTTTGTTGAGCTAGTATAGTCGAATGATTAGATTCTTAAAAAAGCAAAAAGCATATCTATTCATAGGATATGCTTTTTTACTGCTTGTGCATTTTGGGTTTAAAGATTATTTTTATGTTTCGGGCATTATATTTTATGCGTTTCCACTACCCATTTTAATATTAGGTATAACCATAATTTGTACTTTATTTTTTTCAAGCAAAATTATTAGATATAGTAGTTTATTACTAATAGGTTTACTGCTGCTGTTATGGTTTAAAAACTATTATTTTAATTATAACATTGCTGATATAAAAAGTAAACATTCTATTGTGTTATGGAATATTGCAGAAGAGAAAAATAAAAACTTAGATTATTTAAAACAAAAGATTAAAATTGAAGAGCCAGAAACATTATTGTTTGTTGAAGCTTTTCATAATGTAAGAGATAGCGCGTATTTTTATAGCCAATTAAAATCTTATAATGTTAAATGCCTTGCTGGAAGTATAATAGTGGCATCAAAACATAAGATTGATTATGTTAAATACGTAAAAGAAGTGAGCAACTTTAAGTTTTGCCATATCAAATTGCATTCAGAAAAAAAACCTTTAGAAATAATTATTGTAGATGTCTATGCAAGACCTACTCATAATAGAAAAGACGCTCTACATAAAATTATAAGTTATGCAGAATTAAATAACATTGATATTATAGCAGGTGATTTTAATACACCTTACGAGAGCGTACATTTTAATACGTATGAAGATAATTACCAATCTTTGAGAAAGTTTCAAAATGGGTTTTCTGCGACATGGCCTTTTGGTTTACCTTTATTAGAGTTAGACCAAATTTGGATAAAAAAATCATTGAAGCCAATAGCATTAAAAAAGCACAAAACTATAAATTCAGACCACGCTATGTTATTAGGCTACTTTGACTAAAAGAAGTAAATTTTGAGAAGATTTGTAGAGGTATTATACTCTTACTTTTTAAATATTTTTTCAGTGATTTTATAGCATACTAAAATAGTTTTTAGAGGTCAGTATTTAATTACTTATCTTTAAAGCTTGTAAACACTGCAAATT
>JBMYXP010000091.1:0-8172 GCA_049608525.1 Winogradskyella sp.
CAGACTAAAAGTCTGCTTCGTGAAATGACAAATAGATAACACCATAAATTCGTGAAATCCGTGTCAAAAAATTTTTAGAAGCTAAAGCGAGATGCACTAAAGTACATAGTTTTAACTAAAATTTGAGACCAATAAAACCGAAACTAAGGCAATGCTTTAATGTTCTATTTCATTTAAACAACCTATAATTCAAATTAGTTATATACTATTTTAAAACTATTTTGGTATTACATCACAAATTTATGAAAATTAGTAATTTCCTTATCAAAAAAAAACTTAGAAGTTAAGCAAAATGCACTAAATACATCATTTTAACTATAGTTGAAACCAGTGTTAAAACAATTCCTTTCTTTTTATAATTGGCACAATTAAACAATTGTAACTCGTACTTTTTTCTTTTTTAAACGGGTATTATTTACTTTTTCAACTAAAATGGTTGCAATACTTGCAGATACAGCTACAAAAGCACAATCTTGCTTAAGCTCAATAATACCTAATTGGTCTTTATTGATTTTACCTTGTTTAAAAAATAAACCCACAATATCACCTTTAGATATTTTATCTTTTCGGCCACCAGAAATAAAAAGCGTTTTCCAATTCGATTCTTTTTTAACGGGTAGAGTAGAAATATCTGCTATCGCAGTAGTTTCAATAAAATCTGGTAAACGTTGGTCTTTCCATTTAAGTAAAAAAGCAGTGCCTTTGGCTGCTACTCTTGCAGTACGTCCGTTTCTATGTATAAATTCTTCTTTATGTAACGGTAATTCGTAATGTATTATAAATTTCATCTCTGGTACATCAATTCCTCTAGCTGCTAAATCTGTAGCGACTAATAATGGGTAAGTACCATTTCTAAATTTTATTAAAGCACGTTCTCTATCCTTTTGCTCCATACCACCATTAAAGCAACCATGTGGTATTTGATGTTTTTTAAGAAAGTCGCTCACGGTTTGAATGCTGTCTTTTAAATTACAAAAAAGAATGCCTTGTTGGTTACTCAGATGATTAAGCAATTGTAACAACGTTGTTAACTTACTTTTATCTGGCGAAATAACCGTTTTTATTGCCAGTTTAGAAACTTTATTGTCTAAATAATTAATCTCTTTTGGATTACTTAACCCCACAAATTCTGGAATTGTAACTCCTTGCGTCGCAGATGTTAGTATGCGTTTTTTTAAGCCTATTAGATCTTTAATAATACCTCGCATTTCATATTCAAAACCAACTTCTAAAGATTTATCAAACTCATCTAAGATTAGTGTTTTTATATCGGCTTTAGAAAAACGTGCGTTAGAGAAATGATCATCTATGCGTCCTGGCGTACCAATTAAAATTGCGGGTGCATGTTTTAGTTCTATTTTATCCTTAGATAGTGCTCTACCTCCATAAACTGCATTTACTTTATAACCAGACCCCATAGATCTAATTACTTGTTCTATTTGTATTGCCAACTCACGAGATGGTACCAATATTAAAGCTTGTACGTTTTTACAATTAGGGTCTAAACTGTTAATTAATGGTAATGCAAAGGCTAATGTTTTTCCTGTTCCTGTTGGAGAAAGCAAAACTGTATTTTGGGTATGGGTTATGGTTTGCAAAGCCTCTTCTTGCATAGGGTTTAAGACCTCAATATTTAATTTGCGTAATATCTCGGCTTGGGTTTTTATTAGTTTTACCATTATACTTGCTTTTTCTTTGGTTTAGACGCTTCTGGTTTTGAAGCTAAGCTTTGTGTTTGCTCTAAATAATTAGCAACTATTTTATCTACTAATTCTTCTTTTGTTAAATGATGAAATATCGTTTTTATTTTCGCTTTATAAGCTTCAGAAATATTTCTATTTGGTTTGGTTTTAAAAATTTTTCTCGCCCATAATATTCCATTGTTTTCAGCAATACTTTCAGCGTTAGGCTTTTCTAATTTAGAAAATGAAATAGCTAATTCAGCTTCAAAATCTGCTATCTCAAACACCTCTTCTTGTTGCAAAATGGTTAATGACAAGCCTGTTGCACCTGCTCTTGCCGTACGACCACTTCTATGCACATACGCATCATAAGTATCTGGCAAATGGTAATTAACAACATAAGAAATGGCCTTAACATCTATACCACGCGCTGCTAAATCTGTTGCGACTAAAATTTGAATATGCCCAGCTCTAAACTGCCCCATTATACGGTCTCTAATACCTTGAGATAAACTACCGTGAAGTGAGCCCGACGAAAACTTATTAATGGCTAAGTTTTTTGCTAATTTATTAACGGCTGCTTTTGTTTTACAAAAAATAATACCTTGTTGCCCAACGTTATCATTTAAAAAATGAAGTAAAACATCTAGTTTTTCTATTGGAGATACAACCATATATTGATGTAAAATACCTTGATGCCCAAGGGTTGCCATATCTGCTTCGATATGCACAACTTGATTAGACATGTAATTTTGAATTAATTGTTTTATAGCACCAGATATTGTAGCTGTAAACACCAATGTACGTTTCGTTTTTGGAATCGCTTTTATAATAACATCTACATCTGTTTTTAATGCACTTAGCATTTCATCTGCTTCATCTAAAACAAAATAGTTTATCTTCTTAATATTAATAGCCGTACGATTTATTAAATCTACTAATCGACCAGGTGTAGCAATAACGATATGTGTGGTTTTTTTTAAACGTTCTATTTGTGGTTTTATAGGCATACCTCCACAAACTACCGCAATAGAAATAGCTGAACTATGCGCTGCAAAGGCAATTAAGTTAGCATGGATTTGCTGACCAAGCTCTCGTGTTGGTGCTAAAATAACAGCTTG
The DNA here is from genome assembly GCA_049608525.1 of Winogradskyella sp. Taxonomy (GTDB): domain Bacteria; phylum Bacteroidota; class Bacteroidia; order Flavobacteriales; family Flavobacteriaceae; genus Winogradskyella. The sequence goes on from JBMYXP010000091.1 coordinate 2,804, forward strand.
TACGTTAGTGCTTTTAACATCAATTAATTGTAATAGCGGCAAACCAAAAGCTGCAGTTTTCCCTGTACCTGTTTTAGATAAAGCAACAATATCTGCTTTTTTATTGAGTATAATTGGTATGGCTTTTTCTTGTATATCTGTTGGTTTGGCTAACTTTAAATCGGCTAAACTTTGTTGTATCTTTGAATTAATACCTAAGTCTGAAAAGGATTTTGACATGATGTAGATTTTTCGCAAAGTTAACGTACTTTTAAATTTACTTAGTTTTAATTTATTTTAATCTAAAAATAGAGAATGGTTTTTTAAAAAACGACTGATTATGTATCTTTACAAAGCTAAAATGTAGTACATAAAATTTGAAACAAATAAAGGCTTACTTAGACCAAATTGCAACCCTATCGGACCAAGATTGGGATTTTTTTATGTCGAAATTAAAACGAAGTATCATTCCTAAAAAAACAATTTTTTTAAAATTAAACGACGTAGAAAACCGCATTTCATTTATTGAAACAGGTGTTGTACGCTTATTTATTCCTAAAGACGATCCTAAAAAAGAAATTACTTTTGGCTTTAGTTTTAAAAATCAATTTATTAGTGCTTACGATTCTTTTTTAACACAAACTCCATCTACATATCAGCTACAAACATTAACAGAAACCACACTTTTAAGCATTTCTTATACAGATTTACAAGCGGTTTACAAAACAACCCAAATAGGCAATTTAATTGGCAGACTTACCGCAGAACGTCTCTTTTTATTAAAATCTAAACGCGAGCACTATTTACTTAATTTATCTGCAGAAGAGCGTTATTTAAAATTATTTAAAGAACGACCAGAGCTTATAAAAGTTATTCCCTTAAAATACATAAGTTCTTATATTGGTGTTACAGCGCAAGCACTAAGCAGAATTAGAAAGCGTATTTAATTGATTTAGGTTCATTGTTTGGCAATACGCATCAAACTAACTTTGCAAAAAAAAAGATATGGTAATCATCATTTTTGTAATTGTACTTTGGTATGGCGGTTTATTTTTTCAATCGTTTTTTTTGCATCGTTATGCAGCGCATCAAGTGTTTAGAATGTCTAAAACTACCGAACGTCTTACCTTTGTTTTAACATGGGTTTTTCAAGGTTCTAGCTACCTAAGCGCTTATGGTTATGGCATAATGCACCGTATGCACCACGCTTATACAGATACAGAAAAAGATCCGCATTCTCCATCTTACGATCCTAATTTATTTGCAATGATGTGGAAAACAAAAAACATCTATCAAGATATTAATAAACAACGTGTGGTTATAGATGCACGTTTTACCAAAAATGTGCCACAATGGAAACGTTTTGATGCGTTTGCAAGTTCTCGGTTTTCGAGAGTATTATGGATTTTTGCCTATATAACATTTTTTGCTTTTTTTACAACCCAATTATGGCAATGGCTTCTATTACCAATTACGTTTTTAATGGCTCCAATACATGGCGCTATTATTAATTGGTTTGGGCATCTTTATGGCTATGCAAATTTTAAAATGAATAATACGAGTAAAAACTTATTTCATTTCGATTTTTTAATGATGGGCGAAGGCTATCATAATAATCATCATAAAAACGCTAACAGCGCTAATTTTGGTGTAAAATGGCACGAAATAGATATCACCTATTTAATTATGAAAGTATTAAATAGTGTTGGTATAATAACATTGAAAACAAAGTACTAGTTACAACAAAAGTAAAAAGCCCATCAACTAAATTGATGGGCTTTTATAAAACTTGAAGTATATGTATTAAATAACTTTTACGTTTACTGCGTTTAATCCTTTGTTACCTTCTTGTAGATCGAATTCAACTTGATCGCCTTCACGAATCTCATCTATTAATCCAGAAATGTGTACAAAATGGTCTTTTTCAACTCCTTCTTCAGTGATAAATCCAAATCCTTTTGTATCATTGAAAAATTTTACTGTTCCTTTACTCATGGTAATGTAATTTAATTTATTATATGTTATTGAAATGCAAATATGATGCCATTTTTTTGATATACCATAGATTTATTGACTTATTTAAAGTTATTCGGTTATTTTTACTTGCAGATTAAATTTCTGTTATTAAAAATTTAACACAATATACCATTAAAACACAGCAACATTATAAGATTTATAAGCCTTATGGTTACTTAAGCCAGTTTGTTAATCATCAAAATAAGCGAAAGTCTAAAAAACTTTTAGGTGAGTTGCAACAATTCCCAGAAGGTATTATGGCAATTGGCAGGTTAGATGAAAAATCTGAAGGTTTATTATTACTTACCACAGATGGAAAATTTAGCCAACATATAAGAAGTGCTAAAATTGAAAAAGAATACCATGTTATGGTAGATGGTGTTGTAACTCTAAAGCATATTGAAACATTAAAAAGCGGCATTAAAATTTCGGTTAATGGTAAAAGCTACCAAACCAAACCTTGTAAGGCTAAAATTTTAGTTGATACCTCGCACATTTTTAAACGTTTTGTTAGAGACGAACGACACGGACAAACATCGTGGTTATCTATTACTTTAACTGAAGGAAAGTTTAGACAAGTCCGTAAAATGACAGCTAAAATTGGCTTACCCACATTGCGATTGGTTAGAGTGAGAATTGGAAATTATGAATTAAATAACATGAAACCTGCCGCTGCGTTGCCTATTAATTATTAGAAGCTTCGTTTTGCTTGTTTGTAGTCGTTTTTTCTTTAATAACTACTTTTTCATTAATAAATACTATCGTTGCTTTTACACCTGTGAGTAAGTTCCATTCTTTTGAGGATATAAGATTGCCTTTATCATCATACACTAAAAATTCTGCTGTATTTGGCCCCGATTCACCTTGGTTTAAAGCAATAATATCTATTGTATTTTTACCATCTGCTAAATCTACTTCTACTCGTCTATAACTACCTGTTAAAAGTAGGTTAGATTTTACGGTAAAACCATTTAATTGTATTTCTACTCGATCGCCGTCTGGGTATTCATGATCTCTACAAATAATGTTTACAAATTTGGTATCTACACGGTGTTCTCCAAGAAATTGATCGGACATTGTTTTTATAATTCCGCCTTTTACAGCTTCTTTATTCCAACGTTTTTCAAAAATTTCGCTTGGGCTTTTTAACCCATCATTATCAATTAACGAAAATGGTTGATCAGCATCTTTTATAATAAATTTTTTAATTCCGTCTTTTGGTTTATTGCCAGATTTATTGTCCTTTTTATCTAATTTTGGGGCAACTTTTACAATTAATGGTGTTGAATCTTTTTTGGTTTTAGAAATTTCTGCAGGTATTCTAATTGTTTTATTGTCCTTGTCCTTTATTTGAGAAAAAACCGTGCAGCTGCTAATAATGCAGACTAAAAATGATATTATTTTATAGCTTTTCAATTTAAAATAGGTTATGTATTATCGGATTAGATTTAATTCAAAAACCGTACCTAATACCAAAATAGCATTAAAATGTCGCATATAATTATGTTTCTTTTTCATTCATATTTCAATATAAAATAGAACCGTAGCAAATGCTATGCTTATATTTTCTATTTCATCTGAACAAAAAATAATTCAAATTATTTATACAACCTTTTAAAACTATTTTGGTATAATACCAATTTTTTTAGTTTGAAATTCAAAATAAATGAATTATAACACAACTATTTACAATAAAATGTTAAAACTTACCATTAAGACTAATTCGCAATCTTCGGTTATACTCTTCAAAAAGCCACTTTTTATAATTATGAGTACTGTTCATTATACAATAACAGTATTGTTTTATGCGGTAAGCTATTTCGTCTTGTAATAGTTTTATTAACGCTCTGGCATCATAGACATCTTCACTATTTTCTATACACAACCTAGAGTGTTGCGCAATAGAAAGCTCTATAACTGTAAAAGATTTTTTGCCAGAATTTAGAACTTTTTTGTACTCTGCTTTTACATCAAAATCTAATGATTGTGAAGCTTTAAATTTTTCTTTTAACACGTCTGGCATTTTGTACAAAAACTCGCGTTCTAAGGATTCATCATCTACAATGTTTTCTAGGTAAAAGTCTGGGTTTTTAAATATATGTTGCCAATCTACGGGTTGTTCCCAAGGTCCAAAACGTGCTATGTTATTACCTAAGTCTATAACCTTAAATGTTTTTCTGTCTTTATAAATACGACTTCCACGACCAATCATTTGAAAATACAGGGTTAGCGATCGGGTAGCTCTATTTAAAATTATAGATTCTACCGAAGGTTCATCAAAACCTGTGGTTAAAATACTTACTGAGGTTAATATGGCATCTGGTGTGTTTTTAAACCATTGCAAAATGTCTTTTCGCTCTTGCTTGCTTATTGTATTATCTAAATGTTGTACATTATAACCTGCTTTTTTAAAGGTGTAATAAACTTCCTTAGAGGTGTAAATTCCGTTATTAAATATCAGTGTTTTTTTTCCTTTAGAGAGTTCTTCGTAAGCATGCAAAAGCTTGGTTTGCATTGTGCTATTGGTGTATAACGCTTCAGAGGATTTTACGGTATAATCTCCATTAATACCAACTTTTAGACTCGTTAAACCTACATCATAATTATAAGCTTCTGCGTGAGCTAAAAAGCCATTTTTTATTAGCGTTAAAATATCATCTCCTACAATGAGTTTGTTGTAATTATTTTTCATTGGTAGTTTAATATTACTACTCAACGGTGTTGCTGTAACTCCAAGTATAAAACAGTTATCAAAAAACTTAAACAATTTTATGAAAGAATTATAATGCGCCTCATCAATAATTACCAACCCAATATCTTTGAGTTTAAAATCCTCATCAGACAAACGGTTGTTTAAGGTTTCTACCATTGCAACAAAACATTGATAGTCGTCTTGGTCTGGTAATGTTTTTACCTTACTATCTATCACCTTATTTTTAACATTAAAGCCAGAAAGTACATTAGAGGTTTGCTTACAAAGCTCTACACGGTGTGTGAGTATAACTACTTTTTTGTTGTGATTTTCTATAAAGCGTCTTACAATTTCAGAAAATATAACCGTTTTTCCTCCACCTGTTGGTAATTGGTAAAGTAGATTAAAATTTCCCGACTCTTCTCGTATCACATCAAAAATGCGATTAAGATCTTTAACTTGGTAATCGTATAGATTTTTTTCGTTTACATTTTCTTCTATTATAGCTGATTCTATAGACATAAAATAATTTTAAGACAATTTTTAATTTTGCAAAAATAGGGTATTGTTTGGGTTTTTCAAGTTAATTATTAAGAACATTACCACCTTTTATTCTGCTTGTTTGATTTACACCATTTCTGCATTAAAAAAAAAGCCAATACAACTTTTCTGTATTGGCTTT
>JBMYXP010000092.1:0-8155 GCA_049608525.1 Winogradskyella sp.
ATTTCGTAAGGTGGTTTCATTTGTGATACTATCATTTGATACTATCAAAGATACAGTCATTTAACTTAAATATGTAATGAAACGGAATCTTTTAATTGGGTACAACGTTAGGTTTGTAATACCACTCTGGGTTTTATAGCCAACTGCGCTTCAAAGTAAGTCATAGCATTCAAAATTATTTATTACTCATTTTTAATAATAATTGGCATAATTGCGTATTTTGAATGCAAAAATGCAATAGATAATTCTTGTTAATATTGATACTCATTTTTATTCAAAAAATTCAAAACTAATTCCATTAAAAAGAAGTAGTTTCGCGCCTTAATTTAAAGATTAATAATGAAGCGAATAAAAGCCTATAAAACCTTATTTTCTGTTGAAGGAGCCATCGATTTAAAAGTATTAAAAAAAACGTACAGAAATTTAGTAAAAGAATGGCACCCAGATAAATTTCAAGCTGGAGACGAAAAACAAGAAGAAGCAGAACTGATGAGTAGAAAGGTAATTGATGCGTATCATTTTTTGGTAAGTATTGCGCCCGAAACTAAGGCTGCAAACTTAGAAGAATACACACATACCATTACAAATTCTATTATTTTAGATTTTCAGCACAAAGGATTACTTTTAGAAATTACGTTTCAAGATGGCAGTACTTACGAATATTTTGGTGTACCAAAAGGGGTTTTTATTAAATTTGTAAATTCAGATAAACAAATGCGATTTGCAAGGCGAAGCATTTTTAATTCTTACTTATATAGAAAGTCTAAAAAAGAATTGCAAGAGGCATAAAAATAGAGTAGTGGGCATTTTATAAAATTTATGAGCAACGATAAAACAGACCAATCTAAAGATATTTCAGCAGAAGACATAGAAAAATGTATTTCCATTTTAGAGCGTTTAGTTGCAGATACCAATCAAATTTTTGAAATTCCAAAACCACAACGTACGGCTTTAATAAAAGCCTCAGGGCAATTATCGCGCCCAAGTAGAGAAGAATTTTCGCGTCGAAAAAAAGATGCTAAAAAAGCAGCAAAGCGAAAGCAAGCAGCTCGCGATAAAAATGCGAGAAAAGAAACAGGTATTAGAAGTGCACGAGAAGCACACATTTTTGTTGCACCTAAATTGTTGCCAGAAGCAGATTTAAAAGCTAAAGCGCAGCTAAAATTAGAATCTCCAAGAAACTGTTACGTTTGTAAAACATTATTTACAAAATTGCATCACTTTTATGATACCATGTGTACAGAGTGTGGCGATTTTAATTATGCTAAGCGTTTTCAAACTGCAGATGTAAAAGGGCAAGTTGCCGTTATTACAGGTTCAAGATTAAAAATAGGTTATCATATTACATTAATGCTATTACGTGGTGGTGCAACTGTTATTGCAACGACGCGTTTTCCTGTAGATTCTGCTTTACGATTTTCTAAAGAAGACGATTTTACAGAATGGGGACATCGTTTAAAAATTCATGGTTTAGATTTAAGACATATTCCGAGTGTTGAAATTTTCTGTAATTTTATAGAACAACGATACAAAAAGCTTGATATTCTTATTAATAATGCGGCGCAAACGGTAAGACGACCAGCTGGTTTTTACAGCCATTTAATGCCAAACGAAGAACGACCAATTGCCTCGTTACCAAAGTTTGCAAAAGATTTGCTAAACGATCATGCAGAATGTTTAGATGAGTTAACGCAACTCACATCTAGTGCTTCATCTACTAAAAATATGCCTGTAACGTGGCACGGCCCAGAACCTGGTATTGGTTTGCGCTCGTCTGCAAAATTATCTCAAATTCCGTATAGTTTTGATAATACATTAGTGGCACAAGAGGTTTTTCCAGAAGGAGAACTCGATGCCGATTTGCAACAAGTTGATTTAAGAAAAACCAATAGTTGGAGATTAAAACTCGGTGAAATTGAAACTACTGAAATGATTGAAGTGCAGTTGGTAAATTCTGTTGCACCTTTTGTATTATGCAACCGTTTGTCTGAGGTTATGAAAAAAGACCAAACAGGAAAAAAACATATTATTAACGTCTCTGCTATGGAAGGAAAATTTCATTCGTTTTTTAAAGAAGATCGCCATCCGCATACCAACATGGCAAAAGCGGCTTTAAATATGTTAACACATACTGCAGCTGGTAGTTTAGCAAAAGAAGGTATTTATATGAATGCCGTAGATACAGGTTGGGTTACAGACGAAGACCCCGCAGAATTAGCAAAACGCAAACAAGAGTTACACGATTTTCAGCCACCATTAGATATTGTAGATGGAGCTGCTAGGGTTATGGATCCACTTTTTGATGGCATTAATACTGGTAAGCATTGGTCTGGTAAATTTTTAAAAGATTATAGACCAATAAGTTGGTAGATTGAATTTGAATTAGAATTTGAAGCTGAAAATTTAATAAAAAACATGAATTTAAAGTAACATTCGATTTCAACTTCTATTTCAACATCAAGTTCAACTTCATTTAAATTATCTTTACACCACAATAACATACTTATGAAAACATTCGCAGATTTAGGGATAAAAAAATCTTACATAAAAGCATTAAAAGAAATTAATATTGTTAACCCAACAGAAATACAAGAAACCGTAATACCAACGCTTTTAAAATCTAAAACCGATTTAATAGGTTTAGCTCAAACGGGTACTGGTAAAACTGCGGCATTTGGTTTACCTGTATTGCATGCTATAGACACAACTATTTCAGAAGTGCAAGCACTTATTATTGCACCAACGCGTGAGTTGGTTCAGCAGATAAAAAAGCAACTTTTTAAGTTTACAAAGTATAGCGATAAACAAGTTTTTGTAGAAGGTGTTTATGGTGGCGAAAAAATGGATAAACAGATTAGAAACTTAACCAGAACAACACATGTTGTGGTAGCAACACCAGGTCGTTTGCTCGATTTAGTAGAACGTGGTGCTGTAGATATTTCTAATGTAAAACTATTAGTTTTAGATGAAGCAGACGAAATGCTAAGCATGGGTTTTAAAGACGACTTAAATAAAATATTAAAGTACAATACTAAAAGTCGCAACACTTGGTTGTTTTCTGCAACTATGCCACAAGAAATAAAAACAATTGTTAAAACTTACATGTCACCAGATGCCGTTAGGGTAGAAGTGAATGCAAACGGGTTGGTAAACGAAAATATATCGCATCATTTTATACATACCCAAATTGCTGATAAAACAAATATGCTAATACGTATTTTAGAAAAACGCCAAGATGAACGTGGTATTATTTTTTGTAGAACAAAAGCAGGAACAAAAAAACTAGCACAGCAATTACAACACGAAGGTTTTGCCGTTGGTGCTTTAGAAGGCGATATGCAACAAAAAGAACGCGATAAGGTAATGCGTGCTTTTAAAAATGAAAGCTTACAAGTTTTAATTTCTACAGATGTATCTGCAAGAGGTATAGATGTTAATAGCTTAGCCTTTGTGCTGCATCACCAATTACCAGACCAATTAGAATATTATACACATAGAAGCGGACGAACCGCTCGTGCGGGTAAAACAGGAGAATCTATTGCTTTAATAATTCCTGGGGAAATGCAAAAAGTTATTGATATACAGACCGCTTTGGGGATTACATTTAGAGAAATTACAATGTAATCTATACTAGTTTAAGCATACAAAATTAAAAATACGCCAAGCATAATACCAAATAGAGGTATTAATTTTTTACGCTTATTTTTTTCTTTAAAAACCAAACCACCAACAACGACGGCAATTAAAATTTGACTTCGTTTTATGGCAGATAATAACATAATTAAAGCATTAGGATCTTGTAAGGCTTTAAAATAGAAGTAATCTGCAGCTACTAATAGAATACCAACGGCAATAATTGACCAGCGCCACTTAAAAGCCTTTCGCTTTTCTTTATAAGGCAACCAAGTAAACGCTAAAATAAAGAGTAAAATAAGAACGGTATAAAAGCAAAACCAAAATTGTAAAGTTTGTGGATTTAATTCTAAACTCTGAATTAAAAATTTATCATACAAACCACTAGTAGATCCTAAAAATGTAGCACCAATAATAGCAAAAATCCATTTATTGCGTTTAAAGTTGATGCCTTCTTTTTTACCAATTTTAGAATATATAAAAACAGAACCAATGATAAGTAAAAAACCAATCCATTGTAAAAAATTAGGTTGTTCTTTATAAATTAAAATAGCACCGATAAAGGTAAAAAAAGGACCAGCAGAGCGTATTGGTGTTACAATAGTAATAGGTAAATGTTTTAGTGCCTGGTATGCTAATAGCCAAGACGATGCCATTATTGCAGATTTTATAGCTATAAAACCATGTGTTTTCCAAGAAATATTAGCAATATAAAATTGTATTTTAATCATGTAATCTGCATTAAATACAGAACCAATATATACAGGAAGTAGCAATAAAAACCCTGAAAAAAGTGTGCCAAAAAGTACAGGAAAAATCTCATTGCCTTGTACTGCATGTTTTTTACATAAATTATGCAAGCCTAAAAATAATGCTGCTAAAAGACCAAGGTACATCCACATAATGCTAGCGAAGTTATGAGTTTAATTAATGTGTATTAAATAATAATTGGTATGAATAGAAAAAAATGAAACCTATTTTTGCGATGTGCAAAAGTATTTTTTTTAAACTTTAGAACATACTAAAATACGTTTTTCGTCATTTTTGTTTGTTGTAAAAAATAAATAGGTGTCTCCACCATCTTTTATTTTTAGTTTTTTACGAATGGTAGTAACCGACAACGGAAAATGACGTGTTGTAACATTGGCTTTTGTAAGCTTAAGTTTGGCAAATATTTTTTTATTGAAAGGTAATTGATTTTCAATTTTAAAGCGTCTCCCAGGGAAATCTAATAGATATTGAGATGTGTATAAATGCGAATGTTTGTGTAGTTTATTAATGTTTAGAATTTCACTTACCGAATTAAATGCTCCTGCTTTTAATATTGCGGCATTTGGCTCATATAAATAAGCGAGTGGTTTAGAATAATTGACTAAAGCAGAGGTTTCGTTTTGCAGTTTGAATTCAAAATTTTGAGTGCTTTTTTTTAAAATGTTTATGGTTTTAATAGTAACACCACCGGTGTAATTTCGTTCTAAAATCCATACTAATTCTTTTACTTCGTTATTAACGGCAACGCTATGTATCTCTTTTACATGCTGTATATCATTTAATGTTGCTGTGATATCTAGCAATGGAGATGTTTTTATCATTACTTGTTTTGCAGAGTTTAAAAATAACTCCTGAAACGTTTTTACATTGGGTACACAATCTGATAATAAAAACACTTTTTGTTTGCTATTGTCTCGTCGTGATGGGTCTAAATAGATCCAATCTAATGGTGTTTTTGTACGTTTTAAAACAGTAATGCCACTTTCATTAAAACATTTAATAGTTGTTTTTAACGCAGCGTAATTATGTGTTACTATTTCTGAGAGTTTGGTGTTAATTTCGCAATGGCTAACGTCATTAATTTGTTTCGAAAAATAATAGGCATCTACACCAAATCCGCCAGTAAGATCAATTAGGTTTTTGCCCGCAACGAGATTAGCTTTATATTTTGCAGTTACCTCAGATGATGTTTGCTCAATGTTTAATTTATTAGGAAAATAGATATTTTTTGCTGCAAACCAGGTAGGTAATTTTTTTTGGCTTCGTTTTTTGGCTTCAATTTGTTCTATAATTGCTTTGGCATCTACACCTTCAAAATGAATACCTTTTAACAATAGGCTAGAGGTGTCTGCATTGAGATTGGTATCAATAAAATATTGAATTTCAGTATTTAGAATTGTTTTATTCAAACTAAAATTACATATCTTTTGTGAGCTTGCTTACCAATTTGTATTCAGATAAAAACTCTTTAAGTATAACTTTTATTGCCGTATATGCTGGTATTGCTACAATCATGCCTACAACACCAAATAAAATGCCCGAAATAATAATGATTAAAAAAATTTCTAACGGATGCGATTTTACACTTTTTGAAAAAATAAAAGGTTGACTAAAAAAATTATCTACTAATTGAGCAAGTATAAAACCAATCATTACATACGTAGTTTTTGGTAAAATGACGTCGCTAAAACTTTCTCCTAAATTGCTAGACATGCTCAATAAAAGCATTAAAAACCCACTAACCAAAGGCCCAACGTAAGGTACAAGGTTTAGCAAAGCGCACAAAAAAGCGATAACAATTGCATTTTTAATACCAAAAATGAGTAATACAATGGTATATATTACAAACAGAATTACAATTTGAAAAACAAGACCAACAAAATAACGCGATAACAAATCTTTAATTTTAGCAAAGGAACGCTTAGAGCGAGTTTCGTTACCTTTTGGTATAAAGGTCATAATGCCATCTTCAAATAATTTGCTGTCTTTTAAGAAGAAAAATGAAATAAATAATACCGAGAATAAGCCAATACTAAAGTTACCTAATCCGCTTATAAAACGGTTTAAAAAGTTAGGAATAACTGAGAAATCTAACTGAGATAACATACCAGAATCTTTAATGGATTGTTGTACGTTTATAGTATTAAATTCAAAATAATTAACCACTTCTACATACAGATTTTCTATGTTTAGTTGCAATTGTTTTATGTCTAATAACGCTAAGTTATGGCCTTGCTCTGCCACTAAAGGAATAAACATACTCACCAAACCTACCAACAAACCTATAAGAAGTGCCATAGTTGCAACGACGGCAATTGTACTGTTAAATTTTAGTTTTTTATTTAAAAATAAAACAATGGGTCTGCCAATTAACGATATAACTGCGGCAACTGCTATATATACTATTACAGATTGAATTTTGTACAAAAAAAACAAGACCAAAACAATGGCTAATATTATGCCTAAAGCTCTTAAAATACCGTTTGATAAAGTTTTTGATTTCATGGAGTAAATATATTCTATAAAATTTATACCTACAAGGTTTTTAAAACCTTAAAAGATTACAGCGTTTTAACTTTAAAATTAACCCTTAAGCTGTTTTGTAAGTTCATAAAGTGCAATGCTCGCTGCTTGTACCACATTCATACTACTATTATTTCCATACATATTAATATGTAATGTTGTGTGGCATTGTTTTAAAATTGAGGCAGAAACACCAAAATTTTCATTACCAATAATTAGTGCAATGGGTTGTTCTGTTTTAATTTGAAATGTACGCAAAGGCAGGCTAGCTTCTGTAATTTCTATCGCTAAAAGCATATAGTTTGAAGCTTTTAAATTTGAAACCACAGTTTCTATACACTGATTTAGTTGGTAATTAACATACTTTTCTGTTGATCTAGATGTTTTTGACATGCGTTTTCCTAAAGATACCGCATCTCCACAAAAAATAAGTTTTTCAATACCAAACGTATCTGCGGTTCTAAATAAACTCCCAATATTTGGCGCATTACTAATGTTATCGCAGACTAATGTGATTGGAAATTTTTGTTTTTTGAAGTTGGTATTTTGGTGTGTGAGCTGCAATTTTGGGTTGGTTAGATGGGTTGGATTTTTTAGATTGGTTGGATTGGTTGGATTGGTTGGATTGGTTAGATTTTTAGATAGTTGGAAAGTTAGATAGTTAGAAAGTTGGAAAGTTAGATGGTGTGGTGTTTTGCGGTTTTATTTTATATTGAAATGTGAGCGAAATAGAAACGAATTATAGGGCTTATTTTACGTTGTAATTGGTGTTAATATTCATTTGGTTTCAGAACAATTTCTGTTATAAAATCTTTGTCTTTATCATAAAATCTATAGACTAATTCTGCATTATGTGTTTTAAAATAGGCCACTTGATTTTGGCTCTTCAAATTTTTCTTAAATCTAGGTTTTAATATGTCTTGAAAAGTTACAATATCTATATCCGATGTGTTGTTATTTAGTAACGTGTAATTTTGTCTTAAAATAGTTTTTTTTGGAGAAGAAACACTATCAAGCCTTAGATTTACATCAAAAGTAAACGGGCAATCTTTATTCATAATTGCTGCTCGTTCTGCAATACTATTTTCATTACTAAAAGTGAGTTCTTTTTTTGAGTTAAATAATTTTGTACCTACATTTACGGAAATTACTACTATTGCTACTGTAATAACTGTTTTAATTGCGCTTTTTTTCTTCTTTGCTTCCATTTTTTCTCTTTGTTAGGTTT
>JBMYXP010000093.1:0-8128 GCA_049608525.1 Winogradskyella sp.
CAAATGTCTTTATCTAGCACAGATTATGCAGAAGGTGTAAATGAGTTTGAAAAAGCAGGATTAACCATGTTGCCTTCCGAAAAAGTTAAGCCTTTTAGAGTTGCAGAATCACCTATACAACTAGAGTGTAAGGTGAACGACATTATTAGTTTAGGCACCGAAGGTGGTGCGGGTAATTTGGTGATTTGCGAAGTGGTAAAACTTCATATTTCAGAGACCGTTTTAAATGCAGATAATTCTGTAAACCAAAAGGCTTTAGATTTAGTAGCTAGAGCTGGAGGTAGTTATTATAGTAGAGCAAAAGAAGGTTTTTTTGAAATCCCAAAACCTTTACAAACTCTGGGTATTGGTGTAGATGCCATGCCAATACACGTAAAAAATAGCACTATATTAAATGGTAATAATCTCGGTATGTTAGCAAATGTAGAAGCTTTGCCAACAGAAATGGATATAAAAATTTTTAACAAAAAGCATACAGATATAAAAAATATTACAGTTACCGAAAAACACAAACGTGCGCAAAATTATTTAAGTAATGGAGACGTAGAAAGTGCTTGGAAGTTATTACTTTCGTAGCCATAAAATACAAGTAGTAAATAATTTATAGATTAAACAAAATGGAAGTACAAGGACGTATTAAATTGGTTGGAGAAACACAAACCTTTGGTAGTAATGGATTTAGAAAAAGAGAGGTTGTTGTAACTACCGAAGAGCAGTATCCGCAGCATATTATGGTAGAGTTTATCCAAGACAAAACAGATTTACTAAACAGCTATCAAGTTGGTCAACAGGTTAAAATAGGTATTAATTTAAGAGGTCGCGAATGGGTGAATCCGCAAGGCGAAACTAAATATTTTAATTCTATACAAGGTTGGAGAATTGAGGCTTTGCAAGCTGCAGCAGCACCAAGCCAAAATATGCCACCTGTACCACCAACAGAAGCTTTTGAGCCTGCAAGTGATTTAAACAAAGAAGATCACGACGATTTACCTTTCTAAAAAAAGAATGTATAGGGGCTAAATAATTGATTCAGATTAGTTAAAAATTAATATTTAAATCTCAATGAGGCTAGTTAACCTCATTGAGATTTTTTGATTTGTACGGTTATAAGTTTTACAAAAATTAAATTTTAGTAGCATACCAAAAGTTATTTAAAATGAGCTATTAATAATTTGAATTATATGTTGATTAAATGAAATATAAAATTGAAGTATAGCCTTAATTAAGTTTTCTTTTAGTAATGAAAACGAACGGAATAAAGGACGTTTTATTCCGTTCGTTTTAAGTTGTGTTTGGTATAACTTTGTATAAAATGAGACATATCATTAAAAAAACAAATAATAGAGTTAACTGTATTAGAGTAAAAAAACACGTATTTTTCTATAACGTCCAAAATTCAAAATACTTAGACCTAGGCTTTATATCGCTGTAACTGAAAATGTGTAATTTATTTAACCCAAATAACAGATTTCTAACCTACAAACAAGCTTAAATTGCTTAATCTATTATATCTTTGTTTTGGATTATTAAAAGAAGAACGTTAAACTATTATGCTAAATAGCTAAACCGCTCCTAGGTTAGTAAAGGTGAAGGTTTTCAGACTAAAAGTGTGCTTCGATAGCTAAAGAATATATAACACCATAAATCCCTAAAAATTTGGGTAATCCGTGTCAAAAATTTTTTAGAAGCTAAAGCAAGATGCACTAAACTACATAGTTTTAACTAAATTTGAGACCAATAAAAATTAAATATTTAAAAATGAAAAAAAACACACTCATTATTATCATAATATTAGCCATAACGTATAGTTGCGCAAAAGCACCAAACCCTTTTTTAGTAGAAAAACATAATATTGGTTTACTAACAGACTCTACACAAGTTAAAGATTTAGAAGCTATTTTTAGCAAAGACTCAATTGTAAAATCAATTGCTGGAGACGAGTTTACAGGTGCTATAAATAGTATTGAAATTTTTGAGAAAAACGGCACTAAATTATTAGATGTGTCGCCCAAAGAAGCTTTAGATTCTACATCAGTAGTATCATCGGTTCGTATTATAGATGAGCGTTATAAAACAGAAAAAAACATTTCTACACTAAGTACGTTTAAGACTATTAAAGACAATTACAAAATTTCAAAAATAGATAACCTTATCAATTCGGTTGTGGTTTCTGTAGATGAAATAAATGCCTCCTTTACAATAGATAAAGAAGAGTTGCCAGCAAGCATGCGTCTTAACATGGATTTGGCTATAGATGCTATTCAAATACCAGATGAAGCTAAGATTAAATATTTTATTATTCATTGGTAGTTTAGAGTGTTGTTTTAATGAGCAGTAAATAAACGTTTTATAAGCAATAAATATACCTATGCGTAGTAAATATAAAATTCAAAATTCACCTTTTGTGGTGCCAACTAATGATGGTAAAATTATAAAAGAACATTTTGGTTTGGCTACAAATGGCGATTCAAAAATTAGTATTGCGCACATGGTCGCTCCTGCGGGTTGGTCAGAACCATTTCAAACTCCAGAATTTGAAGAATACACCTTCATTATAAAAGGTAAAAAACAATTTATTATAGATGGAGATACTATTGTTTTAAAAGCTGGGCAATCTATAAAAATAGAGAAATGTACTAGAGTTCAGTACTCTAATCCCTTTACCGAGCCGTGCGAATATATAGCAATTTGCACACCAGCATTTTCTATAGAATCTGTTAATAGAGAAGATGCAAATGAGTAATTTTGTTATAAAATCTATCGGAAACATTTTAAACGCTACAAGTTTAGTAGCACCAAAATATGCGGCAAAAAAGGCATTACAACTATTTGCCACACCAAGAAAAGGACGGTACATTAAAAATAAAAGTGTAGTTACAGATACAGCACTTTTTAAAACACTTACACATAAGGGTTTAGACATAGCTACTTACCATTGGGCTGGCAAAGGAAAAACCATTTTGCTAGTGCATGGCTGGGAAAGTAACGCATCGCGTTGGGGGTATGTATTGCAAGATTTAAAAGCTCAAAACTATAATATTGTAGCATTAGATGCGCCAGCTCATGGACGCTCTGGCGGTACACAATTTAATGCCGTATTATATTCAGAATTTATAAATAGAGTTTCAAAAGAGTTTCTGCCAGACGTTTTAATAGGGCATTCTGTTGGTGGTATGGCTAGTATTTTCTGTATGGAAAACCATCAATTAACATCAGTTAAGCAACTCATTTCATTAGGAGCTCCAGCAGATCTTAAAGGTGTATTTGCAAGATACAAATCTATGATGCGTTATAATGCTAAAGTTTCAAACGGATTAGACGATATTGTTTTAAAGCATTTTGGAAAACCTGTTAGTTATTTTTCTGCTGCAAATTTCACAAAAACCATCAATGCTAAAGGGTTAATTATTCACGATAAAAAAGATAGAATAATACCTTACAAAGACGCTCAACTTTTTAATGATTGCTATAAAAACGCAGCGTTAATTACAACGACGGGTTTTGGGCATAGCTTAATAGATGCGTCTTTAACACCAAAAATTATTGCATTTATAAATGGGTAATCTTTATCGTATTTTTACACCATGTCAGAAAATTTAAAACGTTTAAACAAATACCTTAGCGAAGCAGGTTATTGCTCGCGTAGGGCAGCAGACCGATTAATAGATGCCGGTAGGGTAACCATTAATGATGTGGTGCCAGAAATGGGGACTAAGGTTGCACCATTAGATGTTGTAAAAGTAGATGGAGAAATTATTGGCGAGCGCAAACAAGAGTTTGTTTATTTAGCGTTTAATAAACCTGTTGGCATAGTTTGTACCACAGATACTCGGGTAGAAAAAGACAATATTATAGATTATATCAATTACCCAAAACGCATTTTTCCTATTGGGCGTTTAGATAAACCTAGCGAAGGTTTAATTTTATTAACTGACGATGGTGATATTGTAAACAAAATTTTGCGCGCCAGTAATAATCACGAAAAAGAATACATTGTAACTGTAGATTTGCCAATTTCTCAAACTTTTTTAGAGCGAATGTCTGGTGGTATTTATCTCAAAGATTTAGGGAAACAGACCAAAACTTGCGTGGTTAAAAAGATAGATAAGTTTACATTTAGTATTATTTTAACACAAGGATTAAATCGGCAAATTCGCCGTATGTGTGCGTATCTAAATTACGAAGTACAAACCTTAAAGCGTGTTAGAATAATGAATATAAAACTCGATATGCCACTAGGCAAATACAGAGAATTAACAAAAGAGGAGTTTAGCGTTTTAACGGATCTAATAAGCGCATCTACAAAAACGTACGAAGCTAGTAAACACACAAAAAATCTAAATGTCAATAGAAAACATACCTAAAATTTATTTTAAGGACAAAAAAGCGAGTCCAGATTTATTTGTCTATGATTTTAAAATGACAAATGATGTTGTAAAAAGTAAAGTAAATTTAGGAATGAATATGTTTAGTTTTTTACAAGTTGGTAAAAAGCAAGTACATTTTGCAGGCACATCTGTTGCCGTAAATAAAGACCAATCGTTATTACTAAAAAAAGGAAACTGGTTGTGGACAGAGTTGCTAGATTCTGAAGCAGTATATTATTGTAAGCTCTTCTTTTTTTCTGAAGAAAAACTAAAAGAATTTTTAGAAAAACACTCTAAAACTACTAAGGTAGCAACAGGTGATATACCGTATTTTATTATTAGAAATGATAATTATATCACCTCTTACTTAAATTCATTATCTACAATTAGCCAAGCACCAATAGCTTTTATGGAAAACTTACTTTCTGTAAAATTTGAAGAGTTAATGCTTTATCTATTGCAAAAATATGGAAAGCGTTTTGAGCTCTATCTCCAGTCTTTAATAATTAAAGAAACCGCTCCGTTTAAAAAAATTGTGGAAAGTAAAATACATTCTAATTTAAAATTAGAAGAAATTGCTTTTTTATGTAATATGAGTTTATCAACGTTTAAGCGTCATTTTGTAAAAGCATATAATACGTCTCCAGGAAAATGGCTTCAAGATAAACGACTCTTAAAAGCAAAAGAGACTTTAGAGCAAAACCACTTAAAACCATCAGACATCTATTTAGATTTTGGTTACAACAATCTTTCAAACTTTAGTATTGCCTTTAAAAACAAATTCGGCTTTAATCCAAGTGAATTAACTTCGTAGGTTTTTATTAGAGACTCATGTCTATATTTGACCTTTTTTCATAAGTAAATGACCTGTTTTAGTAATTTATAAACAACGCACTCATTGTAGATTTGCATCGTAATAATAACAATACTAAAACCTAAAAATTATGAATATTACATTAGCACAAGCAGAAAAAGCAATCGTAGCAGCAAAACAAAAATCTACAGCAATAGATACAAAAATGAATATTGCAGTTGTAGATGCTGGAGCCAATTTAGTCGCATTTGGTAGAATGGACGGTGCTTGGTTAGGCTCACTTGACATTTCAATTAAAAAAGCAAAAACAGCTCGTTTTTTTGACATGAATACAGGTGTTATAGGTGAGTTATCTCAACCAGGACAGCCATTGTTTAATATAGAACATTCTAATAATGGGTTAATTACTTTTCCAGGTGGTGTACCAATTAAAAACGCAAATGGCGAAATTATTGGAGCAATTGGAGTAAGCGGAAGTTCGGTTGAAAACGACCATACTGTTGCAGAAGCAGGAGCATCAGCAATCTAATAACATACTAATTAATGTAAAGAGGATAATTAAAACAAATTATCCTCTTTTTTTTATCAAATAATTATGAAAAAATATATTGCTGAATTTATTGGAACGTTTGCTTTAGTATTTTGTGGTACAGGCGCAATAATTGTAAATGAACACACTAGCGGTAGTGTAGGTTTAATAGGAATTGCTTTTGTTTTTGGGCTAATAGTTACTGCTATTATTTATGTTTTTGGTAACCTATCGGGAGCACACATTAACCCATCGGTAACTATCGCTTTACTAACCGGAAAATTAATTTCAAAACGAGAAGCATCATTCTATAGTATAGCTCAAATTTTGGGAGCTATTTTTGCAAGTGTATTGCTAAAGTTTATTTTCCCTAATAGCTTAACACTCGGTGCAACAATGCCGTCTGGTAGTATTTTGCAATCATTTATATTAGAATTTGTATTAACGTTCTTTTTAATGCTTACTATTTTAGGAGTTACATCAAAACAAGAGTTGTCTAATATAGCGGGTCTTATAATAGGGTTAACAGTTACAGCAATTATTCTATTTGCTGGCCCAATTTCTGGTGGTTCATTTAATTTTGCAAGAAGTTTAGCGCCTGCAATTGTGTCTGGTAATTTTAAGGCACTTTGGGTTTATATAACAGCACCAACTTTAGGAGCAATATTAGCAATGTTACTATGGCAGTTATTTAACAAAACCGAATAATTTGAGTGGTTAACTTGCTTATTACTAGGTTAATAAATCGTAATTTTTATTTTTTGAAATTTTTCTTAATAGTATAAATCAATTCTTCAAGTCCATTCATTTTAATAGCGTACATCTCAGTCATCATACGTCCTAATTTACCTTCAGGAAATCCTTTTTGCCTAAACCACGTGTAATAATACTCAGGGATATCCACTAAGTATTGGTCTTTATATTTACCAAATGGCATTTTGTAATTCGCCAATTCTATAAGTGCTTCTTTGCTGCCTTCCAATTGTGTGTTATGCTTTTAAAAGTTATTTTGAAGAACATTCAAACTAAAAAACCAACCAAATCTTCAATTTTAGAAATACGTTGAATTTTTATTGCGGTGTTTTTTAATGCTATTTTGTTATATTTTGAAATAAAAATAGTTGAAAATCCAAGTTTTTCGGCCTCTAAAATACGTTGTTCTACACGTTGTACTGGTCGTATTTCGCCAGACAGACCTACTTCTGCTGCAAAACAATAATCACTAGGTAAAGCCACATCTTCGTTAGATGACAAAATAGAAGCCACAACCGCCAAATCTATAGCTGGATCATCTACGGTAATGCCACCTGTAATATTTAAAAACACATCTTTTGCGCCCAAACGGAAGCCTGCACGTTTTTCTAAAACGGCCAATAACATGTTTAAACGTTTGGCATTAAAACCAGTTGCAGAACGTTGAGGTGTGCCATAAACTGCTGTGCTTACCAACGCTTGCACTTCTATCATTAACGGACGTAAACCTTCAATGGTTGCCGCAATTGCGTTGCCAGATAATTCGCCATCTTTTTCTGAAATTAATAATTCCGATGGGTTAGATACCTCTCGCAATCCAGAGCCTTGCATTTCGTAGATACCGAGTTCGTTAGTAGAACCAAATCTATTTTTATTGGCTCTAAGAATACGGAAAACATGGTTTCGGTCTCCTTCAAACTGTAAAACCGTATCTACCATGTGTTCTAATATTTTTGGGCCAGCTATGTGCCCATCTTTGGTAATATGCCCAATTAAAAGTACAGGTGTAGAGGTTTCTTTTGCAAATTTTATAAGCTCGGTTGTACATTCTTTAACTTGAGAAATACTCCCTGCCGAAGATTCTATATAATCGCTATGTAAGGTTTGTATGGAATCTATAACGACAATATCTGGCTCTAATGCTTCAATTTGTTTAAAGATATTTTGAGTTTTTGTTTCGGTTAAGATATAGCAATTAATACTAGTAGGATTAATACGTTCGGCACGCATTTTTATCTGTTTTTGGCTTTCTTCACCAGATACATAAAGCGTTTTATACTTTAGTTTTAATGCAATTTGAAGTAAAAGTGTACTCTTGCCAATACCTGGTTCGCCACCCAAGAGTGTTAACGAGCCAGCAACCATGCCGCCACCGAGTACACGATTAAATTCGCCATCTTGTAGATTTAAACGTGCTTCTTGTGAATTGTCAATGTCATTAACTAATAAAGGTTTTGATACGCGTTTTGTAGTAGAAGTTGGTGTTTTCCAATCGCTTTTTTCGGGTTTTTGAATCACTTCCTCTGCTATCGTATTCCATGCTTTACAAGATGTGCATTGTCCTTGCCATTTGGCATATTGCGAACCGCAATTTTGACAAAAAAAAGTTGTTTTTACTTTAGCCATGCTATTGAGTTGTAAAGTTTTTAAAAGTTCCTAAAGTTC
>JBMYXP010000094.1:0-8119 GCA_049608525.1 Winogradskyella sp.
TTTTCTTTATTTAAAACAGAAAACTAAAAATCTGCTTCGTGAAATGACAAATAGATTACACCATAAATTCGTGAAATCCGTCTCAAAATTTTTTTAGAAGCTAACGCGAGATGCACTAAAGTTCATAGTTTTAACTAAGTTTGAGACCAATAAAGCAATTATGAAAAATATATACATTATAGGAACAGGATTAATTGGAGGAAGTTTTGCCTTGGCACTAAAAAACCACTATCCAAACTGTACTATTTACGGCATAGACACCAATAAAGCACATATAGAAGAAGCTCTACAATTGGGAGTTATAAACAAGGAGGCTAAAATTGAACATTTAAACAAAGCCGAAGTCGTAATTTTAGCCATTCCGGTAGATGCAACACTACACATTTTACCCAAGGTTTTAAATACCGTATCAGATAACACCATTGTTTTTGATGCTGGCTCAACTAAAGAAGCTATTTGTTTAGCAGTTAAAAACCATCCTAAGCGAAAAAATTATTTAGCAGCACACCCAATTGCAGGTACAGAGTTTTCGGGGCCAAGTGCAGCCACACAACATTTGTTTCAAAATAAAACAACTATTATTTGCGAAATCGAAGATACCGCTTTAAAGCTTCAAGAAAAAGCCTTGCAATTATTCTCGACTTTAGGAATGCGTTTGCGCTACATGACCCCAAAAGCACACGACAAACATATTGCTTACGTATCGCATCTATCTCACATAAGCGCTTTTATGTTGGGAAAAACCGTAATTGAGAAAGAAAAAAACGAGCACAATATTTTTGATATGGCAGGTTCAGGGTTTGAAAGTACGGTGCGTTTGGCAAAAAGTTCGCCAGCCATGTGGACCCCCATTTTTGAACAAAACAAAACCAACGTTATTGAAACTTTAAATGAATATATTAATAACTTAAAGCATTTTAAAACTTTAATGGAAAATGAGGATTATAATGCTATTTTTAACGAAATGCAATCCGCAAATCGCATAAGAGCGATCCTCAACGGTATATCATAAAACGAAATTCAAAACAAAACATCTCAAAAAAATATATTCTGCGAGCTATTTAATAAAAAATTAGAAAAAGAAACGATGGAGAACAAAAAAGAACTTAGAACTTGGCTAGACACATTTAACTTAAACCATCCTTTAGTAATTGCTGGCCCATGCAGTGCTGAGACAGAAACGCAAGTATTAAAAATAGCACACCAACTAAAAAATAGCGATGCTACAGTTTTTAGAGCTGGCATTTGGAAACCAAGAACACGACCAGGAAATTTTGAAGGTGTTGGAGCTTTAGGTTTAAAATGGCTTGAAAAAGCAAAAGAGGAAACTGGCATGATGACAACAACAGAAGTTGCCAATGCAAACCATGTAGAATTAGCCCTAAAACACAATGTGGATATCCTTTGGATTGGAGCCCGAACAACAGTAAGCCCATTTATTGTTCAAGACATAGCAAATGCGCTGCAAGGTACACAGAAAACAGTACTAATAAAAAACCCTGTAAATCCAGATTTAGCACTATGGCTAGGTGCGGTTGAGCGATTTTACACTAACGGTATTAAAAATTTGGGAGTTATACACAGAGGGTTTTCTACGTACGAAAAAACACGTTATAGAAATAACCCAGAATGGCAAATTGCAATAGAATTGCAAAATCGTTTTCCAGACTTGCCTTTAATTTTAGACCCATCGCATATTGCAGGTCGAAGAGATATCATTACAAATTTATGCCAAACGGCTTTAGATTTAAACTATGATGGTTTTATGATAGAAACACATCACAACCCCGACGATGCGTGGAGTGATGCGGCGCAGCAAATTACACCAAAAGCGTTAATACAATTAACTAAGGATTTAAAAATCCGTAAAGAAATAGGAGAAGCTACCGAGTATAAAAATAAAATTAATACACTAAGAACACAGATTGATGTTATAGACCATCAGTTAATTGAAATGATGGGCAAGCGTATGGCGGTTGCTGGTGATATTGGGCAATTAAAAAAAGATTATAACGTCTCTGTTTTACAATCTAAACGTTGGAACGAGATTTTGAGTAAAATGATTACTCAAGGTGAGGAAAAAAATCTTAGTGAAGAATTTATACTGAGAGTGTTTAAAGCTATTCACCAAGAGTCTATTAATCATCAAAAAAAGATTGTAAATAGTTAATACCAAAATAGCTTTAAAATGTCGCATATAATTATGTTTCTTTTTCATTCATATTTCAATATAAAATAGAACCGTAGCAAATGCTATGCTTATATTTTCTATTTCATCTGAACAAAAAATAATTCAAATTATTTATACAACATTTTAAAACTATTTTGGTATAATACTAATTATAAAGCACCAATCTATTTTTAGTTCAAAAAAAAAAAAGGGATTTTAAAATTAATTTAAAATCCCTTTTTATAGCGTATTAGCAATCTATTTTCTTTTATTAACGCTGTCTATATATTTTTGTAAAGCCATAGTCATAGACGGTGTTTCTGGTGTTGGTGCAGATATATCTACACGCAAGCCTTTTTCTTTAACCGCCTTTATAGTTGTGTTTCCAAATACAGCTATGCGTGTGTTTTGCTGTTCAAATTCTGGAAAATTTTTAAATAAAGAATCTATACCAGATGGACTAAAAAACACTAAAATATCATAAGATACATTTGCCAAATCTGATAAGTCACTAATTACAGTTTTATAAAACGTGGCTTGGGTCCATGTTACCCCCAAAACGTCTAATGTATTAATAATAACTGGCTTTACTTTATCTGTAGTTGGCAATAAAAAAGTTTCGTCTTTATATTTTTTTATTAAAGGAGTTAAATCTTCAAAAATACGTTTACCAACATAGATTCTACGTTTTCTATACACGACGTATTTTTGCAAATAGTAGGCAACAGCTTCCGACTGGCAAAAGTACTTTAAAGTATCGGGTACTTTAAAGCGCATTTCGTCTGCAACTCTAAAAAAATGATCTACTGAGTTTCTACTCGTTAATATAATTGCTGTAAATTTACTAAGGTCTATTTTTTGTTGCCTTATATCTTTACCAGAAACACCTTCTACATGTATAAATGGCCTAAAATCCACCTTTACTTTTTGCTTCTCTTGCAAATCAAAGTAAGGAGAGTTTTCTATCTTAGGCTCGGGTTGAGATACTAAAATTGTTTTCACTTTCATACGCAAATATTTTAAATCTTAAAATCACTAAGTATCTTATATAAAATAATATAAGGCCCAATTTCGAGAGCGCAAAGGTACAACAAAAAATAGAAAATATTAGGGTTTATTAATTTTCGATAATAATTATAAGACGTAAAAAAACCAATAGCGTTTATTAAAACATACAAGAGGCCTGTAATTATTATTATCAGTTTTGAACTACCTTGAGTATAAATTAAAAACAGGTTGGCTATTAGAATTACCAAACCCGAGTAGTTTTTAAATGTTATTTTTTGAAACAAATACCCCGTAATAATGTGGTCTATATTTAAAACGGTGCTAATGTATTTTTCTAATATATTTTTTATTAGCAACACCACACTCAATACTGCCAGTAACTTTAAATACAAACTAAGTTCAAAATTTAGTGGAGTACTAAAATTAGAGTAACTAAAATAAATAAAAACACTAACTACAATAAGGAAGTTAATAAACAGAATGCTACTAAATAAATCTACCAACTTACGGTCTTTAGCGTATAGTTTTAAATATTTAGAGTTACCTATTACAATTAAAAAATCTTTAAACCTCAACGGATTAATAGACTTTGCCACAGCGATAAGTAGCAACCCTAATAGTGTAAAAACCGTAAGCCACTCGTTTGTTATAAAATTTCGCATTGCGCTAAATTAAAAAGAAAAAAAGGCTTGTCATAATTTAGTGTTAAGCTTTGTATCTAAAATTGAATTTTCAGTTTGTTTTTCATTAAAAACTTTACTTTTGTTTAAAATTATGCTAAAAATCAAATCTAAAAAATTAACACCATTTATACATGTCTAATGCCATTGTTATCATACCAACGTATAACGAAATTGAGAACATCGAGGCTATATTAAAAGCTGTGTTTTCTCAATCTAAGGCATTTGATGTTTTGGTAGTAGATGACAACTCACCAGACAAAACAAATGATAAAGTAAAGTTGCTTCAACACCAATTTCCTAATCAATTGCATCTTTTAGAACGCAACCAAAAAAGTGGTTTGGGCTCTGCTTACATTGCTGGCTTTAAGTGGTGTTTACAAAGACATTATGAGTTTATTTTTGAAATGGATGCCGATTTTTCTCACAACCCAAATGATTTAATAAAACTTTACCATACGTGTGCAAATACGGGCGCAGATGTTGCCATTGGCTCTCGGTATGTTAAGGGTGTAAATGTGGTAAATTGGCCAATGTCTCGCGTGTTACTTTCGTACGGAGCATCTAAATATGTGAGGTGTATTACCCGAATGAAAATCCATGATACCACCGCTGGTTTTGTATGCTATCGCAGACAGGTTTTAGACGCTATTGATTTGAATACCATAAAATTTGTAGGCTATGCGTTTCAGATTGAAATGAAATTTAAAGCCTACAAAAAAGGGTTTACTATTGTAGAAATACCTGTTATTTTTACAGACCGTACAAAAGGTAAATCTAAAATGAGTAGTGGCATAATTTCTGAAGCTATTTTTGGAGTTATCAGTTTAAAATTGAAAAGTTTTTTCTTTAAATAAAACCATTATGAAACAAGTTACCTTAATAAAAAATGCTAAAATTGTTAACGAAGGAAAAATTATTGAAGGCGATATACTTATAGAAAATGCTATTATAAAACGTATAGACCGTTCTATTAGTACTAAGTCTGCCGATGTTGTTGTCATTGATGCAAAAGGCAATTATGCGCTTCCGGGTATGATAGATGACCAAGTACATTTTAGAGAACCTGGTCTTACACACAAGGCAAACATAGAAACAGAATCTAAAGCCGCATTGGCTGGTGGTATTACTTCTTTTATAGAAATGCCAAACACCAATCCGCAAACGACAACCTTAGAAAAATTAGAAGAAAAATTTGCTATTGCAAAACAAACAGCATATGCAAATTACTCATTTATGTTTGGTGGCACCAACGATAATTTGGACGAAATTTTAAAAATCGACCCAAAAACTGTTGCTGGTTTAAAGTTATTTTTGGGCTCATCTACAGGCAATATGTTGGTGGACGACCCAAAAGTGATAGAGAAACTATTTTCTAGTACAGATATGGTAATTTCTGTACATTGTGAAGATGAAGCAACTATAAGAAAAAATATAGACACTTTTAAGGCCAAATATGGAGATGCAATTCCTATGGAAAAACATCCTATTATTCGTAGTGAAGAAGCCTGTTATATATCGTCTTCTAAAGCCATAGAATTAGCTAAGAAAACAGGAGCGCGCTTGCATGTGTTTCATCTTTCAACAGGAAAGGAAACGGAGTTATTTTCAAACAAAATACCTTTAAAAGATAAAAAAATTACAGCAGAAGTTTGTATTCATCATTTATGGTTTTCTGATGAAGATTATGCTAAAAAAGGAAGTCTTATAAAATGGAACCCTGCCGTAAAAACAGCAAAAGATAGAGCTCAGTTATGGGAAGCATTGCTAGATGACAGAATAGATGTTATTGCCACAGACCATGCACCACATACTATTGAAGAAAAAAACAACCCGTACTTAAAAGCTCCATCTGGCGGCCCATTAGTACAACATGCTTTAGTGGCATTACTAGAGGCACATCACCAAGGTAAAATTTCTATTGAAAAAATAGTAGAAAAAACAGCACACAACCCTGCAATATTATTTAATATAGAACAACGAGGTTACCTTAAAGAAGGTTACTATGCAGATATCGTAATTGCAGATTTAAATAATCCGTGGACGGTAACTAAAGACAATATACTTTACAAATGTGGCTGGTCTCCTTTTAATGGCAATACCTTTAAAAGCCGCATTACACACACCATTTTAAATGGGCAATTGGTGTATAACAATTTTAAGGTTTTAAACGTTAAAGCGGGTAAACGATTAACTTTTAACAGATAAGCATCATGAAAACTAAAGCTACCTTATTACTACTGTGTTTTTTAATTATGGGCTGTAACCGCCACCAACCCAAAAAACCAGACCACCTAATATCTAAGGCTACAATGGAAGCTTTGCTTTACGATTTATATGTTTTAAACGCAGCAAAAAATGTTAATAAAAAATTGCTTGAAACCAATGGCTTACTAACCGATGCCTATATCTTAGAAAAGTACAACATAGACAGCCTTCAATTTGCAGAAAACAACAGGTATTATGCGTATAACACCACAGAATACTTAGACATTATAGACAATATTAAGGCAAAGCTCGAAAAGGAAAAGGCAAACTTTACTAAGCTACAAAAAGCAGATGCTGCTATAAAAAAACGTGAAAAAGACGCTATTAAGGCCTTAAAAACGGATAAAACCGAAATTGATTTAAAAAATCTAAGTTTATAAAATAATAGTAATGCTGCGCATTATAAAATTACAAATCCTTTAAAAACAAAGCACTGACTTGGTTTATAGATTTAGTAATTGATGTAAAGGTTATACCCGTAGCATTTTTAATTTTATAATTGTCGTATTTTGTTATACTAACAGCCGTTTTTGCAAGCTGCTTAGACAAACTTCGACGTTTACCAAAAAGCTTAGCATAAAGCCAATCTAATCTCCAGGCTATTGCTAATAACCAAGGCTTTGCTTCTTTTTGGGGTGGCTTTACACCCAATGCCTTAGCCACTTTTGTTTGAAACTCTTTAAAACTCAAATGTTCTGCCACTACTATAAAACCTTCATTTTTTATGGGACTATTAACAAGAGTTATCATACTATTAACAACATCCCAAACATCTATATAGCCTGTTATACCATTAACATAGTAGTGCATGCCCTTATAAATTTTTTTAAATAAATTACCACTACTGCCACCATGCCAATACCCAGCACCTAAAATTACACCTGGGTTTATAATTATAGCATTCAAACCTTCTTGTGTACCTCTCCAAACTTCGAGTTCTGCTCCGTATTTAGTAATTGCATAGACACTATTGTCTGCTTCATTGTTCCAATCTGTTTGCTCGGTAATTAATTTTTCAGGATTATTGTGCTTCCCAATAGCTGCAATAGAACTTACATAACAGAGCTTCTCAATACCATTTGCAATACAAAGATTTACAATATTGGCAGTCCCTTTAGTATTTACTTTGCGTAATGTTTTATACCTATTGGGCTCAAAAGAGACAAAAGCAGCACAATGATAAACATGCGTAATATCTTTAAATGCTGTTTCTAGCTGCGGTATATTATTTATATCGGCTTCTACCCATTCAATTGTATTAAATAGTGCGTCTGCATTATCTGTAAAATATGCGAAGACGTGTTTGGCACGACTTAGCGTATTTTTGCGTCTGTAAGTAGCACGCACATTTTCGTTTTTACAAACTAACTCATATAATAAATGAGCTCCTAATAAACCTGTACCACCTGTAACTAAAATCATAAAAGCAAAGTTACATTTTTTAAGGCTAAACCATAAATTGCTACAATTGTCTTTTGTCTTTTAATACGGAAACATATCTTTGCCCTAGTAAAACAGAAACGAATTATAACAATGAAAAAGGATTTTGTAGAAGAATTAAAGTGGAGAGGTATGTTGCACGATAGTATGCCAGGCGTAGAAGAACATTTAAGTGAAACTATGCGAGGTGCTTATGTGGGTTTTGATCCAACTGCAGATTCTTTGCACATTGGTAACTTAGTCCCAATTATGTTATTGGCTCATTACCAACGTTGCGGACACAAACCTGTAGCTTTAGTTGG
Source organism: Winogradskyella sp. (assembly GCA_049608525.1). Classification (GTDB taxonomy): domain Bacteria; phylum Bacteroidota; class Bacteroidia; order Flavobacteriales; family Flavobacteriaceae; genus Winogradskyella. The sequence goes on from JBMYXP010000094.1 coordinate 7,869, forward strand.
TGGAGCAACTGGTATGATTGGAGATCCGTCTGGCAAATCTAGCGAACGTAACTTGTTAGATGAAAACACACTTCGTCATAACCAAAATGCCATAAAAAAACAGTTATCTCATTTTTTAGATTTTGAAAGTAAAGCAGCAAATGCAGCCGTTTTAGTGAATAATTACGATTGGATAAAAGAGTTTTCATTCTTAGAGTTTATTAGAGATGTAGGCAAACACATCACAGTAAACTACATGATGGCAAAAGATT
>JBMYXP010000095.1:0-8084 GCA_049608525.1 Winogradskyella sp.
AGTCGGGGTGGCAGGATTCGAACCTGCGGCCTCCACGTCCCAAACGTGGCGCGATAACCGGGCTACGCTACACCCCGAAATAGTTATCTAACATTACTAATAATGGTATTAACCTTAGTAAATTTTGCGGAGAGACAGGGATTCGAACCCTGGGTAAGTGTTTCCACCTACGACGATTTAGCAAACCGCTCCTTTCGGCCACTCAGGCACCTCTCCAATATTATACAATGAACGTATTTCGTTAAAAATGCGGATGCAAATGTAGCTTTTCATATTAAAAAAAGCAATAATTTTTTGTAGTTTTTTTAAAAAAAATTCTTCATCATTTAATTTCAGTGAGTTAACATTTTTGTTTTCACCATTAGGTCTTTATTTTTAATTAACTTTAACCATTCATTTTTAAATTAAATTGTGTCTAAATACCAAAAAGATAGAGATTTTACCGATTATGTGCATAAAAATTTAGCACTTCCATTAATTTATGAAAAATTAAATTGGACAGAAGTAAAACTAAAAAAAGAGTATGCCCAATATATAGATATAACAAAAGCCATTGATTATATATTTAGAAAAGGTGATGCTATAATGACTGTGCAAGAGCGTTTTAGAGAGAAGAAATATAAAAACTATTCAGATTTTACTATTCGGTACAGAAGAGATAAAAATAGAGTTGAAGATAGGCACAAATCTGAATATTATAAAATGAAAGCACATTATTTTACTTACGGAATTATTGATACTTCAAAAGACCATCATAAAAATGCATCGTGTTTTTTAAAGTATGCAATTATAGATTTAAAAAAAGTCTATGAGAAGTTAGATTCTAAAGCCATATTTATTTCAAATAATAATAAAAATAAGTGTGAGATTGTGGAAGGCTGCAGAATAGAATGTCCTATAAAATATAATAATGATGGGTCGTCATCTTTTTTTCCTATTGATATTTCGTTTTTAGTTCAACTTTGGGGTAAAGATATGGTTATTGCTCAAAAAGGATTTTTGTAAGATTAAAGTTAGTTAAAATAAATAGGTATTGTATATTTGAAGACCATGAACAAAACGGTTAAACTTATAGAATGCCCCCGAGATGCTATGCAAGGTATAAGAGCGTTTATACCTACAAAAATGAAGGTGCAATACATTCAGTCTTTGTTGCGTGTAGGTTTTGATACCATAGATTTTGGTAGCTTTGTGTCCCCAAAAGCAATACCGCAAATGGTAGATACCGCAGCGGTTTTATCACAGTTAGATTTAAGTAGCACAAAAAGTAAATTACTTGCTATAATTGCAAATACAAGAGGTGCGATTGAGGCATCTAAGCATACTGAAATAGATTATTTAGGATTTCCGTTTTCAATATCCGAAAACTTTCAAATGCGTAATACGCACAAAACTATTGCACAATCTGTAGTTACACTTTCTGAGATATTAGAAATTGCAAATACAACAAACAAAAAAGTGGTTGTTTATATTTCTATGGGTTTTGGTAATCCTTATGGGGATCCTTGGAATGTTGATATTGTAGGTGAGTGGACAGAGCGTTTAGCTAAAATGGGTGTAGAAATTTTATCGTTAAGTGATACAATTGGTAGTTCGGATGCAGAAAATATTACTTATTTATTTTCAAATTTAATTCCGCAATATTCAAATATAGAGTTTGGGGCACATCTCCATACGACACCAACCTCTTGGTTTGAAAAAGTAGATGCTGCATATAGTGCAGGTTGCAGACGTTTTGATGGTGCTATACAAGGATTTGGGGGTTGCCCTATGGCAAAAGATGAACTTACAGGCAATATGCCAACGGAAAAACTCCTATCTTATTTAACACAAAAAAAAGCGCATCAACTTAATGCTATGTGCTTTGAAAGTTCGTATAACGAGGCTACTAAGATATTTACCCAATATCATTAATTATACTGTTTTCTTATAAATATTTAGATACGGTAATCTAAGCTCTTCTCTTTACAATTTTAAAACAGACTTAGTAGATTGTTCTTTTTTACAAAAGGAAGACCTGTTATTACAACTGCTAATGCCTACTTACCGCTGGTATGTGTTACAATTCTATTTCAATTTACAATACAATCTTAACCTCAAACTATGCGTTATTTTTGTAATTCTGGTGTTTAAAAACACAACCGTTTTTTTTAATTGTCTTTATATACCAATTACAACTGTATTCATTCAAAATAAACCCAAGCATTACAATTATCTCGTGCTTATTTTGAATGATAATTTCCATAAATCAGTGTTATGTTATAATGTTTACCTCTGATTATTAATGTGTTATAAAGTTTATTTAAATTTAATCTAAATAAACTTTGCAAAACCTAAAATCTGTTTTAAATTTGCAATCTCAATTGAATAATTATTTATAACAAGTCTAAATAAAAATAATAATACGATTAAAAATGAAGAAAATTACAGTACTTTTTACAATTTTACTTGCATCAGTTACTTTTGCACAAACCGCCCAAGATTCTATAAATAATCCACAAAATCAGTTAAATGCGGCTCAACGTATTTTGTCTGGTAATTATGGTAAAGCGGTTACGGTAGGTGCTTATGGCGAAATGACTTACAACCAAACCGAAAGTTTAAACGGAGAATTAGATGTGCAACGAATGGTGTTACTATTTGGCTATAAATTTAATGACAAAACACAATTTATTACAGAAGTAGAAATAGAACATGTAGAAGAAGTTTTTGTAGAACAAGCTTTTATTAATTACAATATAGCAGACAATATGAGTTTGCGTGGTGGTTTAATGTTAGTGCCTATGGGAATAGTTAACGAGTACCACGAGCCTACAACGTTTAACGGAGTAGAACGACCAGCGGTAGATAATGCCATTGTACCTACCACTTGGAGAGAAATGGGTGTTGGTGTAACAGGTCGTATTAATGAGGCGTCAGTGAGTTACCAGGCTTACATATTTAATGGATTTAAGTCAACAAAAACAGAAGGTGGAGTCGTTACTGGGTTTTTAAAAGGTAGTAATGGTTTGCGTAGCGGACGACAAAAAGGTATTAAATCTACAATAGATAGCCCAACATTATCTACAAAAATAGAATATTATGGTATATCGGGTTTACGATTAGGTGTGTCGGGTTATTTTGGTAAAACCCAAGCTACAGATAATGTAGAAGATATGGAAGGTGCAAATATTGGTATCTCAATGGTTGGCTTAGATGCCCGCTATGCAAAGAAGCGTTTTACAGCTAGAGGACAATTTATTTATGCCTCTCTAAGCGATACCGAAAGTTATAATGCGTTAACTAGCAGAGATTTAGGTAGTGCATTAATGGGGTATTATGGAGAACTTGCTTATAACTTATTACCGCTAAATAAAGCACAGCGTTTATTTGCTTTTACACGTTACGAAAATTACGATACGCATGCCAATACAGATGGTAATTTAGTAAGAAATGATGCGTATAACCGTACGGATATTACCACAGGTTTAAGCTACCATATTGCGCCAGGTGTTGTAGTTAAAGGAGATTATCAGTTTAGAAGTAACAATGCTAAAAATAGCGATGTTAATAACCGATTAAATTTTGGTATCGGTGTTTGGTTTTAATTTATTTAATGCAAAAGCAGTAACCTCTAAGTTTTAATACTCTAATTATTTAGCAACAGTAATAAAAAAAGCACTTATTACTCAAAAATAAGCTATAAAAACTAAAATTGTTAATACTTTTGCATATGTAAAGACATCCATAATTAAAAGAACTTTCAAGTGTATTTTAATTATGGATGTTACTAGTAAATGTAAAAAACAGAAGCAAATACATGAAATTAAAAAGTGTTTCCATACTATTAATCGCCTTTTTAGGATTCGGTTTTGGTTTATCTGCAAAACTTCAAAAAAAAGTAGATAAAGTTATAAAATCTACATTTGAAGTAGAAACGTTTTCATTACAACCAATTTCTATTTCGGCAGAAACAGATAAAGAATTACCTTCAAAATTTGGAAATGATACTTTTTTTGAAATAAAAAATTCTGAAAATCGACTTGGTTATGCTTATATATCTAAAGCTCCAAGTAAAACAGCACAGTACGATTATTTAGTAGTTTTAGATACAGAATTAAAAGTAGTAAAAGCAAAAGTGCTCATTTATAGAGAAGAATACGGTGGTGAAATAGGGAGCAGACGTTGGTTAAATCAATTTATTGGAATAACTAAAGACGATCAGTTGCGTTACGGTGACAATATAGATGCAATTGCTGGTGCAACAATATCTGTACGTTCTATGACAAATGCCATGAATGATTTAATGCAATCATTAAAAATATTAAATAAAAAAGGCATTTTATAATGGTGTTAAACGGCAGTATAGAAACATTTCCTAAAGCGTTAAAATTGCTAATTACAGCATTTGTAATTGTTTTGAGTATTGGTTTTTATACAGGTGTTTTCTTTGTGAATGAAACCTCTTCTGGTAGCCCAAATGGTATAGAAGAGCAGTATTTGGGTAATGAAAACGACTTAGATGCTAAGGTAATGAAGTTCAAAAAAAATGAGCATCAAATGTTAACTTTAGTACACGGTCATATTTTATCCATGTCTATCATTTTCTTTTTGATAGGTGTAATATTTATAACTACCCGATTAAACCAAAAGCTAAAACTATTTTTACTAATAGAACCATTTATATCTGTTGTAGTTACTTTTGGGGGTATTTATTTACTTTGGAAAGATGTGTTATGGATGAAGTATATCATAATGGTTTCGGGCACAATGATGACACTAAGCTATACACTTGTAATTTTAATAATCTTTAAACAATTATTAAAATCCGCATTAAAACCCAGATAAAAGACTTAAATTTGCATGCAATTATACTTTAATTGCCATGATAGCACACAAAAACAAAATCTTAGGTGAAGGTCTTACCTATGACGACGTATTATTAGTCCCCGCTTTTTCTGAAGTTCTTCCTCGCGAAGTTAATATTCAAACTAAATTAACAAAAAACATTACAATAAATGTCCCTGTGGTTTCGGCTGCTATGGATACCGTTACTGAAAGTAAAATGGCAATTGCCATGGCACAAGAAGGTGGTATTGGTGTATTGCACAAAAATATGTCTATTGCGCAACAAGCCACTAAAGTAAGAAAAGTGAAACGTGCCGAAAGTGGTATGATTTTAGATCCAGTAACCTTACCTATGAGTGCTGTTGTAGCAGATGCAAATAATGCCATGCGAGAGCATAGTATTGGCGGCATACCAATTGTAGATGAAAATGGTATTTTAAAAGGTATTGTTACCAACAGAGATTTACGTTTTGAAGGTATAAATGATAGACCAATAATTGAAGTAATGACAAGTGAAAACTTGGTTACAGCTGCCGTAGGAACGTCTTTAAAAGATGCCGAAAAAATTCTTCAGCAAAATAAAATTGAAAAGCTACTTATTGTTAACGACGCATATAAACTTAAAGGCTTAATCACCTTTAGAGATATTACTAAAGTTACACAAAAGCCCAACGCAAATAAAGATAATTTTGGCAGATTACGTGTTGCAGCTGCAATTGGTGTTACTGGAGATGCTATAGATAGAGCAGCCGCATTGGTAGAAGCAGGCGTAGATGCTATTGTTATAGATACTGCTCACGGACATACAAAAGGTGTCGTGAGTATATTAAAAACTATAAAAAAGCAATTTCCTGAGTTAGACGTTATCGTTGGTAATATTGCAACTGGCGAAGCTGCAAAATATTTGGTAGAAGCTGGTGCAGATGCCGTTAAGGTTGGTATTGGTCCTGGGTCAATATGCACAACTAGAGTAGTTGCTGGTGTTGGTTTCCCTCAGTTTTCTGCGGTTTTAGAAGTTGCTGCAGCCATTAAAGGTTCTGGTGTGCCTGTTATTGCAGATGGTGGCATTCGCTATACAGGAGATATTCCTAAAGCTATCGCAGCTGGTGCAGATACAGTAATGCTAGGTTCGCTTTTGGCAGGTACAAAAGAAAGTCCTGGTGAAACTATTATCTACGAGGGTAGAAAATTTAAATCTTATCGTGGTATGGGTTCTGTTGAAGCTATGAAGCAAGGGAGTAAGGATCGTTATTTTCAAGATGTAGAAGACGATATTAAAAAATTAGTACCCGAGGGTATTGTGGGACGTGTACCGTATAAAGGTGATTTGTTTGAAAGCATTCATCAATTTATTGGCGGACTTAGAGCCGGAATGGGCTATTGCGGTGCAAAAGATATAGAAACACTTAAAGAAAATGGGCGTTTTGTGAAAATTACAGCAAGTGGCATTAACGAGAGTCATCCGCACGATGTTACCATAACTAAAGAATCTCCTAATTATTCTAGGTAAAATATTCTTGCGGAAGCAGTAATCTCATAATTATAAAAAAACAGCATTATTACGATGCTGTTTTTTTGTGTTTATTTTTGAGGCTCGTTTTACGTTTTAGTAACACAAGTAGTAAAACCAAACTACTACTTATTTCTAAGCATCTTAATTTTTATTCTAAGTGCAGCAAAGAGTAGCGTTGTAAATGGACTTAGCCAGTTAAATATAGCATATACAAAATATTCTGAAACACTAACACCTAAAACACCACTTTGGTATGCACCACAGGTATTCCAAGGAATTAACACCGAGGTTACAGTCCCAGAATCTTCAAGAGTTCTACTTAAGTTTTCGGGAGCTAAGCCTCTATCTTCGTATGCCTTTTTAAACATTTTTCCTGGTACTACTAAAGCTAAATATTGATCTGAAGCCGTAACATTTATTGCCAAACAACTAGCAACTGTACTTGCAAATAAACCAAATGTTGTCGTTGCAAGACTTAATAATGCTTTGCTAATTCTCGATAAAGCTCCAATTGCGTCCATAATTCCGCCAAACACCATTGCGCATACAATGAGCCATATTGTACCAAGCATACCGCTCATACCTTTTCCTGATGCAGAAAATAAATCTCTCAAAGTTTCATTATCTGTTGCAATGGTTGTTTTTACAGTAACCGCATCCATTATGCCTTTATAGGCAGATTTATAGGTTAATGATTCTACACCTGCAATTTGGGCAACAATATGTGGTTGAAAAATTAGTGCAAAAATACCACCTAAAAGCGTGCCAATTAAAAGCGCAACTAAAGGCGGTGTTTTTTTTATAATTAAAAAAATAACTATGAGTGGTATAATAAATAACCAACCATTAATATTAAACGCAGTATCAATGTCATTTAATAAAACAGATGTATCTGCTGCACCAGAAGTTTCTTGTGTAAACCCTAAGATAATAAATACGAGTAATGTAATTGTAATTGTTGGTATAGTTGTTAGAGCCATATATTTTATATGAGAAAACAACTCGCCTCCTGCCATTGCTGGTGCTAAATTAGTTGTATCGCTTAATGGTGATAATTTATCTCCAAAATATGCTCCAGATAATACAGCACCAGCCGTCATACCTACAGACACTCCTAGAGCTTCTCCAATACCAATTAAGGCAATACCAACTGTAGCTGAGGTTGTCCAAGAGCTACCTGTGGCTATAGATATAATAGCACAAATAACAACACAAGCTGCTAAAAATATAGTTGGATTTAATATTTTTAAACCATAATATAACATTGAAGGTATAACTCCACTAATAAGCCAAGTGCCAGCCAATGCACCTACCATAAGTAAAATTAGTAAGGCACCTGTTGTAGATTTTACATTTTCTGCTACTTCTTCAATCATTTGTTTAAAGCTTACTTTGTTAAAGAAGCCAACAATAGCTGCCGCTGCTGCGCCAAGAAGTAAAATAAACTGATTAGATCCACTTAGGGCATCATCACCATATACAAAAACATTAAATGCTAGCATTGCCACCAAAACAAAAACAGGAATAAGTGCTTCCCAAATGTTTAATTCTTTATTTTCTACAATATGCTCATCTTGTGGTAATTTTGGTTTTATATCTTGGCTTTTCATATAGAAATTTAGTTAATTAGGTTTAGTTTTGTAATGTTACGATTTTACATAATCATTTGCAAATAGATTAATTCCGTAATTTCGCATTTATAATTATGGATTCATTAACTCAAATCATTTTAGGTGCAGCTTGC
>JBMYXP010000096.1:0-7925 GCA_049608525.1 Winogradskyella sp.
CCTAAAGTTGCATTGATAAAGTTGGTCATTTTTTTATATAAATGAAGCCTTGTGTTGCCACCATAAATGCCATGATTTTTATCTGGGTAAACCATCCATTCAAATTGTTTATCGGCTTGGATTAAAGCTTCTACCATACGCATTGTATTCTGTAAATGAACATTGTCATCTCCAGATCCATGTATTAGTAAAAAATCTCCTTTAAGTTTATCTACATGGTTTATTGGTGAGTTTTCATCATAACCACTAGGGTTTTCTTGTGGTGTGGTCATATAACGTTCGGTATAGATAGAGTCGTAAAACCTCCAACTTGTTACAGGGGCAACAGCTATTGCCATTTTAAAGACGTCATTGCCTTTAAATAAAGCGTTGCTGCTCATAAAACCGCCATAGCTCCAGCCCCAAATCCCTATACGAGATGCATCTATGTAAGGTAAAGCTCCTAATTTTTTAGCGGCTTCTATTTGGTCTTCAACCTCATATTTACCTAATTCGTTTTGTGTTATTTTTTTGAATTTCGCTCCTTTAAATCCTGTACCTCTGCCGTCTATACAAACCACAATATAACCTTGTTGTGCTAACATTTGGTACCAATAATCGTTTGCACTATTCCAACGGTTGGCTACTTGCTGAGATCCTGGACCAGAGTATTGATACATTAATAATGGGTATGCTTTATTTGCATTAAAATTTGCGGGTTTTATCGTCCACATATTTAAGCTGTTTCCATTTACTGAAATAGTGCTAAATTCTTTTTTAGACAAAATATAGCCAGCTAGTTTTTTAGATAAATTTGCGTTATCCTTAATACTTTTTATAACACTACCTGTTTTGGCATTATTTAGTGTGTATTGTGGTGGTGTGGTTGCGCTAGAGTGCGTGTTTATAAAGTATGTAAAATCTGTACTAAAAGCGGCGTTGTTGGTGCCGTCGGTTTTTGTTAAACGTTGTTTGTTTTTACTATTTAACTGTATAGAATACACATCTCTGTTTGTTGTTCCGTTTTCTGTAGATTGGTAATAGATTGTATTCTTTTTTTCATTAAAGCCATAATAATCGGTAACTTCCCAATTGCCTTGTGTAACTTGGTTAATCAATTTTCCGTTTTTTGCATAATGGTAAATGTGGTTGTACCCATCTAACTCGCTCGTCCAAATAAAACTATTATCTTTTAAAAAAGTTAGGTTAAAAGTTACATCAATGTATGCGTTGTCTTTTTCGGCTAAAACTAATTTTGAAGCCATTGAGGCCGTATTAATCGTCCAAAGGTCTAGTTCATTTTGATGGCGATTCATAAACTGAACACTTAATACATCGGCATCTTTTGTCCATTTTAAACGTGGAATGTAAAAATCTTGGTACGCTTTATCAACCTTCAATGTTTTTAAATTTTTAGACGCTAAGTTGTATAAATGCAAAGATACTTTTGCGTTAGCTTCACCAGCTTTTGGATATTTAAAAACGTGTTGTGTTTGGTATAAACCCGAGCCAAAAACATCCATAGAAAATTCTGGCACATCAGTTTCATTAAAACGAATAAAAGCAATTTGGTTGCTATCTGCATTCCAATCAAAAGCACGTACAAAAGCAAATTCTTCTTCGTAAACCCAATCCGTTATACCATTAATAATTTTGTTTTTTTCGCCATCAAATGTAATTTGTTCAATCTTACCCGTTGCCAAATGTTTTACATACAAATTATTTTGAAAACCGTAAGCGACTTTAGTTCCATCTGGTGATAATGTGGGTTCTTGTATTAAATCATCAGATACTTTAGTGAGGTGTTTTGTGGCAATATCATAAACATAAAATTCGCCTAATGTAGAACGTCTAAAAACAGGTTGTGATTTTGTGGTTAACAATACTTTAGATTCGTCGTTGCTAAAGCTGTAATCAAAAAAACCTTGAATTTCTTTAATATCGGTAGAAGAAACTAAGGTTTTTACCTTTTTTAAGGTTTTGTAATCGTAAATATCTATTGTAGCAGTTTTGTTTTGCCTGTCGTAATTTAATACAGAATACTGTTTGCCGTTATTCATAGAATGCAAAGCTTGCATGCGTTCTGTTCTAAATGTGCCATTCCATATATCTTTGAGCGCAATTTGTTTATTTTGAGCATATATTAAAGAAGCGGTTAAAAAACCGACAATTAAAGCAAAGTGTTTTATTTTCATAATTTAATTTTATATAAAGCAATGCCAAGTTTACTAAAAATTATGCAAAAAAACCTAATTATTAACAGTAAATCGGCATTTATACCAATTACTGTTCAAAATAGCCATGCAATTTGTTTTTATTTCAATTTAAAATAGAGTTGTAATTACTGAGCCCATCTTTAGTTTTAATAGCCTATTGTGGTCATATAATTCAAATGAGTTAAAGCTTTTGTTAACTAGTAATTTGGGAATTATAATAATTTACATACACAATTAATGCCTTTACTAAGTATCTTTGTTGTTCAAAATTAAAATAAAGATGCCAAATCCAATTTCTGGCTTTTCTAAACTTTCAAAATCTGAAAAAATAGACTGGCTTTTAAACACCTATTTTAACGACAAAAATGCTGCAAAACAACTTGTTGAGCAGTATTACAATTCTAATGAGAAGTTGCAAAAATTGCACGACGAGTTTATAGAAAATACCATTACCAACTATTATTTACCGTTGGGTGTTGCTCCAAATTTTTTAATAAACAATCATTTGTATGCCATTCCTATGGCGATAGAAGAAAGTTCTGTTGTTGCAGCAGCAAGCAAAGCGGCTAAATTTTGGTTAGATCGTGGAGGTTTTAAAGCCAAAGTCATTTCAACTGAAAAAATTGGTCAGGTTCATTTTATATATAAAGGAGCGTTAAATAAACTTCAACATTTTTTTGAAAGTGTAAAACCAAAACTGATAAACTCTGTTTCAAACATCACTAAAAATATGGAGCGTCGTGGTGGTGGAATTTTAGATATAGAATTAAGAGACGCGTCAAAAAAATTAGAAAATTACTACCAATTGCATGTTACGTTTGAAACCTTAGACGCTATGGGAGCAAATTTTATAAACTCGTGTTTAGAACAATTTGCAGCAACTTTTAAGGAAGAAGCCAAACAATTTGAAGGGTTTTCTGCAGAAGAGAAAGCCATAGATATTATAATGAGTATTCTCTCTAATTTTGTGCCAAATTGTATAGTTAAAGCTGAGGTGTCTTGTAAAATAGACGATTTAAAAAGTAAGGATATCCCAAATCCACAATTATTTGCAGAAAAATTTAATAGAGCCATTGCCATTGCAGAAGTAGAGCCTTATAGAGCTGTAACGCACAATAAAGGTATAATGAATGGTATTGATGCCGTTGTTTTAGCCACCGGAAATGACTTTAGAGCTGTAGAAGCTGGTGTACATGCTTATGCTGCCAAAGACGGAACATATTCAAGTTTATCACATTGTTCTATTGAAAACGATACGTTTAAATTTTGGATTGAAATTCCTTTGGCATTAGGTACTGTTGGCGGATTAACTAACTTACATCCTTTGGTAAAATTCTGTTTAGAATTATTAGAAAAACCAACGGCAAAGGATTTAATGAAAATTGTTGCCGTTACTGGTTTAGCGCAAAATTTTGCTGCTGTAAAATCGTTAACCACAACAGGCATACAAGAAGGCCACATGAAAATGCACCTTATGAATATTTTAAATCAGTTTGAAGCTACAGAAGCAGAAAAAATAAATCTTGTGGAGCATTTTAAAACTAATGTTGTTACACATAGCGCAGTAGTTGAGGCTTTACAGCACTTAAGATTAGAGGAGTAACGAATAACGCTGTTCTATTAAATAGTCTTTTTTTTTGAATTTAAAACCCAAAACCTTGAGCCAAAAACCCAAAACTTATCGAAGTAACGGAAAATTATTAGTAACAGCAGAGTATGTTGTTTTAGATGGAGCAAAAGCATTAGCGCTACCCACAAAATATGGTCAGAGTTTAACTATTGAACCACATGCTACAAAAACCATAATTTGGAAAAGTTATAACGAATTAGACACTATTTGGTTTGAAGATGAATTTGAAATAAATCATTCTACAAAAAAATTAAAGCTAAAAGCAAAACACTACACCGAGGTTTCTAAACGTTTAATTCAAATTTTACAAGCTGCATATAGTTTAAATCCTGAGTTTTTAAACGCAGAACAAGGTTATATAATTACAACACACCAAGATTTTAATAGGCTTTGGGGTTTAGGGACTTCATCTACTTTAATAAATAATATTGCTAATTGGGCAAAGGTAGATCCTTACAAACTTTTAGAAAAAACCTTTAGCGGTAGTGGCTATGATATTGCTTGTGCTCAGAATGATTCTCCTTTAACTTACCAATTACCATTTGCAAGAAAAACAATCATTGAATCCATAACATTTAACCCTAGTTATAAAGCGCAACTTTATTTTGTATATCTTAACCAAAAACAAAACAGTAGAGATGCCATTGCTGCATACAAAAAGAAAGGTAGAATAGATACGGCTATTATTGCAAGTATCAATACACTAACCGAGTCTATGATAGCATGCAAAACGCTTTTAGAATTTGAAAAACTAATTGTTTCGCACGAAGCTATCATTTCAAACCTTATCGAACAAAAACCAATAAAATCGAGATTATTCAAAGATTTTAAAGGAGCTGTTAAAAGTTTAGGAGCTTGGGGAGGAGATTTTGTTTTGGTAACTTCAAAAACTAACCCGAGAGATTATTTTGTTTCTAAAGGTTTTGATGTTGTTATTCCTTACCACGACATGGTATTATAATCTATACTATTAGATAATAAAAATAAAGAGCAACGCTTCAATTTACGGTAGAGGTTAATAATTTAACACAGTAGCTTTTAACAAAACAATAGTACTGTGTTTTCTATACAAGCACAAACTTTATCAATGCCATTGTGCCAATAAAGCCAATAAATGCAACCAATACCCAAAGTGTACCTTTGTAGTACTTTTTGTGAAGCTTTAGATCTTTACGGTATTGATAACCAATGATTATAGTAAAAACAATAAAGAATAAAAGTCCAAAAACTAATTGACCAGTTGTAAACATCTGTTTATTTTTACGCAAAAATAAGAATTATACACCTAATAAACGACAAACCATGCAAGACAAAATTAATGCAGTAAAAGCTTTTCATACCGCTTTTAAAATAGGCCATAGAGAAACCCCAAAAGCCAATTTAGGATTAGAAAAAAATACCTTGCGTTTTAATTTAATGCAAGAGGAAAATGAAGAATATTTAGAAGCCGCTAATGCTAACGATTTAGTTGAGGTTGCAGATGCCTTGGGAGATATGCTCTACATTTTGTGCGGTACAATTATAGAACACGGCTTGCAACATAAAATAGAAGACGTTTTTAAAGAAATACAGCGTAGTAATATGAGTAAACTTGGCGACAATGGCGAACCAATATACAGAGCAGACGGAAAAGTATTAAAAGGACCACATTACTTTCAACCCAATATCAAAGACATATTAGAAAAGGAATAATTAAGGCCGTTTTTAGTTTACTAGCAACCTGCTAAAGTACTTCATGCCTCCAACCATGCACATCTTCAGCAAGGTTGTGTTGTATTTTTAATAGGGTGTCTTTAAATAATGCAGCATAACTATCGTTTTGCTCTGCAAGTTCAAACAACTCGTCGTTATGCTGAAAAGCAGAGATTGGGCTTATTACCGCAGCAGTACCAGACCCAAAAATTTCTTTTAAACTTCCATTTTTAGATGCCGTTTTAATTTCTTCAACACTAATTCGTCTTACCTCACAGTTAATATTTAAATCACTCGCTAACTGAATAATACATTTTCGTGTAATACCATCTAAAATTCTATCACTAGTTGGTGCAGTAATTAAGGTGTTGTTTACTCTAAAAAAGATATTCATTGTACCTGCTTCTTCTAAATACTCGTGTGTATTTGCATCTGTCCAAATTATTTGCTGAAACCCTTGTTGTTGTGCTAAATCTGTTGGGTAAAACTGTGCAGCATAATTGCCAGCAGCTTTAGCAAAACCAACACCACCATCTGCAGAGCGGCTGTATTGTTGAGCAATTATAACACGTACAGGCGCATTATAATAAGATTGTGCAGGCGAGCAAATAATCATAAATCTATATGAGTTTGCAGGCGAAGCCGAAATTGCAGGCTCGGTAGCAATAACAAACGGACGAAGATACAATGAGTTGCCAATACCAGGTTTTATCCATGCGTTATCTATTTTTAATAAAGCTTTTAGGCCTTTAAGAAAATAATCTTTAGGAAACTCTGGCATGGCTAAACGAGCAGACGATTTATTAATCCTATCAGCATTTTCTTCTGGTCTAAATAAAAATACTTTTCCAGCAGCATCTTTATAAGCTTTCATACCTTCAAAAACCGCTTGTCCGTAATGAAACACACGAGCAGAAGGATCTATTGTTAGGGCTTGGTAAGGCATTATTTTTGGGGTTTGCCATTTGCCATTTTCAAAATCACAAACAAACATGTGGTCGGTAAAAGTTTTACCAAACACTAAAGTATCAAAATCTACACTACTGATTTTTGAAGTTTCAGACTTAGTTATTTCTATACAATTAGAGATGTTTTCTGCCATAACACTATAGGATTAATAGTTTGCAAAAGTACGGATTTATTGACGTTAAAAAAAAGGTAACATCGCATTAAAATTACTAAATTTGTAGTTGTAATAATTATTTAAATCATATAAGAATGAAGAAGTTAGTAATTTTGATAACCATATGTGTATCAATAGTTTCATGCAAAAATGAAAAAGCGGTAACAACAAGCAAAACATTAGAAGCTAAAGATGAAATGGCATACACTTCAATAGGAAAAAAAATCAATGATACCGATGCGTTAGCAGCCGATATTATATTGGCACAATACAAAGACCTAAAAATTGGCGATACCATTAACTCTAAAATGACAGCTAAAATTGTGGAAGTATGCTCTAAAAAAGGCTGCTGGATGACATTAGATTTAGAAGGTGAAAAAGAAGTTATGGTGAAATTTAAAGATTACGGATTTTTTATGCCACTAGACGCAAAAGGTGAAGTCGTTGTAAATGGAAAAGCATTTCTTAAACAAACACCCGTTGAAGAATTAAAGCATTACGCAGAAGATGCTGGTAAATCTAAAGCAGAAATAGATGCAATTACAAAACCAAAGTTAGAATACCATTTTGAAGCCGATGGAGTTTTACTTAAAACCGAATAATTGAACCGTAAAATAATTACCACATCCGATGGTTCTAAAACCATACAAATAGAAGACTGGAACGAGCAATACCATTCTATACACGGCGCAATACAAGAAGCAAACCATGTGTTTTTAAAACACGGTTTGCTTTTTTATTCTGAAACCAACTGCCATTTTAACCGAAGAGAGGAGCTTCAAAACACCAATCCGATAACCCTTTTAGAAATCGGTTTTGGTACAGGGTTAAATGCGTTTTTAACATTAATTGAAGCCGAAAAACTAGGCTTAACTATTAACTATGTTGGTGTAGAAGCATATCCTGTTAAACATGAGGAGATTAAACAACTAAATTATACCAAACTGATTTCTGAAACACATGCAGCAGTTTTTAAAAAATTGCACTCTGTGAATTGGAATGAAGCACACCACATCACCTCAACTTTTCAACTAGAAAAGCAACAAAAATTCTTTAAAGATATTACGGCAAAAAACGAGTTTAATATTATTTATTTTGATGCTTTTGGCGCAAGAGTACAACCCGATTTATGGACAGAACACATTTTTAAAATAATGTTTTCTGCACTAAAAGCTAATGGAGTTTTAGTTACCTATTCTGCAAAAGGTAGTGTACGGAGAGCAATGCAAGCTGTTGGTTTTGTTGTAGAACGATTGCCTGGGCCTCCAGGAAAACGAGAAATGCT
>JBMYXP010000097.1:0-7916 GCA_049608525.1 Winogradskyella sp.
GCTATTTTACCAGATTTAGATAAATCTGAAAACGGTTTTACGTTTTCGGCATCGCCACCAACAATAACTTTGTTAGATAACGGTAAGCCAGAGTTTAATATAACTTGCTTTACTTGTGCAGCAGTTAAATTAGGATATTGCGACCATACTAAAGCTGCAATACCAGCAACACCTGGTGCAGCCATTGAGGTACCACCAATAGATTTATACTCATTCTCTGGAAATGTTGAATATATTGCAGAACCTGGAGCAAAAATATCTACGTTCTTTTTGCCGTAATTAGAAAAACCAGATACCATCTTAGAACCATATTTTGAAGTTAACGAACCAACTCTTATGTAGGTATTAGATACTTCTACAAAATTTACATTATCGTCTGGGAAATTAGGCTTTACATCTATATTCTTACTATCATTACCAGCAGCATGTACAAAAACCACATCGTTATCTGATGCGTATTTAATAGCATCTCTTACCCATTTTGCGTGCGGAGAAAACGATTTACCAAAACTTCCGTTAATTACTTTTGCACCATTATCTACAGCATAACGAATAGACAACGCAACATCTTTATCGTACTCATCTCCATTTGGCACTACACGAATGGCCATAATTTTTACATTATTAGCTACACCATTTGCACCTTTACCATTATTACGTTCTGCAGCAATAATACCTGCAACGTGTGTACCGTGAGATTCAGATTTTTTAACTGGTTTTACGTTTCCGTTTCCGTAACCTGTATCAGATAAATCATTAATATTATCATTGGTTTTACGACCTTTAAAATCTACATTAAAATGGTAGTTTAATCGATCGGTTAAACCTTCTAAAGCATTTTTAAGTTCTTCTTTTGCATCTTGTATAGTTTCTAAGCCGTATCCATTCATTTGTGTGGCTAAGGATTTGTGTTGTAATAATGCTTCGTCTGTTGTTTCTAGGGTATTAACTTGTTTGCTTGTATAATCTTTAGTACCAAAATGTTTTGTAAAGGCAGCATCTGCATTTTGTAATGCTTTATAAATTTGTTCGTAACGTGTTTTGGTTGGTGTAAGTTGCGCAATTTCTTTTTCTAGTAATGCTTTAGCCTCAGCATATCTTGGTGCAGAGGTGTTTCCGCTTGCTATTAAACGTGTATATTCTAGTTGCTCATCGTAGGCATCTCCTAAAAAATTCCAACCATGTATATCGTCTATATACCCATTTTTATCATCGTCTTTTCCGTTATTTGGTATTTCGTCTTTATTGGTCCAGATGACATCATTTAAATCTTCGTGATCAATGTCTATGCCCGAGTCTATAACGGCAACAATAATGGTTTTACCTTTTTTGTTTTTAATAAGCTCAGTATAAGCACGATCTACAGACATACCTGGAATGGTATCTTTGGCAAGATCTAAATGGCCCCAATTGTGTTTTTCTGCTTCTGTTAATTCTGATACCTTTAGCGGTGACGTATCTATGTTTTCTATTGGTGTAGAAATAATATCTGCTGTGGTACCACAACCTATAAATAATAATGCAGCAAAGCTTAAGGGTGCTATTTTTTGATAATTAAATGTCATCTGTTTTAGTTTATTTGTGTTTTTAGTTAAATATAGTATTACAAGTAAAGGTGTCGTTTAACCGCACCCCTTTTTCGGTATGTTTTACAGTTATAATTTCATTATGTGCGTCGTGTTCTAAAAATAAATAGAAATTTTGGTCTGCTGCCATATTCAAAAATAGTTCTTTTTCGTTTAGTGTTAATAATGGTCTGGTATCATAACCCATAACAAATGGTAGAGGCAAATGCCCAGCGGTTGGTAATAAATCTGCCATAAAGCAAATGGTTTTACCTTTATAATTAATCATAGGAATCATTTGCTTATCGGTATGTCCGTTGGCAAAAAAAATATCGAAACCCAATTCAGAATTTTTTAAAATAGGTTGTTGGGGCAGCGTTATAAACTTTAATTGTCCGCTGTCTTTTATGGGTAAAATATTTTCTGCTAAAAACGAAGCCACTTCGCGTCTGTTGGGTTGTGTTGCCCATTGCCAATGGTCTGCATTACTCCAAAAATGTGCGTTTTTAAATGCGGTTTCGTAGCCTGTTTTGTTTTTATTCCATTGTATGCTTCCGCCACAATGGTCAAAATGTAGATGCGTCATAAAGACATCTGTAATATCATCTCTATGAAAACCGTACAATGCTAACGACTTATCAATAGTGTCGTTTCCCCAAAGGTGATAATAGCCGTAAAATTTTTCGCTTTGTTTGTTGCCCATACCTGTGTCTATTAATAGTAAACGTTTTCCGTCTTCAATTAACAAACAGCGTGCAGCAATATCAATCATATTATTACTATCCGCAGGGTTAGTGCGTTGCCATAACGATTTTGGTACTACACCAAACATGGCGCCGCCATCGAGCTTAAAGTTACCAGCGTTTATAGGATATAAGTTCATGTATGCAAATTAATAAATACAAAGTTTAATACGGGTGCTTTTAATAGATAATTAAGAAAGTACGTTTTTGAGACGCTTACCAAAGTCAAAAAGTGCTTTTAATTCTTTTGTACTTGCTAAACGTTCTTTACCAAAAACAAGAAGTGCATTACCGTTAGATTCTATATGATAGTAAGGATTACTTTCAAAAAAGTGAACAATGTCATTAGTAAAGAATTGTGTTATGGTTTTTTTGTCTTCACCCAATAAGTAAAAACGATTATTAAAATCAGAATGGTTATCTATTGGTATATCCTTAAAACCCGCAAACGCATAAGCTTTTTCTAAAAAACCTTCTCTGTCTAAGGTAAATACAGGTATCTTTTGCTCTAAAGTAATATGCAACATCGTTGTTTTAACGGTTTCTTTGGCTATAAACTCGCCTTCAGAAAATTCAATATCAAAAATTTTGAGTGCTTTATTTTCTGTTCTTAATTGATTGTATGTATTTTGAATAGATTTAGTTCTAAAAAAATGAAAGTGATCTAAAAAATGAGTGCTTTTATTTTTTGCTGAATTATAAATTAAGTTGAATTTTTCTGCTAATTCTTCAATATTATTTTGTCTTCGGGTTAATCCTTTTTTAATAATATTTGGCACGGGTAGCAATCGTCTTAAAGCAAAAGGATGTTTGGAGTCTGCATCGTGTAAGTCTAGCCCAACGACATCAAAATGCCCATCGCGTTTAGTAAACACATCGCGGTAACTGTTGAGGTTTTCCATAACGGTATGATCTACAAATTCACATAATGAGAAGTCTAAAATAACATCACTATTTGCTGGTACAGCATCGAGTTTTTCCTTTAACCTGTAGAAATTTAAAAAACTACAAAAGTGTTTTACACTGATATAATAATTGCCATTATCGTGTTCTTGATACATTAAAACATTTGGTTTTAAAACGTTTCTTAAAAACAGTGATGCACTTTTGTTAATTATAATATGAATTAATAAAGTAACAATAACACCAGATAAAATACCAGTAATTAACCCAACTTTTAGGGTTACAAAAAGAGTAACAAAGAATATAACAACCTGTTCTTTGCCTATTGAAATTATTTTTTTTATGGTAACAGGAGACGCTAATTTATAGCCTGTAAATACCAATATTGCCATTAATGCAGGCAAAGGTATTCTGGTAAGTTGTGTGCTAAATAGTACAATAAAAATGACTAAAAATGTAGCGTGAAAAAAATTAGACGATCTATTGCTTCCGTTATTATTAACGTTTACTGAGCTTCTGGCAATAACTGTTACTACATTTAAACCACCCAAAAAACCACTACCAACTGTTGCTAAACCCAATGCTTTTAAATCTCTATTAACATTAGAGCGTCTTTTTTCAGGATCTAATTTGTCAACAGCTTTTATACTTAAAAGCGACTCAATACTAGCAATTAAAGTTAGTGCTAAAACGCTAGACCAAAAAGCAAACGTGTTGGTTTTACTAAAATCTATACTAGGCAATTGTGCAATAATAGTTTTAAACTCTGGAATACCAGAAATCATATACAATGGCGATATTGGGTTTGCTTTTTGCACAATAAATTCAAAATAATAACTAAACCCAATAGATAAAATAACAATCCACATGGGTGCAGGTATAAGTTGTAAGTATTTATTTCTTATTTTGGGATAAAATACCATGATTGCCAAGCTTAAAACCCCAGCAATAGCTGCATATATTAAACCCTCTTTGTTATAGTGAAATGCGTCGTTTATTGTAAAAGGTATTTCTAATAAATAATCAATAGTTTCTTCTCGTTTAATTTTATGCGCTAGCATAATATGAAATTGCTTCCCCAAAATAATAAGTCCAATTGCGGCTAGCATACCTTGAATTGCAGAAGACGGAAAAAAATCGGCTAATTTTCCTAGCCTAAGAAAGCCTAAAATAGCCAATAAAATACCCGAACAGATAATAGCAGCGTACGCACTTTCTAGTCCTAATGTAGTAATAGCAACCAAAAGTACACCAACTAATCCGTTACCAGGACCAGCAATAGTAACGTGGCTACCACCCAAAATAGATACAACCACACCGCCAACAACAGCAGCAATAATACCCGCAATTGGTGGTGCATCACTTGCCATTGCTAAGCCTAGACCTAGCGGTAATGCAATAAGACTTACTACAAAACCAGAAAATATATTTTTGGGTAATGCTTTAAAAAAAACGCTTATGGTATTGTTTTTTTTGCTCATTGAATAATTAAAACATCGGTTGGTAATTCAGTTAAAATATGCTCAATATCGTGAGGAAAAACACGATCCCAAAGTGTCATTTTTGTTGGTGCATTCATTACTAATAAATCGGCTCTACTAATTTGTGCATAATGCCCAATAGAATAGCCTTGTTTACCAAAAATAGGCTGCGATTTTAAAGTTATATTTTTAGAATAATCTTTGGGTATATCTTCAATAATGGCTTTAATTCTTTTCTCTTCTCGTAGTTTAATACGCTCTTTTATTAGAGTTGCCATACGAAACGATTTGTCGTCTTCAATTCTAACAATTTCTTCTTGCTTAACCTCTTCAACTATGGTCAGTGTATTAGCACTTAATGCGTTAGCAACATAAAATGCAGATGCAATGGTTTGTTGAGTTTTGGGATCTTTAAGGCCGTTAACCACAATATGCGAACAGGGTTTTCTACTCACAGACGGATTTATTAAAAGAAGAACCGAACAGGTTGCTTTTCGAGTTATTTTTCTGGCAATAGAACCGACGTAGTATTTAAGAAAATTTTCGCGTTTTAAAGCTCCTAAAATAAGTAAATCAATTTGTTTTGTTTTTGAAACAGCTAAAATGACATCAACAGGTTTGCCAGGTTTAAAAACAATTTCAAACTCAAGGTTTTCTTCTACAAAGGGTTGAAGCATGGTTTTAAACTCCTCTTCTTTTTCTGAGGTTTTTTCTCCAACATGAATTAAAATTAATTTTGAATGAAATAACATTGCTAATCTCGAAGCCTCATAAATATTAGCTTTTAGATTAGGAGAAAATGTAACACCAACACCAATGGTATTAAATGGTTTTAAAGCCAAGTTTTTTTAATTAATTAGTTTTTTTGAAAGATACTATTTTTTTAAAAACTTTAAACACAGAATTTTATTTTTAATACCAATTAGTATTTTGGTACTACTTAGCGTTTTTAGTTAAAACTACTAAAATGTTTGGGTTGGCAGTAATAATTATAAAGTTGTACTAGCGCCATAGGTTGTATAGAAACCAAAAACACAAGCTATTTTATCTTTAATTTTAATAGATTTTTAGTTGGGTTTATTGCATCCTAAAGACTAAACTATTAAAATGTTCTATTTTAGTAAACCTTCTAATTTTTATGTAGTTGCAGATTATTAATAAAAAAAATGCTTTTGCTGTAGTTTAGTCATTCAACTTTAAAACCGCCATAAATGCTTGTTGCGGTATTTCTACATTACCCACTTGGCGCATACGTTTTTTCCCTTTTTTCTGCTTTTCTAAAAGCTTACGCTTACGCGAAATATCACCACCATAACATTTTGCAGTTACATCTTTTCGCAATGCTTTAACGGTTTCTCTGGCAATAATTTTAGCACCAATTGCAGCTTGTATAGGAATATCAAATTGCTGACGAGGTATTAATTCCCTTAGTTTTTCGCACATCTTTTTACCAATATTATGTGCATTATCGGTGTGTATTAATGCAGATAGTGCATCAACGGTTTGTGCATTTAGTAACACATCTAGTCGTACTAATTTAGATACTTTCATGCCTATTGGAGAATAATCGAAAGAGGCATATCCTTTAGATACGGTTTTTAAACGGTCGTAAAAATCGAAAACAATTTCGGCTAGTGGCATTTCAAAAATCAACTCTACACGTTCTGTAGTTAAATAGGTTTGATTTACAATCATACCACGTTTTTCAATACACAGACTCATTACATTACCCACAAAATCGGCTTTAGTAATAATAGTAGCTTTTATAAATGGCTCTTCAACACGGTTTACGGTTGTTGGTTCTGGTAAATCACTTGGGTTGTTTACTATAAATGCTTCGTCTGGGTTTTTATTGGTGTATGCGTGGTACGATACGTTTGGTACGGTTGTAATTACCGTCATATCAAACTCACGTTCTAAACGTTCTTGAATAATTTCCATGTGTAGCATACCTAAGAAACCACAACGAAAACCAAAACCTAAAGCCGCAGAGCTTTCGGGCTGAAACACTAAAGATGCGTCGTTAAGTTGAAGTTTTTCCATCGAATTACGAAGCTCTTCATAATCTTCTGTATCTACAGGATAAATACCTGCAAAAACCATAGGTTTTACATCTTCAAACCCTTCAACGATATTAGTTGTTGGGTTTGCAAAATCTGTAATGGTATCGCCAACTTTTACTTCTTTAGCGGTTTTAATACCTGTAATTAAATACCCAACATCTCCAGCTTTTACACTTTGTTTTGCTACTTGGTTTAGTTTTAAAGTACCCACTTCGTCTGCAAAATACTCTTTGCCAGTAGCAACAAATTTAATTTTTTGTCCTTTTTTAATTTCACCATTAAAAACTCTAAAATAGGTTTCAATACCTCTAAATGTATTGTAAACAGAGTCGAATATTAAGGCTTGTAATGGTTCATCTACATTACCTTTTGGTGCTGGCACACGCTCAATAATGGCTTTTAAAATTTCATCAACACCAAAACCTGTTTTTCCGCTGGCATGAATTACTTCTTCGGGGTCGCAACCTAATAAATCTACAATATCATCGGTAACTTCTTCTGGGTTTGCACTTGGTAAATCTACTTTATTTAGTACAGGAATAATTTCTAAATCATTCTCTAAAGCCAAATATAAATTTGAAATGGTTTGCGCCTGAATACTTTGTGCCGCATCTACAATTAACAAAGCACCTTCGCAAGCAGCAATAGACCGAGAGACTTCGTAAGAAAAATCTACATGACCAGGTGTGTCAATGAGGTTTAACACGTAGTCTTTGCCTTCAAAAATGTACTCCATTTGTATGGCATGCGATTTTATGGTAATACCACGCTCGCGCTCTAAATCCATACTATCTAATAGTTGGTCTTGTTTTTCGCGCGCAGTAACAGAACCCGTATAGTCTAATAAACGGTCTGCAAGCGTACTTTTTCCGTGGTCAATATGTGCAATAATGCAAAAATTTCGTATGTGCTTCATCTGTCTTTTCTAAAACCAATAATAGATTGCAAATATAGCTTAAATCTGTGTGTTAAAATCGCTTCTTTAAAATTTAGAACTATAGAAGTGCTTACTTGTTTTTGTTGGGGTTTTGTCTGGTAACAAAAACCCTTATAATATATAGTTTAGTTTTACCTTCTCGGTAGGTTGTTTTGTAAAAAAAGTAATTTATGTAGTTTTCAGTTTTTTACTTAATTCTGAGAAATATTCAAATGAAAAAGACT
>JBMYXP010000098.1:0-7905 GCA_049608525.1 Winogradskyella sp.
TCAACCCTTATTAAAATAATCAATTTCACACCTCTCAATACTCAACGGCTTGTTTATCTAAAACGGTTTTTGTTCTAAAGGCATAAAATAATAAATACGCAAAACATGCAACCGCAATCCAATACGAAGATTGAATGCTAAAAACATCTGCCAATTTTCCTTGTACCGGCGGAATAATGGCGCCACCAAGAATCATCATAATTAAAAACGCAGATCCTTGCGAGGTGTATTTTCCTAAGCCAGCAATGCTCAATGTAAAAATACAAG
The DNA here is from genome assembly GCA_049608525.1 of Winogradskyella sp. GTDB lineage: Bacteria > Bacteroidota > Bacteroidia > Flavobacteriales > Flavobacteriaceae > Winogradskyella. The sequence goes on from JBMYXP010000098.1 coordinate 268, forward strand.
GCCACATAATTGAGCAGAATAAACCACCAGATAAAAACGCAAATAAGGCTATATTACCAGAAGCAAACAAACCAATTAGCATACCCACAACTCCTAGAAGGCTAAATGTTTTTAAGGTTTTAACGGGGTTGTCTTTTGCAAAAAAGAAACCACCAATTTGTACTGCAATACAAACGCTAAAAAAGAGTAGTTCATTTGTTGTAAAACTATATTTAACCAAATTTGCTAAAATAATGACTCCAAATGCAATATAAGGCACAACAATTAAAAGCACTTTTTTTAACCCTTTACTTGGGTTAAAAACAGTAACAGCACCAACCCAACGGCCAATCATTAAGCCTCCCCAATATAAGGAGATGTATTTTCCTAATTCAGAATCATTTAACACAGTCAATCCCAAAGCATTTAAACCTGTATTTTCAACCCCTTGTTTTAGTAACTCCCCAAGGTTACTTCCAATAGTTACTTCTACACCAACGTAAGTAAATATGGCTAGCATGCCCAAAACTAATTGCGGGTATTTCATTGCTCCCCAACCTATAGGGTTTTTGTTGGCACTTGTATATGCAATAAAAACAGCTGCTACGACTGCAAAAAGCGCTACAAATAAAATAATTAAACGTGTGTGTTCTAAATGTTCTGTTGCAATAACATTACCAGAGTAGGTGCTAAATATGTACCCAAAACAACCTATTATTATTAGAGTTAAAACAATTAATAAATTTCGTGCTTTATTTGCAGGCTCAAACACCGTTTGAGACTTTAATGCAGGCAATTTTTTTGAAAAATGAAATAGAGCAGCGGCAATTAAAAACAAAACACCAACAGCTAAATATAGGCTTTGTACAGTAACCAAGGTAATTTCATTATTAGAAATCATTTGTGCCAACTCATCTGTGCTCCAAGTTGCCGAACCAAAAATGACTAAACTCACAACCACTGGCCCAATCGTTGTACCAAAAGAGTTAATACCACCAGCTAAATTAAGACGATGCGACCCTGTTTTTGGGTCGCCCAAAGCAATAGCAAAAGGATTAGCAGCGGTTTGTTGTAACGAAAACCCTAAGCCAACAACAAACAAGGCAACAAGCACAAAATAAAACACAGCCGTTTGTCCTTGTTCTGCACCAGCCGTTGCTGGGTACATTACAAAGGCACCAATTGCAGACAGTAGTAAACCATAAACAATGCCATTTTTGTAACCCCAATTATTTAATATGTCCTTTTTTATGGCACCAGAACTTATAAAAAGTAATAACGCACCTATATAGTAAGCTCCATAAAATGCAAAATCTACTAATTGCGATTGAAACTGGTCTATACTAAAATAGGTTTTACAAAAAGGAATAAATACACCGTTAGATGCGGCTATAAATCCCCAAAAAAAGAATACAGTAACAAGAGTTGTTAATGCAGATTTGTTGTTTTGGTTACTCATTATTATTTAGATATTAAATTTTATAAAATAAGAGGATAATTTTTTAAAGCAACTAATATACTAAAATGAAATTCAGAAGTGTAAAAACGCTTCATAGTTTCGTAAAAAGTTAATGTTGTTATTAATACCTTTGCATTTTTAAAATTAGAAAATGATTCGTTGGTTTATAGTTTTACTCCTCTTTTTTGCCATAGATTTTTATGCCTTTCAGGCTTTAAAAACCGTTACTAAAAGTTATTGGTTTTATGGTGTTTATTGGTTACTAACAGTATTGGTTGTTATAAATTTGGTGTATCATTTTTATGGTTTTAATCGAAGTGATTTTACCCATTCTCACGCATACGCTATAGCGTTTTTAATTACACTCATAGCTCCAAAACTAGTTTTAATCATTTTTATGTTTGGCGAAGACGTAGTAAGGTGGTTTGCTTATGGCATGCGTAACGATGTAAGATCGTCTTTAGAACCTAGAAATTTAGCTGGCAGACGAAAATTTTTGTCGCAAATAGCTTTAGGTATTGCAGCCATTCCGTTTTCATCACTTCTTTATGGCATTTACCAAGGAAAGTATAACTACAAAGTATTAAAACATGTGTTGTATTTTGAAGATTTGCCAGAAGCCTTTAACGGCTATACACTAACACAAATAAGCGATATACACTCAGGTAGTTTTGATAATAAAGAGAAAGTAAACTATGGCATAGATTTAATAAATGAACAAAAAAGTGATATCATCTTATTTACTGGAGATTTAGTAAACAGTAAGGCTGAAGAAATGCACAATTGGATACCAATTTTTAGCAAACTCGAAGCTAAAGATGGTAAGTACGCCGTTTTAGGAAACCACGATTATGGGTATTATGCCTATGGAAATGATGTAGAATTGAATCGAAAAAATCAAATTGAAATTGAAGCGGTACACAAAAATATAGGTTTTGACTTACTTATGAATGAAAGTCGTAAGCTCAAAAAAAACGGTGAACACATTAACTTAATAGGAGTAGAAAATTGGGGAGCATCACGGCATTTTCCTAAACGCGGAAGTCTTAAAGAAGCAACAAAACATATAGACGCTAATGCGTTTAATATATTAATGTCTCACGATCCTTCGCATTTTGATTATACCAAAATGGAACTCAATAAAAAAGACAGAAACAACCATGACGTTGTAGTAGATGAAACTAATGTTATTAATTTTGAAAAAAACATTCAGCTCACACTATCTGGTCATACGCACGGTATGCAATTTGGTATAGAAGTGCCGTTTTTAGGCATTAAATGGAGTCCTGTAAAATACCGTTACCCTAAATGGGCTGGTTTGTACAAAGAAGCTGGTAAATACTTACATGTTAACAGAGGTTTTGGTTATTTGGCTTTTCCTGGCCGAATAGGAATTTGGCCAGAAATCACCGTAATTGAGCTCAAAAAAGGTACAAAACCAGTTTAATTGTTAATAAATGCGTATTTTTATACAGCTCTAAAAGCACTTACTAATTTTTTTGTTAAAATTTATGTAGGTTTACAGTAGTATTTGACTAAAACTAAAGCGTATGTCAAAATTTGGAGAATTAATAGATGTTAATAGACCTGTTCTGTTAGATTTTTTTACAGAATGGAACGAGCAATCTACAGCAATGCATCCTGTACTTAGAGATGTTGCTGCCGCTTTGGGTGACAAAGCCAAAATTATTAAAATAGACATTGATAAAAATAAAGAGTTAGCAGAAGCTTTGCGTGTTAAAGGCTTGCCAACGTTAATGATATACAAAAATGGCGAAATGAAATGGCGCCATAGCGGAGAACAAGATGCCAATACATTGATTGGTATTATTCAAGAGTATGTTTAAAAAAAAATCATCTGATTGTTTTCAGATGATTTTTTTAGTTTAATTAAAAAGTGCTAAGTTAAAACGCATAACGTTGCGGTCCGCCACGTCTCACTTCTTCAGATGCGTAAGATTCAAACTGTTTAAAGTTTTCTCTAAACGCGTTAGATAATTTAAAAGCCATTTTGTAATAAGCCTCATCATCATTCCATGTTGTTTTTGGACTCAATACTTCTGCTGGTACACCAGGGCATGTTCTTGGTTGTGCAACACCAAATACTGAGTGAATGTGGTAATCTTCGTAAGTGTAATCGCCTAAATCTCCATTTAAAGCCGCATTAATCATGGCACGTGTGTATTTTAATTTCATACGTGTACCAACACCGTAAGGTCCGCCCGACCAGCCTGTGTTAACCAACCATACATTTACACCTGCGTCTTTCATTTTTTTACTCAACATATCTGCATACTCCGTTGGGTGTAATGGCATAAATGGAGCACCAAAACATGCTGAGAAACTTGGAACTGGCTCAACAACACCAGCTTCTGTACCTGCTACTTTTGCAGTGTAACCAGATATAAAGTGATAAGCAGCTTGGCTTGGAGTTAATTTTGATATTGGAGGTAAAACTCCAAAAGCATCTGCAGTTAAGAAAAAGATGTTTTTTGGGTTTTTACCAATAGATGGCTTTTTTATATTTTCAATATGGTATATCGGATAACTCACTCTGGTGTTTTGAGTAATAGACGTATCTGCAAAATCTACAACACCATTAGCGTCCATTACAACGTTTTCAAGAATGGCTCCTTTTTTAATAGCGTCATAAATTTCTGGCTCTTGCTCTTGCGACAAATTAATAACTTTTGCATAACAACCACCTTCAAAATTAAAAACCGTGTTTTCATTTGTCCAACCATGCTCATCATCTCCAATTAAACTACGCTTTGGATCTGTAGATAATGTGGTTTTACCAGTGCCAGACAAACCAAAGAAAATAGCGGTGTCACCCTCCTTACCAACATTTGCACTACAATGCATTGGTAATGTGTTTTTAAATACAGGAAGTATAAAATTTAAAGCAGAAAAAATACCTTTTTTAATTTCGCCTGTGTAACCAGTACCACCAATTAAGGCAATTTTTCTTGTAAAATCTAAGATGGCAAAATTTTCTTGGCGCGTACCATCAACTTCTGGGTTTGCCATGAAACCAGGTGCGTTAATAACAGTCCACTCTGGCGAAAAATCTTTTAACTCTGCTTCCGTAGGTCTTAAAAACATGTTATATGCAAACATATTACTCCACGGATACTCGTTTATAACTCTAATATTTAGCTTGTAATTTTCGTCTGCACAAGCATAACTATCTCTTACAAAAATTTCTTTTTCAGAAAGGTAGTTTACAACTTTATCGTATAATTTTTGAAATTTATCACTCTCAAACGGAATGTTAATATCTCCCCACCAAACCTTGTCTTTTGTAATAGCATCTTTTACAATGAACCTATCCATTGGAGAACGGCCTGTAAATTTGCCTGTATTAACAGCCAATGCACCAGAAGAGGCTTCTGTGCCTTGCCCTTTATCAATAGTCTCTTTGTGTAATTGACTAGAAGGTAGTTGGTAGTTAATTTTTGCGTTTTTAATGCCGTAGTTTTCTAACGAAATCGTTTTAGTAGATTGTGTATGGTTTACCATAATTAATTTGTGTTGTTTTAGTGGTGCAAAACTATAACTTTATTTTAATATAACAGGTGTTAGTTAATGTTAATCGATTTTTTTTCGATACGAAAAAGGCAAAATGAGCTTATTAACCCGTTAGTATAATCTGTAAGTAGTTGTTATTACTAGTTTAGAAGTGGAATAAGCGGTTATTAAACAGGTATTTAACATAAATGGTTTTCGTTTTAACTGCGTAAGGTAGCCCTCTATTTTTTTAAAATTTAGTAGCAACCCTACTAGCGTCGTATTAATAACCACTTAAAGCAAGCTCAATAATTCAAATTATTTTTAACTCATTTTAAATAATAATTGGTGCTACAAACGTTTTATGTAACAGTAAAACAAACAATTAACTAAACGCTAAACACTATAAAATAGATAGAAAAATTCCTTATTTTTGCAACGCTCAATTAATATTAACTAAAACAGTTTCTTTTTTTTTAGAAAGACATCACATCGCATGAACGCATACATATTTCCAGGACAAGGTGCACAATTTTCGGGCATGGGATTAGACCTTTACGAAAATTCGCCTTTAGCACAAGAGTTATTCGAAAACGCTAATACCATTTTAGGATTTCATATCACAGATATCATGTTTGAAGGTTCTGCTGAGGCTCTTAAAGAAACCAAAGTTACGCAGCCAGCCATATTTTTGCATTCGGTAATTTTAGCAAAAACCTTAGGTAATAGTTTTAAACCAGATATGGTTGCTGGGCATTCGCTTGGCGAATTTTCTGCCTTAGTAGCTGCTGGTGCGTTAACGTTTGAAGATGGTTTAAAATTAGTATCTCAACGCGCACAAGCCATGCAAAAAGCCTGTGAATTACAACCAAGCACCATGGCTGCCGTTTTAGGTCTAGATGATGCCGTTGTAGAAAACATTTGTAAAACCATAGATGGAGTTGTGGTAGCCGCTAATTATAATTGCCCAGGTCAGTTAGTAATATCTGGCGAAGTAGAAGCAATTAATAAGGCTTGCGAAGCCTTAAAAGAGGCTGGTGCAAGACGCGCTTTGGTATTGCCAGTAGGCGGAGCATTTCACTCACCAATGATGGAGCCAGCACGCGAAGAGCTAGCCGCAGCAATAAAAAATACAACTTTTAGTAAACCCAATTGCCCAATATACCAAAATGTAACGGCTACTGCCATTACCGATGAACATAAAATTAAAGCAAATTTAATAGCACAGCTTACCGCTCCTGTACGTTGGACGCAATCTGTACAACAAATGATTACAGATGGTGCAACATGTTTTACGGAAGTTGGCCCTGGTAAAGTGTTGCAAGGTTTAGTTAAAAAAATTAATAGAGAAGCAAAAACTGCAGCTGCTACTTTAATAACTAACGCTTAAACATTTTTTTATTTTGAATAGAAACGTATTTATTACACTCCTTATTATATTTAACATAGCAATAGATCAGATTTCTAAAGTAATTGTTAGAAGCACTATGATTAAAGGACGTGAGGGAGAAATTGATGTTATTGGAGATTATTTTCAGCTTATATGGGTTGAAAACAAAGGCGCATTTTTAGGTATGGGAAGCGAGATGAATGACACCTTAAGAATCCTTTTTCTGCTTATTTTACCCATTTTAGTTTTGGGCTATGTGGTGTACTATATTGTTAAAAACACAGAATTAGACCGCTTAAGTCTTATAGCATTTTGTTGTATTATTGGAGGTGGTATTGCTAATGTTTTTGATCGTATTGTGTTTGGAGAGGTTACCGATTTTTTCTTTATGAGGCTAACCGATGTTATTAGAACGGGTATTTTTAATGTTGCCGATTTGTCGGTAACCTCAGGAATGATTATGCTATTACTTAGCGGGTTTTTAAACAGAAAGAAAACCGATAGTTTAGAAGCCTAAGCCTTAAATGTGTCGTTGGTTATTAATTTACTTAAATCCGCGTTCTTTCTGAATGTGCTCATAAGCCTCTTGCACTTGCCTAAACTTAGCTTCCGCACCATTTTGGTGTTCTTTTCCTAAATGCTCCACTCTATCAGGGTGGTATTTTTTAGCCATTAAACGGTACGCTTTTTTTACCTCAGCATCAGTAGCAGATTTATTTATTTCTAAAACTCTATAAGCGTTGCTTATACTGTTATAAAACATCGCTTTTATACTTTCGTAATCTTTATTACTTATCCCTAAGTAAGCAGACATTGTGTAGATTTGACGCATCTCATCTTCAGTAACGATACCATCTGCTTTTGCTATTCCGAATAAAAAATGAAGTAATTGTAATCGTGATGGGTGATCCATCATTTGTCGTATTTGGGTACAAACCTGCCGTGTAGATATATTCTGTTTAGCCACACGTTTAAATAACTCAAAAGCATTATTAGCACGTTGTTTACCATACATGGTGCTAAACTGCTGACGTACAAAATCGAGTTCGCGTTGGTCTTGTTTGCCATCTGCCTTAATAATTATTGAAGCCAATATTAACAAACTCACCTCAAAATCACCAGATTGTGTTTGTGAGCGTTGTTGTTTTGTTTGTGTAGATTTTTGGTTGTACCGACCGCGTTGTTGTTTGCCTGTTTGACGTTCTCCCAAAAGTGTATCCCCATTGGTTGTTTCACCGTCTATAAGGCTACCAATAGCCAAACCAATTATTGCACCAATTGGGCCACCAAAAGACCAACC
>JBMYXP010000099.1:0-7852 GCA_049608525.1 Winogradskyella sp.
ATTCTTAATTTCAATACTTATAAATAAAAATGTTATGAATAAAATAATTAAATCCATAAAACTAATAGTAATCGTTTTAGTTTCAGTTACAATAACATCTTGTGTGCAAGATGACGATTACTCTGTACCAAATAGCTTGGGCGACGAAGAAAATAGAGCAGTTGATGCTTTAATAAGTAATGCAACAGAAGTTACAATTGCAGATGTTAAAGCAATGTATCAAGAAGGAGAATTTATAGAGGCTGTAGATACAGATATATATGTAAAGGGATATGTATCGTCATCTGATAGAACGGGTAATTTTTTCAAAGAATTTTACATACAAGACAGACCAAATGATCCTACGGGTGCATTAAAAATTATCTTAAACCAAGTAGATAGTTACAATAAATACAATTTAGGAAGAGAAGTATATATTAGTCTTAAAGGATTATTTATTGGAGAAGAACGTGTTGGTAATGGGGTTACTGCTATTGGTGGTTCAATAGAAACCGATCAGTTTGGTACTACTGTAGAAAGTTTAAACACCAACCAAATCGATTTATTTGTATTAAGATCTGAGGTAACAGAAACAATGACTCCGTTACCACTATCACTTTCACAAATAACAAGCAACCATGTTGGTATGTTAATAAATGCTCAAAATGTAGAGTTTGCAGATAATTTAGCAGGCGAACGCTATTACGACCCAATTGAAACTTTTGATACACAAAGAACATTACAAGCTTGCGAAGGTGCATCGTACTCAGAGTTTATATTAGAAACTAGCAGTTTTTCTAGTTTTAAGTTTGAAGAATTACCTTTAGGAAATGGTAACTTAATTGCTGTGGTAAGTAAAACTTTTGATGGAAGTAACTTGGTGTTAGCTTTAAACTCTACGGATGATGTAAATTTAACTAACGACAGATGTGCTTTATCTACTCCAATATTTTTTGAAGATTTTCAAGACGCACAAGACAATTCAAACTTAAATACTCCGGGCTGGACTAATTTTGCTGAGCAAGGTGGTGAGTTATGGACAGAACAACTTTTTCAAGGAGTTGGTACAGCAGAATTTTCTTCTTTTAGCACAGGTGATGCCGTAAATATTGGTTGGTTAATATCTCCAGGTATAGATATGGATGCACAGACAAATGAACTTTTAAGTTTTAAAACTGCTCAGCACCATTTAGATGAAGATTCTGAAGATAATGGAATTAAAGTATTTGTATCTACCGATTTTGATGGCACTAATGTTTTAGCTGCAACATGGGAAGAGCAGACGGCTACATTTCCAAATACATCAAATAGCTGGTACGATTTAATAGGTTCTGGGTTAATAGATTTGTCTGGCTACACAGGTACACTGCACATTGCATTTAGAGTTACAGGTTCTGGCACAGATTCAGATTTAGATGGAGCTTTTCAAATTGATGATGTTGCTGTGGTGGGTAACTAATTATAATTAGATTAAGTTCTATATAATCAATACAGATCAATAAATTAATAATTAAAACAAAACCTGCTGTTTTTTATACTGCAGGTTTTTGTTTTAAAAAAGCCTTATAAAATGCTAGATAGATGTTATATTTCTATTTTTAATCATTACAAAAAGCGCTTAGGTAAGCGTAGTATAAAGCTCGCCTTAGTCTATATAAATCTTTTAGAACTGTCTGTTGTAATAGTGTTAGCCGCTTTTTTTAAAGCGTTTGCTGGCCAAATGAAGATGGTAATGATGTCTGCAACGAAATTTTGGGTATTATATGGTTTTATAGTAGTTTTTGTAATTTTTAAAAATTGGATGCGCTATAACGGTAAAAAAAGAACCATTTTAAATGCTAAATTAAAAACTAAAGCGACTTCTCTTTTTATTTTATGGTTGCTGCCTATTGCTAGTATTTTAATGGCTATGATACTATTGCAGGCCTAACAACAAAATGCCACTCAAGTTTGAGTGGCATTTTTATTATTATAAATAATACCAAAATAGTTTTAAAATGTTGTATAAATAATTTGAATTATTTTTTGTTCAGATGAAATAGAAAATATAAGCATAGCATTTGCTACGGTTCTATTTTATATTGAAATATGAATGAAAAAGAAACATAATTATATGCGACATTTTAAAGCTATTTTGGTATAAGTTCTGTATTATATTTTCTATTTTAAATTAAATTGTAATTAGAGCAATGATAAGATTTTTTATAATATACAAACATTAGGTCTTTCAACTTATTTAATGCTCATTTGAAATACTAATTGATAGTATTAAAGTAATTGTTTAGTTTTTTTCTGCTTTTTTACAGCATGTTTTTTTACAATCTTCTTTGCAATCTTTCTTTTCTGTTTCAGATTTTTTTGAAGCACATGCTTTGCCTTCCTTTTTACAAGCTGCTTTACAAGCTTCTTTTTGAGCATCAGTTTTGTTAGCGCAATTTTCTTTTTTACAATCAGCTTTACATGTTTTCTTTTTACCACCAAAGTTTTCAACCTTGTGCATGTCTTTTACCTTGTAAACATCTGCAACTTTACCTACAGCTTCTTCTAAAGATTTTGGCGTTACTTTAGCTTCATCATATTCTACCATTGCTAATCGTGAATCAAAATCTACTTTTGCAGTTTTAACACCTTCCATTTTAGCCATTTTTTTCTCAATGGTTTTTGCACAACCCATAGCGCACGTCATACCATCAATACTAAATTCTACTTTGGTATAAGTAGCATTAGGATCTAGAGTTTCTGCGACGTCTTTATCTGTAACTTCTAACGAAACAGTATTAACTTTGGGTTGGTTTTCTTGTTTACAAGCTGTAAAAATTAAAGCCGTAATGGCTATGATACATATACTTTTAAATGTTTTCATAAATTTAAATTATTGAATTTTGGATAAAACTAATAAATATTGACGTGTCTTGCAAAATAATTAACGAATTTTGTGATGTCTTTAGACTACTATTTTATGAAACGGGCAAATACAAAATTTTATTATCAAAAGAATAATGATTAATAGCGAAAAGCATGTGACCATAAAGAAACAACAAAAAGAAATAGATGAAAAACCTAAATATTAAATGGATTTACTTAGTTGTACTTTCGGTAATATGGGGAAGTTCGTTTATTTTAATTAAAAAATCACTTTTAGGTTTAACAGCCTACCAATTAGGTGCTTTAAGAACCCTAATAACAGGTGTTATACTTTTAGCTTTTGGTTTTAGAAAATTAAAAACAATTGAAAAGTCTAATTGGAAGTGGTTATTGCTTTCTGGACTTTTTGGGTCTTTTATACCTGCGTTCTTTTTTGCTATTGCAGAAACTGAGATAGATAGTGCTGTAGTTTCCGTATTAAATTCTTTGGTGCCACTAAACACTATATTGCTAGGTTTTGCGGTATTTAAAATAGCATCTACTAAGCGCCAAGTTTTTGGAGTTGTTGTTGGTTTTATTGGTACAGCTATTTTAATACTAAAAGGTGCTGAGTTAAACCCAAATCAAAATTATTTGTATGCAGGTTTTGTTATTGCGTCAACGCTTATGTATGCTATCAATGTAAATATAATAAAGCGTTATTTGCAAGATGTAAAGCCTTTGGCAATAGCTGCTGGTAATTATGTGTTTTTGGTTATACCAGCTCTTATTATATTAATTTACTCAGATTTTTTTACTGCGAAAACTTTTAACAATCCAAATATGTTAAGCGCATTACTATTTGTTACTATTCTTTCTGTTTTTGGTACTGCATTAGCAAAAGTGCTTTTTAATAAATTAGTGCAACTATCTACACCTGTTTTTGCATCGTCTGTTACTTATGTAATGCCAATTGTAGCATTAATATGGGGAGTTTTAGACGGTGAATCATTTAGTGTTATACAAGGATTAGCTTCATTGTTTATTTTATTGGGAGTCTATCTTTCGCATAAACGGAAGGCATAAAAAAACCGAAGCTTTCACTTCGGTTTTTATTAATTAGCAATTAAAATAAGTGTATAGTTTAATTCTATTAGATTATTTATTTCATCTTAAAATAGAATTGTAATTGATGTTTTTTATGGATTTTTAATAACATAAAAACACCATACGATAACAATCAAATTAGTTTTAACTCATTTTAATTAACACATTTTTATTAATTAAAATCTGCATCTGAAACACCTTCGTTTACTTTTATACTAGAAATTTGAAAAGGAATTTTTTGAGGTCCAGAAGTTATATTCATCGTGTAAGGAAATTTAATACCGTTTACATCTGTGTATTTGCCATATTGTACTACGGTTGTCATTGCTTTACCTTGAACTTCCGTTGTACTCTCTGTAAGTGTAAGGAAACCCGTTTTAACATTATAATATCTAAATGAGTCTTTGTTATTTTTAGTCACTTTTATTTTATAATGATCTTCACCTTCTACTGCTGTAATAGCTACTAAAGTTAGGTTTTTAACATCATAATATAATTCTGGAAAAATAGGATTATCATCTTTTTTCTCAGCAGCTTCCTTTTCTGTTAAATCTTTTCTTTGTCCTTGTTGCTCTGCGTAACCAGATACACCATTCCATTTTTGCTTCATTAATGTACCCATACCTTCAGCACTCATTTCCATTGATTGCTTATTTGGTGTCATTGCTTTTAATTCTGCTTTTAAAGGAAACGGAGCTAAGCCAGTAATACTTGCAGTAGTAAAAGTAGATGTAACCGATTTTGCTTTATCTTTTCCGCCAACAGCTTTAAAGTAATCCTGTAAAACAGTTTGAGCAGTTACACCTGCAGGAATTGGTTTAGAAAACACAGGTTTGTCTATTGCATTTGCATGCGTATCGAAATATTTGATAGGGATTCCTGTTTTTTCAAGATTTTCTAACACCTCACTTCCTTTACCTACAACTATAATACGTGCATTTTCAGATTTAAAGTATGTATTAGCTACTCTCTTTACATCTGCGGCTGTTACTGCGTTTATTTTCTCTAAATATGTCGTATAGAAATCTTTTGGTAAGTTGTTTAATTTAATATTTAAAGCGTAATTAGCAATGGTTTGTGGGCGCTCTAATGCTAGTACAAAATCACCAACATATTTTGCTTTAGCGTTAGCTAATTTGTCAGCATCAACGGGCTCAGTTTTAATTCTGTTGATTTCTTTTAATGTTTCAACAACAGCACTGTCTGTAACTGCGTTTCTTACTGCTGCACCCGCCTTAAAACGAGAAGCATTCCATCTGCTTGTGCCTACACTAGAGCGTGCGCCGTATGTATAGCCGTGTTCTTCTCGTAAATTCATATTTAAGTAACTACCAAAACCACCACCTAAAATTTTATTTGCAATTAAAACCGCATGGTAGTCTGCATCATTCATCTTTAAACTCACAGTGTTTGTTAATGAGATGTTAGACTGTACTGCATTTGGCATATCTACAAAATTAATTTGTGTGTATTGCGCATTTGGTTTTGGATCTGGTAAGGTGGTATCTATACTTGTGGTTTTTTCCCATTTACCAAAATGTTTTTTAAGTTGTTTTTTTACCTCTTTAATTTTAACATCTCCAACAACAACAATATAAGCATTATTGGGGTTAAAGTACTTTTCGTAAAATGCTAATACATCTTCAAACTGAACATTATTTACAGTTTCTTTTGTTGTAAACTCACCTCTTGGGTGTTTAATACCATAAGATAAAGCTCCACCAACACGGCTAGCAACAGCGTCAACACTTTTTTCTTCAGATTTTAAGCCCTCAATAAGTTTTTCTTTTTCTTTTTCAAACTCTTCTTTGGTTAATAAAGGATTAATAGCTGCATCTGCCATTAACGCTATCATTCTTTCAGCATATTTTGATAATGAACTTGCAAAAGCGCTTTGTGGTCCAAAATTTAATCGCGCTCCTAAGAAATCAATTTCTTCGTTAAAATCATTTTTAGAAATGTTTAATGTTCCGTTACCAAGCATTGCACCTAGCAGAGAAGATACACCTGCTTTTTTACCTTCGGTAATTGGCTTGTTGTCTATTCTTAAAGAGTAAGATACTCTTGGTAATTTATGGTTTTCTACAACTAAGACTTTAATGCCATTTTTAAGCTGAAATTCGCCTGGCGCTTCTAAAGTAATTTTTGGAGCTGGCCCTGGTTGTGGTTGTTTAGATCTGTCTATTTGAGCGTTAACGCTAATAGATATTAAAAACAAGGTTATAAATACGGATAGTTTTGTTTTCATGTTTTTTCTTTTAGTTTTCCTTTTTTTCTTCTGGTAAATACTCTAGTAGTAACCTTTGGTTTGGGTTTAAGTATTTTTTAGCTACATTTTTAATCTCTTCTCTTGTAATAGATCTGTAGATGTCTATTTCGTTATTAATTAAATTTACATCTCCATATAACATGTAGTAACGTGCTAAAGAATTTGCAATACCTTCTACGCTAGAGTTAGAGTTAACAAATTGGTTTTCGAATTGATTTTGAAGTTTTTGATAATCTTTTTCTGTAATTAACTCGGACTGTAGTTTTACAATTTCTTCATCAATTTCTGTAACTAAATCTTCTAACTTTACATCACCAAGTGGTAATCCATATAGTATGTATGTGCCATAATCTTCTTGGCTAAAGTCTAAAGCACCAACTTGTAATGCCATTTTCTTCTCATCTACAATTTTTTTGTAAAGTTTTGAAGATTTTCCGCCACTTAAGTACTTAGAAATCATAGCTAATACATAGGCATCTCTATCTTTAAAAGAAGGAGTTCTGTAGGCTGCCATTATAGCTGGGATTTGTATATTAGAGTCGTAAGCAGTTGCTGTCATTGGCGCAGTAATTGGATCTTCTTTAGGGAAGCTTCTTACAATGTCTTTTCCTCTAGGAATAGGGCCAAAGTAATCCTTAATCATACGTTTAGCATCTGCGTTATTAAAATCACCTGCTACTACTAAAACGGCATTATTTGGGATATAAAACTTTTTATTAAACGCTTGAAACTCTTCTAAAGTTGCTGCGTCTAAATGCGCCATTTTGCCAATAGTAGTGCCTTTGTAAGGGTGTTTTTTAAACATATTTAGTTTTATGTTTTCTAAAAACTTACCATAAGGACTATTATCTACACGTAGTCTTTTCTCCTCTTTTACAACTTCGTTTTGAGTGTCCACACCAATTTGATTAATAACGGGGTGCATTAAACGCTCAGATTCCATCCATAACCCAATTTCGAGCGCATTAGAAGGAAAAACTTCGTAATAATACGTTCTGTCATCAGTTGTATTAGCATTGTTAGTACCACCATTGGCAGTTACAATGTTAAACCACTCACCTCGAGGAATATTTTTTGTACCCTCAAATAATAAGTGCTCAAAAAAGTGGGCAAAACCAGTACGTTCTGGGTTTTCGTCTTTTGCACCCACGTGGTACATTACCGATACTGTTACTACTGGAGCAGAATTGTCTTGGTGCAAAATAACGTGCATACCATTGTCTAAATCGTACTCCTCAAATTCTACTTTTTGTGCATTGGAATAAAATCCAATACCCAATAAAAGCGCTAGAGTAAATAAGCTTTTTTTCATTATTAATTGTTTTTTTAGGGTTTAAATTGTTTTAGTATTTGTCTATACAAAATGTATAATGTTACAAAAAAGTATCACAAAAATAACAAATCATTAAGTGCTTTTACCATAATAAAATGTAAAAACTCTCTTAAAATAGAATACGTTAAAGGATTCATTTAATTCACTGCTTTTTGATTAGTAACTTTACTACCATTCTAAAACCTGTAAAAACGTTTGTAGATTAAGAATTTAGAATTATATTTGCATCCGTTTTCTAAGAAGAAAACATTTTTAATATATAAACAAATTAATAAAAACGTTACGCTATGTACGCAATTGTAGAGATAGCAGGGCATCAA
>JBMYXP010000100.1:0-7777 GCA_049608525.1 Winogradskyella sp.
TGTTATACTGAGTACAGTTAAAGCATTTTGTTTTGTTATTTCTGCGAAGTCAGAAATTTTAGTTGACCTTAACTTTTTTTGGTGGTTGCATTACTTCATTACAATTTGGGCAGCTACGTTTTTCTTTATCACCATAATACGCATCAAAAATAGCAGGCATATCGGTTTCAATATTATCTAAGGTAAACTCTTCTTCATATAATTTGGTGGTGCAATTTTCGCAAAACCAAAGCAAAGCATCTTTTACTCCTTGGTCTCTTGGGTATTCTATAACCAAACCAACGGTATTTGCCCCACGTTGTGGCGAGTGCGGCACTTTTGGTGGCAATAAAAACATATCGCCTTCTTTGATATGAATATCTTTTGGTGTGCCTTCATCAATTACCTTAAGCACAATATCTCCTTCTACTTGGTAGAAAAATTCTGGAGTTTCGTTGTAATGATAATCTTTTCTACTATTGGGGCCACCAACGACCATTACAATAAAGTCTCCATCTTTCCAAACCACTTTATTACCAACAGGAGGTTTTAATAAATGTCTGTTTTCTTCAATCCAAGCTTTAAAATTTATAGGTGTAAATAGTTTGCTCATGGTAAAAAGCCCTTTTAATTTTTCCGAAGGAAAAAACTCTTTGCGGGAATTTAGAGTGTAATTAAAATTAATTTTTTGATATAAATATAACATATTTTGCGCAACAATTTCTTCCCTTTAGGAAGCTTAGGTTGTGCTATTTATAATGATTTTGTTCGTCCGCCATCAACAGGTAGATTAATGCCGTTAATATAACTTGCGCATTGGCTTGCTAAAAATGTTATAGCATTAGCAGTTTCTTCGGGTTTTGCAAAACGTTTTGCTGGCACGTAAGTTTTCATAATGGTTTCCATTTCGGCTTCGGTTGTGCCTTCGCGTTCTGCTTTTACCTTTATAATTTGATCTAATCTTGCGGTGTCTGTAAAACCTGGTAATACATTATTAACTGTAACACCAAAAGCGGCAAGCTCGCTAGATAGTGTTTTTGCCCAATTAGCAACTGCATTTCTTATGGTATTACTCACACCTAAGCCAGGAATTGGTTCTTTTACAGATGTAGAAATTACATTGATAATACGTCCATAATTTTCAGATTTCATAAAAGGTAAGCAAGCTTGTACAAGTATTTGGTTACAAACCACGTGCATATTAAAAGCATCTGTAAAATCCTTTGGTGTAGCAGCATGTAATTGACCGCTTTTTGGACCACCAGTATTATTGATAAGAATATGAAAATCGCCATTATTTTTCATCACTTTAGCAACATCGTTTGGGTTGCTAAAATCTGCAACAATATAGCTATGATTGCGTTGTTGAGGTAGTTCTGCCAAAACGGCTTTTAGTTTTTCTTCGTTTCTTGCCAATAATGTTACGGTAACACCTTCTGCTGCCAAAGCCATTGCTGTTGCTTTACCAATGCCTTGCGTACTGCCGCAAACTAATGCGTTTTTGTTGTTTAGTTTTAAATCCATAAGCCCATCTCAGCCTTCCAAAAGGGAAGGAGTTTATTAAGAGTTAATATTTTAAATTTTAGTTCAAATTATATTTTGAGTTTTCCCAGTAGAGTGTCTTCCCTTTGGGAAGAGTTAGATGAGAATTAATATTTTATACACACATTTTTGGCTTCTGTAAAAAAGCGTAACGCTTCAAAACCACCTTCTCTACCAACACCACTAGCCTTTACACCACCAAAAGGTGTGCGTAAATCGCGCAGCATCCACGTATTTACCCAAACAATGCCAGCTTCTAGTTGGTTGCTTATTCGCATGGTACGTTTTAGGTTATTTGTCCAGAGTGTTGCAGATAAACCATAGTTTACTTTATTTGCCATTAATAAAACTTCATCTTCTGTATTAAAAGGCATTAGGGTTACAACTGGCCCAAAAATTTCTTCTTGGTTAACTCTACATTCGTCACTTTTTACCTCAATAATTGTGGGTTGTAAATAGTAACCATTTTCGTAACCTTTTACTGTAACTTCATTGCCTCCGCAAAGTAGTGTTCCGTTTTCGGCTTTTGCAATATTAATATAGTCTTTTACTTTTTCTAGATGAGGTTTAGAAACTAACGCGCCAATATTTGTCGATGCTTCAGACGGATGCCCAACTTTTAAAGCGTTTACTTTTTCGACAAAATCTTTTTTGAATTTCTCATAAATAGAAGCTTCCACAAAAATGCGACTTCCGCATAAACAAATCTGTCCTTGATTTGCAAAAGACGAGCGTACCGTTGTGGTTAACATAGCCTCATAATCGCAATCTGCAAAAATGATGTTTGGGTTTTTTCCACCTAACTCTAAAGATAGTTTTTTAAACAGTGGTGCAGCTATTTTGGCAATATGCGCACCAGTAGCCGTGCCACCTGTAAAGCTAATGGCTTTTATGTTTGGGTGCTCTACAATAGCTTGCCCAGTTGTGGTGCCTAAGCCATGTACAATATTTAATACACCTTTAGGAAGACCAGCTTGGGTGCAAATTTCTCCTAAAAGATAGGCTGTCATTGGTGTAACCTCACTTGGTTTTGCAATTACGCAGTTGCCTGCAGCTATGGCAGGTGCAATTTTCCAAGTCAATAAATAGAGTGGCAAATTCCAAGGGGAAATACAGCCCACAACACCAATAGGTTGCCTTAGCGTATAGTTTATGGCTTGCCCAACAGACTCGTGACTCTCGCTAGCAAATTGTGTTATAGCATTACCAAAAAACCTAAAATTACTCGCAGCTCTTGGTATATCTATAGCTTTTGCTAAACTAATAGGTTTACCATTATCTTTACTTTCTGCTTCGGCAAAACGCTGTAAATTTGCTTCTATTAATTCTGAAATTTTAATTAGAATACGGCTACGCTCTTCTATAGGAGTTTGCGACCATTGTACAAATGCCGTTTTTGCTGCGTTATAGGCATTTTCAATATCTTGTTTTGAAGAGTTTGGAATTTCTCCATAAACTTCGCCGTTAGACGGGTTGTAGTTGTCTATCCAATTATTGTCTATTGGATTTTGAAACGTACCATTTATATAATTTTTAATTGTCATGTTAGTTTATAGTTTTTAATTTTCAAATTCAGAAAACTAAAATTCAGCACTAAAAATAGTGAAATTATCTGTTACCCGTTTTGCGCTTAAGTTAGTTTACGTTTATAAAACGGCATCTTCAAACTATTAAATGCTTCAAAAGTATGTTATTACACAACAAATTTTACATAAAAGACGTTACATTCAAATCTAAATAATATCTTTAATTTTTTATAAAAACCGTATCTATTTTGAAATATTTAGTCTCTTTTTTGGTGCTTTTTTTGCTTTTAAATTCTTGTAAAAAAGAACTTAAACCTACAACTTTTGAAACTACAACTTTTGAAACGGCATATACCGCAGCTATTTCTATAACTTTTGATCGTGCCACAGGGCAAAGCGACCTCAGTAAAACTATTAATGCTAATATTGAAAAAGCAATTACAACATCATTAAATTCTGTTGAAAATAATGATGATTTAAAGACGCTTTTAAATACGTTTAATTCAGAATATATTGAATTTAAAACACAGTTTGCAGAAGCGTCTGAATCGGTTTGGGAACTACATGTAGAAACCGAATTAGCCTACCAATCTAAAACTGTTATAACCATTGCAATTAGCACTTATGAGTTTAAAGGCGGTGCACATGGTAATGCAGCTATAACGTTTTTGAATTTAGATGCTAAAACTGGTGCCGTTTTAATGCAAAACGATATTATTAAAGATTTAAAGGGGTTTAAGTTTTTAGCAGAAAAGCATTTTATAGCAGCGTTAACTGGCAAAGAGGCTAACTTAGATATGGAAAGTGTTTTCTTTGGTAAACCTTTTCAACTGCCAGAAAACATTGGTTATAGCGATGATGGTTTAGTGTTGCTTTACAATACCTATGAAGTTGCAACTTACAATGAAGGTTATACCGAGTTTGTAATTCCTTTTGAAGAACTTAAACCGTATTTAGTAACATTTTAGTACAAAAAATGCTACAAGTTAGTACAGTTAAAGTGCTCTTTTGAGTGCCAAAATATAGCCTAAGTGAATGCCTTCGTGAAAGTTATTAAAGGCAATAGCTTCCTCTACATTTGTTAATGTACTGTTTGTAGAAACGGTGTAGGTATTGTAAGTTTTAAACAGTTTATTGTTATAATCGTCCTCAGTTTTTTTTAGCGTAGAAAATAACAGGTTTTTAATAATATCAACTTCTGCTTGGGTTACATTTTTTTCGGTTTTAGAGCCTTTTTTGTATGCGGCTACCATTTCGTCTGAAACATTCATGGGTAAGCCCGATAATTTATAGACTAATAATTGCTGAGTTACAATGGTGTGTGCAATATTCCAAATGATATTATTTGTAAAACCATCTGGCACTTTATTTAATTCGTCTAGCGAAAAATTTTCAAGAAAATGGTTTAGTAAGTTTCTGTTTTTTACGGTTATTTCAAAAGCCCAATTCATGTTAAATATATTTTCCTTAAATGTAATTAATTTTAGCTTAAATACAGTTTCTTTGTGCTCAGAAATTAAATGAATGATTTTAGAAAAAAATATGTTTAGGTTTTGTTACAAAATAGTTTCCGAAAATAAATTCTGCATTAAATGAAAAAAGTATATCACTTAAGCACTTGCAATACTTGCGCCAGAATTATAAATGAATTGAATCTGCCCGATGATTTTAAGTTTCAAGATATAAAAACAGAACCTATTACCGAGTTTCAAATTGAAGCCATGAGAGCACTTACAGATAGTTACGAAAGTCTATTTTGTAAACGCGCCAGATTATATAAAGAACTTGGTTTAAAAGACAAATTAGTAACAGAAACCGATTATAAAACTTATATTTTAGAGCATTATACGTTTTTAAAACGTCCTGTAATTATTTTTAATAATGAAATATTTATAGGTAATGCAAAAAAAACTATTGAATCTGCAAAATTAATTATAAAATGAATAGTAGAGCCTTTGCCCTTTTTGCCCTTTTTATGGTTCAGCTTCTTTATGGGCTAAACTACACTATTGCTAAAGGTATAATGAACGCAAATTACATTAAACCTTTTGGTTTTGTATTGCTAAGAGTTGCTGGTGCGACAGTTTTATTTTGGCTTTTAAGTTTGGTTTTGCCAAAAAGTAAGATTGAGAAAAAAGACTTTTTAAAGCTATTTTTTGCAGCGCTTTTTGGTGTGGTTATAAATACGTTGTGCTTTTTTAAAGGCTTAGAGTTTACCACGCCAATACATGCCTCAACAATAATGACAATTACACCAATACTTATTTTAATTTTATCGGCTTATTTTTTGAAAGAAAACGTAACCAAACTCAAAATAATAGGAGTTTGCTTAGGTTTGGTAGGTGCATTAGTTTTAACTATTTATGGCAAATCTACACGGGCAGCGGATAATGTTTTATTGGGTAATTTATTAATACTATTAAATGCCACATCGTATAGCATATATATTATTTTAATAAAAAAATTGACGGTTAAATATCATCCTTTTGCGTTTATAAAATGGCTATTTTTGTTTGGAGCTATTGTGTTAATTCCTTTTGGATATACAGAGTTGCAAGCCGTAGAGTGGCAATCGTTTACACCAAACGTTACGTACTCGGTAATATTTGTAGTTATTGGTGCCACTTTTTTTACATACCTATTAAACCCTTTAGCGTTAAATAAGTTAAAAGCATCTACTGTTGGTATATTTATTTATTTGCAGCCTGTAATTGCGGGGTTATTTGCTATTATAATGGGAGCAGATGTTATAGATGCTGTTAAAGTTATTGCCATAATTCTTATATTCTCTGGTGTATATTTGGTGTCTGTTAAACCTAAAAAAGCCATTTAAACTTGCCGTTAACTTCTCAAATATTTAAAACTGTTGATGCAATACCGCAAACCTATTGGAATAGTGTTAACTGTTGTGCCAATATTTATTATTCGCCAGAATTTTTAAAGACTTTTGAAGTCGCAAATACAGATATAGAGTTTAATTACATTTTTATTTTAAAAGGAAACGAGGCTGTTGCCTTTGCCAATACACAAGTTGTAACTATTGGTGTAGAGACAATTACGAAGAATATAAAAATGTTAAAGTCTTTAAGACGTATTATAAACCGTGTTTTTGCTAATTACGATATCCGTGTTTTGTTTTGTGGCAATGTATTTTTAAGTGGTGAATATGGCACGTTTTTAAAAGACGGAGAAGAAAAAATTAAAACCTTTAAAGCCATTGCCAAAGCTGTAAAACAACTAGCCAAAGCCACAAAACAACTCAATGCCATTTTTGTTAAAGATTTTGAAGCCGACTCGTTATACATTACAAATCATCTTGCAGATTACGATTATACACCTATGCAAGTAGAGCCAAACATGCTTATTACTTTAAAGCCAGAATGGCAAAGTTTTAATGATTACAAAAATGCACTAAAATCTAAGTACAGAGTAAAAGCAAATAGAGCAGATGCTAAAAGTGAAGCTCTAGAAGCCCGTTTTTTTTCTGAAGAAGATATAAAAATTCATAAAAATGAGCTTCAAGCTTTATACCAAAACACTATTAATAATGCCAATTTTAATGCTCAGGTTTTAAATCTAGAAACGTACAGTCATCTTAAAAAAACGTTTAAAGACAAATTTATAGTTAAAGGTTATTTTTTGAATGAAAAACTTGTTGGTTTTCTTTCTGCAATGCAAAATGAAACCCATCTCGATGCTCATTTTATAGGTATAGATTATGCTGAAAATAAAGAATTTGGTATTTACACCCGAATCTTAAACGACTATGTACGTTTGGGTATTGAAACTAAATCGAGTCAGATTAATTTGGGCAGAACCGCATCTGAAATTAAAACCACACTTGGCGCAACACCAAAGCCTTTAATGTGCTATTTTAAACACAAAAGATATACTGTTAATCGGTTTTTAAAGCCATTTATTAAGAATGTACAAATAAAGTCTTTTAAGCAGCATCAGCCTTTTAAGTAAATTATTGCGAAAATAGGAATCTCTATAAAAGAAGGTTGGTTAAAAAGCATTTTTTTTGTTAGTAGAAGTATTCAATTTAACCCTATTTAATAAAAGTTACTTTTTAGACAGCTTATTATTTTCTACCAAAATCTGCAGGAATCTCTCCCCAAGCTTTAGTTTCCCATTTTACAATAGTTGTATTATAGGTATTGGTTTTTAGCCAGTGTACAGCACGATCTACCAAATCAAAAACAGCTTTGTTTTTAGTGGTGCGCTGCAATTTTGTGTTACAGGCTTTTTTACGCACCCAACTCATTGCGGTTTTAGAATCGGTGTACATAATACGGTCGCTACTGTGTTGTTTTAAAAAAGCTAACCCGTGTACTAGTGCTAAAAACTCACCAATATTATTTGTACCGTCTTCAAAAGGGCCTTGTATAAATAATTGCTGTTTAGATTTTGTGTCAACACCACGATATTCCATAATGCCAGGATTTCCGCTAGATGCAGCATCTACAGAAATAGAGTTGTAATTGGGTTGCCCTATTTTTTTTAGCTCTTCATTAGAAAGAGCACTTTCAAAAGATTTGTTTTTTCCTATGTAATCAAAATAATTGCCTTTTAAGGCTGTTTTTGCGGCTTCAAATGTTAAGAAAGCTTTGTATTGCGCACCTTCAAAATCTTTTGTTTGGGCTTTGCAATCGTTCCAAGTTTCAAAAACACCTGTTTTATGGCCTTTCCAAACGGTATAATATTTTTTTTTCTTTTTTGACATGTTT
>JBMYXP010000101.1:0-7688 GCA_049608525.1 Winogradskyella sp.
GCGAGTGTTAACCCAATACCAAATCCAACCGCATATACAAATACAACAACGCCACAAGAAATTTATGTAAGAGTAGAAATAAGTAATCAGTTTGAAGTGTTTACTATAAATCTAATAGTACAAAATTGTACAAATACAAGTGGTTGTTCAGAAGAAGAACTAAATACCTTTTTATTAGACTGTATTTGGAATGCGACAAACTATAATGGTACTGACAGTTTAGCAGAATGGAATTTCGATTTTGAAGCTAATAGTGATATTGTGGTAATTTATACAGCTACACAAACCATAGATGCAACTTGGGTTACAACCCAAACCAATGCAGGTATTAGTATAGCATTTTCTAATATTACTGCGCCAAATATACAAGCCATAACAGGCAGTTGGTTATTAGTAGAATGCCAAGACGATAGATTAGAACTTCATAACGATAATGCTATTTTAGTTTTAGAAAAAAACTGTAATTAAAGTATAAAAAATCTTAGTTAAGGTTAGTTGATTAATTAAGTTTAAGTTGATGAAAAAGAGTTGCTCAAATACGAGTAACTCTTTTTTTGAATATGTAGGTGCTAAACTAAGTGTAATTATTTATAAATATCCAATTCGTTTATCGCTAGTAAATTATTAAATTTGCGTCTATTAATTTTTGTAGAGACTGCATTCTGCAGACTGAACACTGAATACGAGTTAAAATATGTTTAATAATTTAAGTGATAAGTTAGATAAAGCGTTACATGTATTAAAAGGCCACGGTAGCATTACTGAGGTAAATGTAGCAGAAACTTTAAAGGAAGTAAGACGTGCGCTTTTAGATGCCGATGTTAACTTTAAAATTGCCAAAAATTTTACAAAACGCGTTAAAGAAAAGGCTTTAGGGCAAAATGTATTAACAACATTACAACCAGGGCAATTAATGGTTAAAATCGTTAAAGACGAGTTAACCGCACTTATGGGTGGCGATGTCAAAGGTATAGACCTTTCGGGCAAGCCAAGTGTAATTTTAATGTCTGGTTTACAAGGGTCTGGTAAAACAACCTTTTCTGGTAAATTGGCCAATTATCTTAAAAATAAAAAAACCAAAAAACCATTATTAGTTGCCTGCGATGTTTATCGTCCGGCAGCAATAGATCAGCTTCATGTGGTTGGTGAGCAAATAGGTGTTGAGGTTTATAGTGATCGTGGTAATAACGATCCTGTTGCTATTTCAAAAGCAGGTATAGCACATGCAAAAGCCAACGGGCATAATGTAGTTATTATAGATACTGCGGGTCGTTTGGCGGTAGATGAAGCTATGATGACAGAAATTTCTAACGTACACAAAGCCATACAACCGCAAGAAACCTTGTTTGTTGTAGATGCTATGACGGGTCAAGATGCTGTAAATACAGCAAAAGCTTTCAATGATATTTTAAATTTCGATGGTGTTATTCTTACCAAATTAGATGGAGATACCCGAGGTGGTGCAGCCATTTCTATTAAATCGGTAGTTAACAAACCAATTAAATTTATTGGTACAGGCGAAAAAATGGAAGCCATAGATGTGTTTTACCCATCACGTATGGCAGAGCGTATTTTAGGCATGGGAGATGTTGTCTCTCTTGTTGAGCGCGCACAAGAGCAGTTTGATGAAGCCGAAGCACGAAAACTTCAGAAAAAGATTGCCAAAAACCAATTTGGGTTTGATGATTTCTTAAAACAGATTCAGCAAATTAAAAAAATGGGTAACATGAAAGATTTAGTAGGCATGATTCCTGGTGCAGGCAAAATGATGAAAGATGTAGATATAGATGATGATGCTTTTAAAGGTATTGAAGCCATAATACATTCTATGACACCAGCAGAACGTTCTAATCCGTCAGTAATAAATGCAAGTCGAAAAAAACGTATTGGTAAAGGTTCTGGTACATCTGTACAAGAGGTTAACCAATTAATGAAACAGTTTACACAAATGAGTAAAATGATGAAGATGATGCAAGGTGGAGGCGGAAAACGTATGATGCAGATGATGAAAGGGATGAACTAGTTTTAATTAAACAGTCACAGTAATCAGTCGCAGTTTGCTGATGTTTAATTAAATTGAAAATTTAGAACATGGATTTCAAAAAATTATTAGCATATCAAAAAGCATTTGATTTAGCGATGTCAATTTTTGAAATTTCAAAATCATTTCCAAAAGAAGAAGCATATTTTTTGACAGATTAAGTGAGAAGAAGTTCTCGTTCTGTAAATGCTAATATTTCTGAAGCCTATAGAAAAAGAATGTACCCAAAAGCATTTTATCAGCAAGCTAACTGATGCAGATGCAGAAAACTCTGAAACAAATACGTGGTTAGATTTTGTTTTAAGATGTAAATATATTTCAACAGAACAGCATAAAAAGTTATCAAATCAAGGTATTGAAATTGGTAAGTTAATAAACTATATGATTAATAATCTAGGGAAATTTGGAGTAAAAATAGTTTGATTTTTAAGATAACAATAAGCAATTGAAAACTGCAACTGAAAACTAATACAAGAGTAAATAACTGAATACCGCAACTGCGACTGAAAACTAAAAAAATGACCATACTAGACGGAAAAAAAGTAAGCAACGACATTAAAAACGAAATTGCTGAAGAGGTAAAACAAATGAAAGCTAACGGCGAAAAAGTGCCCCATTTAGCTGCAGTTATTGTTGGTAATGACGGTGCAAGTTTAACTTATGTTGGTAGTAAAGTTAGAGCTTGTGAGCGTATAGGTTTTGAATCTACAATGGTACGAATGTCTAATACTACCAGTGAAATAGAGCTTTTAGATAAAATAGAAGACCTAAATAATAATGATGCTATAGACGGTTTTATAATACAATTACCATTACCGCCACAAATTAATACCAGAAAAGTGTTAATGGCCGTAAACCCAAATAAAGATGTCGATGGTTTTCATCCTATGAACTTTGGTAAAATGGCATTAGATATGTCAACATTTATACCAGCGACACCCTTTGGTATATTAGAATTAATGGACCGTTATGGAGTAGAAACCAAAGGAAAACATACGGTTGTTATAGGACGCTCACATATTGTTGGTCGCCCAATGAGTATATTAATGGGTAGAAAAGGGTTTCCGGGAAACTCTACGGTAACTCTAACACATAGCCATACCAAAAATATTACGCAGATTACATCTCAGGCAGATATTATTATTTCAGCTTTAGGAATTCCTAAATTTTTAAAAGCCGAAATGATAAAAGAAGATGCTGTTATTATAGATGTTGGTATTACACGTGTAACCGACGATTCTGAAAAAGGGTATTACATAACAGGAGATGTAGATTTTGAAAATGTAAGTAAAAAAGCAAGCTATATTACACCAGTACCAGGCGGAGTTGGTCCAATGACTATTGCTATGCTTTTAAAGAATACACTACTTGCTAGAGAGCAACATAGAAAACATAACAGATAATTTTACTTATGTTGTATTTAAACTCACTTTTTATTGTACAAAACGCTGTAACAATAGGAAGTTTACAGCATTTAATACCCATAGGTTTTGCAATTGTCTTTACAATTTTTCTAATAAATTATGCCAAAAAACATTTTACCGAAACTCAGAAAAAAGGTGTAATTCATTATTTTGCTTTATTTATTTCTGTAACGGTTATTAGTTTTCATTTGTATAGAATGGTATTTGATAACTATAATTTTAAAACAGATTTGCCACTTTACCTCTGTTCTCTTATGGCTTTATTAATTCCAATATTTACCTATTATAAAAAATATTGGATGTTCGAAATTTTAGTATTTTGGATTATTGGTGGCACATTACAAGCCGTAATTACACCAGATATTACTGAAGGTTTTCCAAGTTTCGATTATTTTAGATATTGGGTGGTGCATTTAGGCTTACTAATCCTCGTTTTTTATTTCATTTTTGTATTTAAAATGAAACCGAAACTTAAAAGCGTATTTAAATCGTTTTTAGCACTGCAAGTTTATCTTGTTGTTATGATGATGCTAAACTATTTACTTAATGCTAATTACTTTTACTTAAATGCAAAACCTAAATCTGCATCGGTTTTAGATTATTTTGGAGATTGGCCATATTACCTTTTGGTAACACAGGCGATCATTATTCCATTGTTTTTAATCATTTATTTGCCGTTTTATATTTCTGAAAGAAGAAAGCAGTCACAAAATAAGTAAAACAGCCAATACGTTAAATTTTGGGTTAAAAAAAGTACATATTTTGAGGTTACGCTTATCGTGATTGTATATGGTTAGTTGCGTGTTTTAAGCGTTAAAGTTAGTGAATAAAACACGAACCAAGAAAATCTGTTGGGATTTTCGAAAGTAGGCAAGAAGCCAGCTATAAAGTTTATAAAGCGTTGGGTGTCGTACTTTATTTTTCCGCTGTTAATTCTCTTTTCTTACTTCTTTTCTTAATCGAAATTTTCTTTATTTCTCCAGTTTTTTTATAGTGCGATATTATATCACTTATTTGCTTTTTTTCAAAGTCTTTAAGTTCTCGTGAATCTACGATAAAATCAACACCATTTGGTTCTCTTATAATTCCCATTTTCTTAAATTTTAAAATATTTTTTAATCAGTTTCAATGCTTCTTTGGGAAATATTACCATTTTATGATTCCCAACGTGAACAGCTCCTAAAGTTCTTTCGTAATGTTCAATTAAACTGGTTTTTGATACAAACGATATAAACCCTTCATACTTTTTGTCCCACGATTCCTTACAAACAAAAGCAATCAAATTTCCAGCAACTCCAACATAAATTTTTTCTTTTCCTTTATTGAAAGGTGCGCTTTCAATTAAATTCAAAAAAAGATGGTCATTTTCGTCTGAAAAACTAACTAAACCTTGAATGATATTCGTATTTCCTCTTATTGATAATTTATAAACAATTCTATCTGTTTGTTGAAATTCATATTTCCAGTCAAATTGCCAACCATTTCCTTTTTTAATAGGTCTTAAATCTTCCTTTTTGATTTTCAATAATACAGTTTCAAAGCTATCGCCTGAAAATGAGTTTTCAATACTATTCGTTAGTTTGTCGATTTCTATATCAATATTTCCTTCTTTTTCAGACATACTCCAATTTACTAAAAATCAATGAATTTTTCAGTTATTTTAAGTTTTTTTGCGTTATGCCAACACATTAGTATAAAAAAATGTTTCAATGTTTTTTATACACCGATATGCGAAGCTATATTTTTTGTAGTGTAGTAGCAATAGTGCATTGCATTAGTTTTACCATTTTTATAAACATGGGTACTAAAACGACCTTTTTCTCTTTCTTTTTCATTAAAAAAAGAAACATAGACTATGTTTAGTTGTTTGTCATTAAAATAAAGAAAAATTTATTTTCTTTAAAAATCATTTTAAGTTGTAATTGGTATTAGAGCAATTTTGTAAAAAATAAATGTGTAAAACTCCTACTTATTTACAACCACACTCTCAGGGACAAGCTTTGTATAATCACCATCGTTTCTAATGACATCTCTAACAATAGAAGACGATATATAAGAGGTGCTTGCAGCTGTTAAAAGAAAAACAGTTTCAATTGGTGCTAAATCTCGGTTGGTGTGTGCAATGGCTTTTTCAAACTCAAAATCGGCTGGATTTCTTAAACCTCTTAAAATAAATTTTATATTATTTTTTATACAAAAATCTACAGTAAGTCCTTTGTAGGTAACTACTTTAACTTTTGGCTCGTCTTTAAAAGCGTCTTCAATAAATTTTTGTCGTTCTTCCAAGGAGAACATATATTTTTTATCGGCATTAATGCCAATAGCTACAATAACTTCATCAAAAAGCGTAATACTACGTTTTATAATATCGTAGTGGCCTAAGGTAATTGGGTCAAAAGATCCTGGGAATACTGCTTTTTTCATAATATGTTCTGTATAGACTGCTTTTTTTAAGTTAATCTCTTTTCACTTCAACAATATAACCTTCTTCATGCAGGCTAATAATTTCATCTTTAGTATAGCCTTCAATATTTTCAATACTGTAATTTTCGTCTTTTTCTATTTTACTTGTGTTTCGTTTACTGTATTCATATTCATTAAAAATAACGTATAAGCTATCTGTGGTTACTTCTGTAACTTTAGCGGTAGTGTAATAGCCCGCAGTTTCACCTTTTGCAATATAGATGTCATTAGCCAATGGCTCTTGTATGTATAAAGCTGTATTTTCTTTGTCTTTACTGTTTGAATAGGTAAACCATGCAATGATTAAACCAATAATAGCAAGACCTGCAAAATGTTGAAACGGAATGCCTGTATGTTTTTCTAATTCAAACTTCTGTTTAATTTGTTGTGGTAATTCACTTAATTTATAAGTTCTTTTACAATGATTACATTCTAGTATGTTTTCTTTTCCGAGTGGAAATATCGGAATCCAATAAATATAAGCGTACTTGCCAAAAACACTATAACTCATAGCGGTTTGCGTGTCGCAATTTGGACAATTGACATTGCTGAGTCGTCCGTTTTTTAATCTAGAAGAGTTTGTGCCGTAAAAAATCATTTGCTATTAAAGTTGGTTATTTAGTTTATAAAAATAAGTCTATTTTTTTAAAGCCTCTTTAATAGCGTTATCAAATAAATCTGCCATGCTAATGCCAGCTTTGGCTGCTTGTTGTGGTAAAATACTTTCATTGGTTAAACCTGGTATTGTATTAACCTCGAGCAGGTGAGGTTCGTTGTTTTTAAAAATAAATTCACTACGACTAAACCCCGTCATGCCTAAAATCTTATAAATCTGTTTTGCTAGAGTTTCAACTTTCAATTTATAGTCTTCTGTGATACGTGCAGGTGTAATTTCTTGCGATTTACCTTCGTATTTGGCCTGGTAATCAAAAAAATCATTTTCGGAGACAATCTCTGTAATGGGTAAAACTGTAATTTTTCCGTGGTAAGTAATGACACCGACAGAAACTTCCACACCATCTAAAAACTGCTCTATAATAATTTCGTTGTCTTCTTTAAAAGAATTTTCTATGGCAGCTTTTAAAGCTTCTTTTTTATAAACTTTAGAAATACCAAAACTGCTGCCCGCTTTATTTGCTTTTACAAAACACGGTAAACCTACTTTTTTTACAATGGCATTTTCGTTAATGGCATCGCCCAAATTTAGTGGATAACTTTCTGCGGTTTTAATACCATAAGGTTGTAAAGTGGCTAACAGATCACGTTTATTAAAGGTTAACGCAGCTTGGTACATGCCACAACTTGTCTGCGGAATACCTAATAACTCAAAATAGCCTTGCATAAAACCATCTTCGCCAGGCGAACCATGTATAGCGTTAAATACGCAATCAAAATTAATTTTGGTTTCATTAACTACTACCGAAAAGTCATTTTTATCTATTGTAAATTCATTTTTTGCGTCATCTACAAACACCCATTTGTCTTTAAAAATATGAATGCGATACGCATTATACGTTTCTTTATCTAGTGTATTATAAACCACGTTACCACTTTTTAACGAAATTTTATATTCGCTAGAGTAACCTCCCATTAGTATTGCTATGTTTTTTTTCATGTTTAGATAAATGCTGTAGTTAATGGTATTTTTTTGTGCTATGCTAAATTTAGTGGGTTAAAAAAGGACTGATTTTGTGGTTACGCTTATCGTGATTGTATATGGTTTGTTGCGTTTAAAAACGCAATGATTTTCGGATTATTGA
>JBMYXP010000102.1:0-7670 GCA_049608525.1 Winogradskyella sp.
TTAGGACTCATTTTTGCCTAATAGTCACATTTTTTTTGCTTAACCAAGAATATTTATAATTTGCTCAGCAAGTTCAGTACCAATTCTATCTTGTGCTTCATTTGTTGCAGCGCCTGTATGTGGTGTTAGTGATAATGCAGGGTTCATTAATAACTGAATTTCGGGCTTTGGTTCTTTCTCATAAACATCTAAAGCTGCTCTTGCCACTTTACCACTTTCTATAGCTTTAACTAATGCTATTTCATTTATAACTCCTCCACGCGCAGCGTTTGCTATAATAACACCATCTTTCATTTTGTTAAATTCGGCTTCATCAAGTATATACTCTTTTTGTGCTGGTACGTGCAATGATAAAAAATCTGATTGTTTTAAAACGTCTTCTTTCGAAATAATTTTTATTTCAAAATTTAAAGATTGACCATCAAAGAAATCTAATTGTAAATTTACTTTTTCTTTAGATCTATCGTATGCTACAACATTCATTCCTGCTCCTAAAGCTATTTTTGCTGTGGCCTGTCCAATTCTGCCTAAACCAAGAATACCTAGGGTTTTGCCTTTTAGTTCTGTTCCTTTTGCATACGCTTTTTTTAACCCTTTAAAATTTGAATCTCCTTCTAAAGGCATATCTCTGTTTGAGTTATGTAAAAAACGTGCTAAACCATAAAAATGCCCAAATACTAATTCTGCAACAGAATGTGATGATGCCGCTGGTGTATTAATGACATTCAAACCTTTATTACGTGCATATTCTACATCGATATTATCCATACCAACTCCGCCACGACCTATAATTTTTAGGCTAGGGCAGTTGTCTATTATATGTTTTCTTACTGTTGTGGCACTTCTTACTAATAACACTGTAATCTTATTAGTGTTAATGTAATGTTCTAGTTGCTCTTGCGCTACAGTAGTTGTTATTACTTCGTATCCCGCAGCTTCTAAGGCCTTAATGCCACTTTGCGAAACTCCATCGTTTGCTAATACTTTCATGTTTAGTTTTTAAAGTTGAAAATTTTAAAGTTTTAAAGTTGATGGGCAACTGATAAATCAAAAAAATTTTGGATTATTTTATGTGTTTCAGTAAATACTGCAAACAGCAACTGCTTACTTATTTTTTTATGCTTTAGTTTCTAATTCGCTCATAACTTCTACTAATGCTTTTACACTGTCTAAAGTTAATGCGTTATACATTGAAGCTCTATAACCACCAACACTTCTGTGCCCGTTAAGCCCATTAATGCCAGCTTCTTTTACCATGGCATCAAACGTTTCTTTTAAGTTTTCGTTTTCTAAAGTAAACGTTGCATTCATGTTAGAGCGATCTTCCTTTACAGCATACCCTTTAAATAATGGGTTTAAATCAATTTCAGAATAGATAAAATTGGCTTTCTTTTCGTTTTCTTTTTCAATGGCTTTTATACCTCCTAAATCTTTTAACCATTGTAAGGTTAGCATAGATACATAAACAGGAAAAACAGGTGGAGTATTAAACATACTGCCTTTACTTATATGTGTTTTGTAATTCATCATAGAAGGTATCTTACGCGATACTTTACCTAAAATTTCTTCTTTAATTACAACTAGTGTTGTACCGGCTGGCCCCATATTTTTTTGAGCACCTGCGTATATTAAATCAAACTGGGTAAAATCTAACTGACGAGAAAATATATCGCTACTCATGTCACAAACCATAGGAATAGGTGATTTAGGAAAATGCTTCATTTGTGTTCCAAATATGGTATTGTTAGATGTGCAATGAAAATAATCGTAATCCTCAGGTATGTCGTAACCTTTTGGTATGTAATTGTAATTTGCAGATTTTGAAGATCCTACTTCGTAAATATCATCATAGATTTTAGCTTCTAAAATAGCTTTATCTGCCCAAGTTCCAGTATTTAAATAACCAGCTCGTTTTTCTAAAAGATTTAAAGCCACCATTAAAAATTGTGTGCTTGCTCCACCTTGTAAAAATAAGGCTTTATAGCCTTTACCTTCTAAACCTAATAACTCTAAGGCTAATGAGCGTGCGTTTTCCATAACATCTACAAAAGGCTTACTGCGATGCGATATTTCTAAAAGCGAAAGCCCTTCATCAAAATTTAAAACGGCTGCTGCTGCTTGTTCCATTACCGACTTTGGTAAAATACATGGGCCAGCACTAAAGTTATGTTTTTTCATTTTTATCCTGAATTTAATTCAGGATCTTAAATATAGAGCCTGAAATTTTAATTTTTTTACAATAGCAAAGGTGCTAATTTATTACCAATTTTGAGTTATTAAAACCATGGTTTTTAAGCTATATTTTTAACAAAAAATCTATAGTATCTACATTATCTGCATAATCCCAAAGTTGTGGGCTTTGAGTTTTTCCAAAATTAATTTCATTTTCAGTAAATTTATTAGAAACAATACATTGAATTTTGTCTGAGTCGTTTGCTAATCTTTGTTGTAATGCTAAAGTGTTTTCATAATACTCATAAAAAAGTGTAGCAATAGGAGATGCGTAGCTTTGGTCTTCTTTTACCATTAAGAATCCGTTTTCTAGCATATTAAACTCACTCATTAAATACACAGCCTTGTTGTAATCGTAATTATTTGCGTATTTACTTTCGTTTATAATAGGATGCCATTTATAGATGGCTTTAAAAAACGCATCAAAATTATAGCCTTTAGGAATCATTAATTTTGAAACATTTCGGCAACCTAACCCATAATATCTAAATATATCGTCAGATAAGGCTTCTAATTCCTGGTGAGTTTCGTTACCAGTTAAAACCGCAACCGAATTTCTGTTTTTTCTAATTATTGAAGGTTTGCCTTTAAAATAGTACTCAAAATAGCGTGCTGTATTATCGCTACCAGTGGCTATAACGGCATCAAAATCGTTAAGTTTTTCTTCTGTAAATTTTATGTTGCCTTTAAATTGAGGTGCTACAATTTCTAAATATTTAGCTAAAAAGGGGAGAAGATGCTTATCGTTTGACGATTGTTTTACCACTACATTATGGCCAGAAATTAACACACTCAAAAAATCGTGAAACCCAACCAAAGGAATATTCCCTGCCATAATAATAGCAACACTCTTTGGGGTTTTAGTTGTAAACTTATATGTATTTAGCCATTGGTTAATGCTATTTTTAGTCAACGCTTTAGACCACGACTCAACACTAAATAAAATGTTTTTTTCTGTAAACCAACCATTATGTTCTTTTGCAAGTTTCATTTGGTGTTTAAAACCATCAAAAAATAAATCATTAGCAGTAACGGCATCGTTTTTAGTAATACCACTTTGTTTAAATTGATTTAAAAATTCACCTAATTTTATAAACCCGTTAATTCTTTGTTGTAAATCCATATTATGGTTTGGTTAAACGCTATTTTGGCTTTATTTTTGTAATTGCAAAATTAAGCAAACATTAATAAATAAATTACTATGGCAATTATAATCACAGACGAATGTATTAATTGTGGAGCTTGTGAGCCAGAATGCCCAAATACAGCTATTTACGAAGGAGCAGACGATTGGCGTTATGCAGATGGCACAAGCCTAAAAGGCAAAATAGTATTACCAAACGGAAAAGAAGTCGATGCCGAGGAAACACAAGAACCTATAAGCGATGAACTTTATTATATAGCACCAGATAAATGTACAGAGTGTGTAGGTTTTCATGAAGAGCCACAATGTGCTGCGGTTTGCCCTGTAGATTGCTGTGTGCCAGATGATAATGTAGTTGAAACAGAAACAGAATTATTAGGGAAGCAAAAATTTATGCACCCAGAAGATTAGACGCATCAAAATTTTATACCGTAATAAACAATGTTGTTTAAGTATTTAAAAAAAAATCCTGAGTGCTAAACTTGGGATTTTTTTAGGACTAGGCACAATTCGTATCTAAATTTTTTCATTATTTAGTTTTAAACTTATGAGCTACCAAGCTGTTTTTATTGTTTTTTGGGAACATGTAAAAGAGAGTATCGCAGCAGGTACTTTTGCAAAATTAACTATGGCAAAAACCATAGGAAAACCCGAATTGAAAAATATATTTATAAGACCCATATACTCTAAAGATGGATTTAAGGTTTTATTAAAATATAGTTTTAGACCCAGAGAAACAGAAGATGTAGAAGAAGAACTTAGCTTAGATGCTGCGTTAGTTATTTTAAAATCGCATTTACAAACGCATTTTTTATCGGTTTTATTATTTACCACAACAAAAGATATTGTTTTTAAAGTGAATAAAAAAGGTATAGGTCGTATTACAGAAAGTTACCCAACATTTAAGCATGTGGCGCAAGTGTAAGATATGTTAAATTTAGTGGTATAAAAAGGTTTGTTTTTGGTTGCGCTTATTGGGTTTGTATATTAATATTTACGAGTTTGTATGCGAGGATTTTCCTAAGGAAAATCAGACGTTAAAAACACGCAAAAGCATCTAATTAAGGACCAAAATGTAATTATTTTTACACGGCTTAAGTTTGTCTTTTACTAAATTTGATAAATAATCAGAAAGAATAAAACAGAGAATTAAGGTTAATATACACGCTGAAACTTTGACTTCGTCAACATTGATAATTGGCTCTCTTTTACTACTAAAACTTAGTTCAGTTCTGTGAGACCTAGATCTCGTTTTCAAGTTGTTGAAATGTGAGTAGTTTCTGTTCCTTCAATGTTACCAGTAGTTTTTATTTATTTCAAACTTTTTAAAGTTTTTTCCATTGCTTTTATAAACTCCATCATTGTTTGTTCCAAGCCAAATTGTTCCGTTATTGTCTTTGTAAATGGTAATTAGTAGTACATTTTCAATTCCGTTATGTATTTTTGTGTTGGTAAGTGACTCTCCATCATAATACCAAACCCCACCACCATATGTGGTCATCCATAAATTCCCTTCTTTGTCTGCAATACCACTCATAAAATAAAGAACTTTATCGCCTATTATTTCTTGAGGTAAATCTACAGCCTTTACCTTTTCATAGCCTTTAGGTAAGTTAGGATTGATTTTGTATTTACTATAAAAATTGCTTAACCAAAAATAACCATCCTTATCTTGAATCATTGAGCGTACACCTGGAACTCGACCATCAAGAAGGGTTGAGAGTTCCTTTTCTCCAATCCATAATAATGAATCTCCATTAAATCGGAAGACACCTGCTGTAGCGGTTCCAATCCAAATGTTCCCATTTTTATCTTTATTGACTCCAAAAACTGCATAAGGACTATTGTTATTCCCTTCAAAAGGAACTCCTTCCGTTTCAATTCCAAAAGCTTTAGTTAAATCTTTTCTTGGTAATTTTAATTCATAAAGAAAATTACCATCAAAACGATAAAGGTCATTTGCATTATATCCAAACCAAAGATCATTCGGTTCAAGTTTCCATTCGTTCTTTAAAGATTTAATAGGTTTTAAAGTAATGAACTCTGTTCCATTGTACTTACTTATTCCGTTGTGAGTTTCAATATATAAATTCCCTTGTTTGTCTTCTTGTATTCCACGAATTTGATTATGCACCAAACCGTCATTTGTTGTGAATTGAGTTATCTTTTTTCCATCAAATTTGTAAATGCCTTTCCCATTGCTTCCAAACCAATAATTTTGTTTTGAATCTTGAAATATGACCCAAATTTTATTGTCGATTTGCAATACTGATTTGCCAAGTTTAGTTACTTTATTTTCAGCAATTTTCTGTTCGTTTTTAACTTGTACATTACAGGATAAAAAAATACTCGAAATTAAAACCAGTAAAATTATTTTTATTGAATTAATGTACATTTTATTCGAGTTTATCAGGTTTGTGTTACTACCAACGCGTTAATATAAAAAATCGTTTCAATGTTTTTTATACTTCGATAAGCGGAGTAATAATTTTGTAATGCAATAACAACAGGATGTTACATTAATTTTACACGTTTTGTAAATAGTGATATAAATGTAACATTTTTTTGTTTTAAATTATAATTGGCATCATATTATCTATTATTTTATAATTTAGCTGAACTAAACCATAAAAAAATGCAAAACAAAATAAGCGCTTTGTTCCATATTAAATATCCAATTATACAAGCTGGTATGATTTGGAATAGCGGTTGGCAATTAGCCTCAGCTGCAAGCAACGCAGGTATTTTAGGATTAATTGGCGCAGGTTCTATGTATCCAGATGTATTGCGTGAGCATATCATTAAATGCAAAGCTGCAACAGATAAGCCATTTGGAGTAAATGTACCTATGCTTTATCCTAATATTACAGAGATTATGGATATTATTGTTGAAGAAAATGTAAAGATAGTATTTACATCTGCTGGCAACCCAAAAACATGGACCAAATGGTTGCAAGATAAAGGCATTACTGTTGTACATGTAGTAAGCAGTGTAAAATTTGCTTTAAAAGCACAAGAAGCTGGTGTAGATGCTATTGTTGCCGAAGGTTTTGAAGCTGGCGGACATAACGGACGAGACGAAACCACAACACTTACTCTAATACCAATGGTTAAAGAGCAATTGCAAATTCCGTTAATTGCAGCTGGCGGTATTGCAACAGGTAAAGCAATGTTGGCTTGTATGGTTTTAGGTGCAGATGGTGTACAAGTTGGTAGCCGTTTTGTAGCAAGTGAAGAATCCTCGGCACATCAAAACTTTAAGCAAACTGTTGTAGATGTTAAAGAAGGCGATACACAACTTACATTAAAAGAGTTAGCCCCAGTTAGACTGGTTAAAAATAAATTTTATAACGACCTACAAAACTTATATAAAACCTCGCCAACACCACAGCAACTCAAAGAATTATTAGGAAGAGCCAGAGCAAAACGTGGCATGTTTGAAGGCGACTTAGAAGATGGCGAACTCGAAATTGGGCAAATTGCAGGTTTAATACACAATATAAAACCCGTAGCTGAGATTGTTAAAGATATGGTTAGTGAGTTTGAAGCGGCTAAAACAGATATGATGTTGCTATAATAATTAGGCGAAAACGTTAATAACAATAGATTTCACGAAATGTGAAAATGTATTTGTAAAAAATTAAAGCAATGAAAACAAGTAGATTAGAAGCTTTTAGTGATGGTGTTTTAGCAATTATTATAACAATAATGGTTTTAGAACTTTCTGTGCCAAGAGGTGTAAACGTTGAGGCACTACTCGCAAAAACACCTCTATTTTTAAGTTACATTTTTAGTTTTATATATATAGGTATTTATTGGAATAACCACCATCACTTATTTCAAATTACTGAATATGTAAACGGAAAAATACTTTGGGCAAACTTACACTTACTTTTTTGGCTGTCATTAATACCTTTTACAACTGCTTGGATAGGTGAAAATTATATAGCGCAGCTACCAATTATTGCTTATGGTGTCGTATTATTATGTTGTGCAGTTGCTTATTTTGTACTGCAATGGGTTATCATAAAATCTCACGACAATACATTTCCTTTAAAAAAAGTAATAGGTTCAGATGTTAAGGGAAAAATATCTATTGTATTTTATATACTTGGTATTGCATTAGCTTTGGTAAACACTTGGTTATCAATAGTTTTTTATGCCATGGTTGCTATCATGTGGTTAATACCAGATAGACGAATAGAAGAAATTTTTTAATTTTTTTTGAAATTTAAGCCTATGAACTCCGTTAAAACCTATAAAAAAGTAAATTCTGAAGTAGAGTCTATAAGTT
>JBMYXP010000103.1:0-7668 GCA_049608525.1 Winogradskyella sp.
ACCCACTAAACTCGCGCTATCGCTTCTTTTATATGTGCTTCTGTAGCACACAACGAAAAACGCACGTAACCTTCGCCATTGCTGCCAAAAACCGTACCTGGTGTTATAAAAATAGAAGTGTTGTACAGCAGAGCATCGGTAAATTCTTCAGAGGTTTTACCTTTAGGGATTTTTGCCCAAACAAATAAACCTGTGGTGTTTTTAGTGTAGGTGCAATTTAGTTTTTCTGCCAATTGCCCTATTAAACGGTGTCGTTTATTGTAGGTGTTATTCAAATTTAAAAACCAATCTTCCGAGCTTTTTAAGGCTGCAATCGCTCCTTTTTGTATGCCGTAAAACATCCCCGAGTCCATATTGCTTTTTACTTTTAAAACCGCATTAATACAATCGGCATTCCCCAGCAGCATACCAACGCGCCAACCTGCCATGTTAAAGGTTTTACTCAATGAGTTTAATTCTAAACAGGTTGTTTTGGCTGTATCAAAATGTAATAGACTTAGTGGTTTTTTATTGCGTATAAAACTGTACGGATTATCATTTATTATTAAAATATGATGCCGTTTGCCAAAGGCAATAACGTCTTTATAAAACTGTGCGGTTGCATTTGTACCTGTTGGCATGTGCGGATAATTAAGCCACATTAATTTTACGTTACTTAAATCTAATTGTTCTAAGGCTTTAAAATCTGGTAGCCAATTGTGCGTTGCTTTTAAGTTGTAATAAATGGGTTTTGCTTCTAAAAGTTTGGTAACGGAACTGTAAGTTGGGTAGCCAGGATTTGGCACTAAGACGTGATCTTCTTTATTTAAAAATGCCATAGAAATGTGCATTATACCTTCTTTACTGCCCATTAATGGTAGCACTTCGGTTTGCGGATTTAGAGTTACTTTAAAGTGTGTTTTATAGAAGTTTGAAATGCCTTTTTTTAACTCGGGTAAGCCTTGGTAACTTTGGTAGCTATGCGCATTAGCGTTGTGTAAACTCTCTGTTAATGCTGTAATTACTTGGGGAGAAGGTGCTAAATCTGGGCTGCCAATTCCGAGGTTAATAATTGGTTTGCCTTGCAATTTTAAAAGTGCAACGTCTCTTAATTTTTTAGAAAAATAATATTCTTCAACCTGTTTTAAACGGTGAGCTACATCTATCATTATTTTGCAATTTTAGTATTCAAAACTAATTTGTATTTAGGGCTTATTTTAAAGGTAATTGGAACAACCAAACACTTTAAAATAGGTTACATTAATCTTCAAATTTTAGATTTCAACGTGTGGTTAAGCTAGTTTCAACACAATAATTATAAACCTGCAAATGAAGCTTTTCAAAATGGAGTGTTATACCAATTATATCTTAAAATAAACCTTATAATTCGTTTCTGTTTCGCTCAAATTTCAATATAAAATAAAGCCTAACTAAGGCAATGTTTTAATGTGTCATGTCATTTTAACAACCTAAATTCAAACTAGTTAGAGCTTATTTTTAAGCCATAATTGGTATTACTAAAAAAATGTTCCGATAACATTGAGATAGCCTACGCTATAAGTTTAATAAAAAGAGATTAAGTTTCGTTTCTGTTGTTAATAAAGACCTAAAATCAGTTATTATAAATTTTAAAGGTAGTTGCCGTTGTAAAATATGTGGCTAATGTAATTAATAGTTTTTCAAATTGAAATTTTAACCTTACTTTTTTAAAATTACGGCTTAAGTTTTAAAGATTTAGCAACAAAGCTTACACACTATGATATAATACTTATTTTTGAATAAACTTTTTCTACTATGTCTATTGAAGTTAAAAACCTAACAAAGTTATATAATGGCCAAAAGGCATTGCATGATGTGTCTTTTAAAATAAATAATGCCGAAATTGTCGGTTTTTTAGGGCCAAATGGAGCGGGCAAATCTACAATGATGAAAATATTAACCACTTACATTGCGGCAACTAATGGCTATGCTAGTGTAAATGGGTTTAATGTTAATACTAATAAAAAAAAGGTGCAGCGTGTGGTTGGGTATTTGCCAGAGCATAATCCGCTTTATTCAGATTTGTATGTAAAAGAATATTTGCGTTTTAATGCCAATGTGTATAACACACCCAAAGCCAGAGTTAACGCGGTTATTGAGTTAACAGGCTTACAACCAGAGGCGCACAAAAAAATTAATCAACTCTCTAAAGGTTACAGGCAACGTGTGGGTTTGGCTAATGCGTTGTTGCATAACCCAGAGGTATTAATTTTAGACGAACCCACAACAGGTTTAGACCCCAACCAATTGATAGGGGTTAGAGATTTAATTAAAACTATAGGTAAAGAAAAAACAGTATTTTTATCGACACACATTTTGCAAGAGGTTGAAGCCATGTGCGATCGTGTTATTATTATTAATAAAGGTAAAGTGGTTGCCGATAAATATTTAAAGGATTTAAGAGCGCACCAAGACCAAATTGTAAGTGTTGAGTTTAATTATAGGGTAGAAGATGCCTTTCTTTTACGACTGCCAAATGTAACTGCTGTAAAAAACACCCACGATTTTATTTACGAAATTACGTTTTCTACCAAAGAGGATAGACGTGCTCATGTCTTTGATTTTGCGAATACTAATGACTTAAAAATTCTACAATTAAATCAAAAAAATACGAGCTTAGAGCTTTTGTTTAGGGAAATGACCCGTTAAAAGTATGTTTGACTTTATTGTTAATGTGCTTTTACAGGCAATTATAGAATCTATACCAAAGTTTTTAGGAGCTTTTGTGCGTTGGTGCTTTTTCTTTGGGCAAAAAAAGTTTAGTATTGTTTTTGAAGAGGAATGGAATAAACGCATTGGGCTATTAATCATTATAATAATGGTAGTGTTAATAATTTGATTGTGGAGTAAATAAAATTATTGCTTTTGCAAAATTCTACTCAAAAATCAGCTGCCCAATATACAAACGCTCAATAGCCACAATTGGGGGTTCGTTAACCGCTATTAAATCGCCTGTGCCTTTTAGTTCGCCTGTTAAAGACTGTTGCGGGTTTACAACCATATCGTTACTACCACGATGATATACCTCGACGTGTTGTGCTATTAAGTTTTCGCCTTCAAACCGACCAATGCCAGCATAAAACCCCACAAATAGCTGTTCTACAGTGCCATCTATATAGAAAAAAGACAAATTATTAGATATAATATCTAGGTTTTCCGTGTTTAGAGATAGCCTAAAATCACCAACTGTAAATTCACTATCCTCATAATAATCTTCAGAAAACAAAGTTAAATCGCTATAATTTAACGTACCAATAGTTGTAATCTCGTATTGAGACGATGTTCGTATTTCGGTAATATTTGGTGCTTCTACATACATTTTGGTTATGCCATAATCCCTAACGTAATTGCAAGCGTTGTGGTTTGTTAATACCAATCGATTATTAATAACTTCAACACCTATGTCATTAACAAGGTTTTTGCCAGTTTCTACACTTACCGCATACGCGGGTGCTTGCTTAATAATTAACTGAATATCTCTATTAACAAGGATTTTATTAAAATTTGTAACTTCTACATTATAGGTAATGCTTCCGCCAGAGGTTTGAAAACAATCATTAGCATCTTCGCTATTACAAGCAAAAAAAAATAGGATAAGTAGGTAGGTTAGTTTTTTCATAATCGTATTCCAATTCCAAATTCTACGGCTTCTGCCTTTGCTCCATGAGATTTTAGTGTAACCGCCGCAAAGAGCTTATGCTTAAAATAGCGTTTCAACCCAAGTCTTAAATACGTTCTGCCTTCAAAATCAAAAGGATAATAAACATAATAGCCAAACTGAGTTACAACCGACATTTTATTTACAAACAACTCGTGCCCAGCAAATAACCCAACACGTTTGTAGTCTTCGTCTCCACTAACAGTTTCCTCAGGAAAAGCAACCGATTTGTAGGCAATTAATTCTTTCAAAAATTTTGAAAAAAACACGTCCGTGCCCAACTGTATGGCGCTAGTATGGCTCAACCGCTTATCTGCATAAGCAGATACAATATAAAACGGAAATTGCCCACTACCAACCACATCACTTTGGTTAATACCAGATCTAAAAGCCAAGTTGTATCTTATGGGTTCTGTATAGGATGTATCGCTTAAATTTTTAATGTAGGTTGGTGTTTCATTTTCGAGATTATAATGCAACCCAAAATGTAGTGCTACTGTATTTGTACTTGTGTTTGGAGCTTTAATATTAGCGTTAGAGTAATGCACTAAAAACGCTCCAACCTGAAAGCCAAAACGCTTGTATATGCGTTCTTTTTTATAAGTAAGCATCATATAAGTAGAGCTTAATATTTTAGAGCCAAAAGCTATATTTTTAGGGTTTTCTGTTTTGTGATAGGGCTTGGTGGTGTAGGCTAAACCTTGGGCGATACGCAACATTATATGGCGCCTAAAAAAATAAAAATTATAGTGTGCATAGAGACCAAAGTTAGTACCTAAAACGTCGTTTTTAAAATCTTGGTAGTTTATAGATGCGCCGTAATCTGGGTAATTGTAACGTTGCTCCCAAGCCTGGTCTCCAAATGTTTTTTTATTCCAACTAAAAATAAAACCTTCGGGGTGGCCTTTTATTAAATGCGAAATATCGGTGTTGTGTAGCGCAATATTACCGCTAAAATAACTTAAATCTAGGTACGTGTTTTTTGGTGGTTTT
Organism: Winogradskyella sp.; assembly: GCA_049608525.1. Taxonomy (GTDB): domain Bacteria; phylum Bacteroidota; class Bacteroidia; order Flavobacteriales; family Flavobacteriaceae; genus Winogradskyella. The sequence goes on from JBMYXP010000103.1 coordinate 4,670, forward strand.
TCTTGAGAAACCACCAAAAAACTCATACAGAGTAAAATATAAAGACTGTAATTTCTCATTTTAATACAAAAGTAACCATTCTGCTGTTAAAAATGGTACTAATTGTAGCGCTTCTTTGCGCCGTGTTAGTGCTTATTTTAAATGATAATTGGTGGTAGTTATTTAAAATGTGTATTTTTGCAAACGATTTTTAAAAAAAGAGGAATGATTTGACTGATTGCAACCTCTGCAAAAAAAATGCTAAAGACAGGTTATCTTTTTCAAACAATTGCGTCAAATCTTCAAGTAAAAAAAATAAACTATGGCGTATTTATTTACCTCAGAAAGTGTTTCTGAAGGTCACCCAGACAAAGTTGCAGATCAAATTAGCGACGCATTAATTGATAATTTTTTAGCTTTTGATCCAGAATCTAAAGTGGCATGCGAAACTTTAGTAACCACAGGGCAAGTTGTGCTTGCTGGCGAAGTAAAGTCTAAAACCTACTTAGATGTACAAAAAATTGCTAGAGACGTTATTAATAAAATTGGCTATACCAAAAGCGAATATATGTTTGATGGCAACTCTTGCGGTGTCTTCTCAGCCATACACGAGCAGTCTGCGGATATTAACCAAGGTGTCGATAGAGCAACTAAGGCTGAGCAAGGTGCTGGCGACCAAGGTATGATGTTTGGTTACGCAACAGACGAAACAGAAAACTACATGCCTTTAGCCTTAGAGTTGTCGCATAGATTGTTAATAGAATTGGCTTTACTGCGACGCGAAAATAAAGATATTACGTATCTAAGACCAGATGCTAAATCGCAGGTTACCATAGAGTATTCAGATGATAATATACCACAGCGTATAGACGCTATTGTGGTATCTACACAACACGACGATTTTGATGCAGACGATGCCGTAATGCTTGCCAAGATTAAAGCAGATATTGTACATATATTAATACCACGAGTAATGGCCAAGTTGCCAGCTCACATACAAGCCTTATTTACAGACCAAATTACTTACCACATTAACCCAACAGGGACTTTTGTTATTGGAGGGCCGCATGGAGATACTGGGCTTACTGGGCGCAAAATAATTGTAGATACTTACGGTGGTAAAGGGGCGCATGGAGGCGGAGCGTTTTCTGGTAAAGACCCGTCTAAGGTAGATAGATCTGGGGCTTACGCAACACGGCATATTGCTAAAAATTTGGTGGCAGCTGGCCTATGTAAAGAGGTGTTGGTGCAAGTATCTTATGCTATTGGTGTGGCAAAACCGACCAGTATTAATGTAGAAACTTACGGCACGGCAACTGTAAATTTAACCGATGGAGAAATTAGCGAAATCGTAGCCTCTATTTTTGATATGCGACCTTACTTTATAGAACAACGGTTAAAACTAAGAACCCCTATTTATTCTGAAACTGCTGCTTATGGGCATATGGGCAGAACACCAGAGGTTAAAACCGTAACATTTACATCACCAACAGGCGATACTGTAACGCAAGAGGTTGAAACCTTTACTTGGGAAAAATTAGATTATATAGACAAAATAACTGCTGCGTTTCATCTGTAATACCATTTTTTTAGTTTGAACGCTAACTACGGTTATACGCATAATAATGAGAAATGCACTGATAAGAAAATGGGTGTTTTTTCTTTTCTATTTGAATGATGAAAACTAAACCACTTTGGTCTGGAAGTCCATAGGTTTGGTTTGCAGACTAAAAGTTTGCTTCGTGAAAATTCGTGAAATCCGTGTCAAAAATTTTTAGATACTAAAGCGAAATGCACTAAAGTACATAGTTTTAACTATATTTGAGACCAATGAAAACAAATTATAGCGCACTAGATATTTCATCTTTTTTTATAAAGAAAGGTGTTAGTCCACTCAAATTACAGAAATTACTGTATTATTCACAGCTTTGGTTTTTTGTTAAAAATGACAAAATGTTATTTAACGACAGAATTCAAGCTTGGATATATGGACCTGTGATTTATGATGTTTGGGCAAATTTTAAGTTTATGAAAAGAAGTTCAATTATTCCTCATAGTAGAGCTGTTTCTTTGAGTTTAGATGATTTAACTTTAAATCATTTAGCTGATGTTTGGACATCTTATGGGCATTTGAGTGGTTCAGATTTAGTTGATTTAACTCATAATGATTTACCTTGGAAAAACAGCCGAAAAGGACTTTTAAGCAACCAACCAAGTGATAAAGATGTGAGTATTAACCAATATACTACTGTTGATTTTGCGTTAGATTCGTATAATAGAATTCCAGTTGTGACTACACAAAATACTTTAGGACACTATTCTAATTTTTAGAATATGGCTATAAAAGGATTGGTGTTCCTTATGAACGAAAAACCTAAAGAAAATGATGGTTTTAGTGTTCGCAAAATTTATAGATTCATCCCAGAATTTACGAATAGCATTACTACAATTATTGAGTTAGAACTTTATAAAAATAATATTTGTGTAGTTTCATTTTACGAACACAATAAAGGAACAGACAAAACTAAATATAGAATTCGTTCAAATATTGGTTCAGGGCATACAAGAGCAATTTTTAGAGCCTGTTTAGAAGCGTACTATAAATTAAAACAAGATTACGCTTTAGTATTTTCAGCCTCTAACGATATTGGTAAGATTGTAGAGGATAATTCAAGATATTCTGCTTACGTACTTTTTTTGTCAATTTATTTTAAAAATTACGACAATTACATTCAACAAGGTTCTATTGCCGTAAATACTTTAATGTTATATCATCAAAGTTATCAATATAAAGATGAAGCAGATTTATTCTATAAAGAGTTTGAAGAAAAAACCCAAAATAATTTAACGGAATATAATGATTCCAATTAACCCAACAATCCAACCAATCCAAAACCCAAAACGTGTCTTAGTAGTGTAGCAAAACAAAATTGCACATTACTAGTTTTAAGTTGAATATTGAAATTTTAAATTTTAAATGTAAAATGTAAAAGTTTAAACCCAAAACCCAACCAATCCAA
>JBMYXP010000104.1:0-7607 GCA_049608525.1 Winogradskyella sp.
ATCAGGATTCACAAATACCAAATTTCCACTTTCGTCTTCAGTCATTAAAATCATCCCTTGGCTTTCTACACCTCGTAATTTTCTTGGAGCTAAATTCACTAAAACCGTAACACGTTTGCCAATGACATCTTCTGGTTTAAAGCTTTCTGCAATGCCAGAAACGATAGTACGTGTATCTATACCCGTATCTACTTTTAAAACTAAAAGTTTTTTGGTTTTTGGCATTTTTTCGGCCTCTAAAATTGTACCAACTCTAAGGTCTAATTTTGTAAAATCGTCAAAAGTAATTTCTTCTTTTATAGGCTCAAGTTCTTTTTTTGCAGCTTCGTTGGCTTTTTTACTAGCTTCTAATTTATCGCGTTGAATTTGAATTTGATTGTCTTCAATTTTTGAAAACAATAATTCGCCTTTTCCTATTTGATGCGCAGTAGAAATAAGAATGTCTTTTGAAGAAATATCTTTCCAAGTATTATCATTAGAGTTTAAAATACTTTTTAATTTAACTGATGTAAACGGTAAAAAAGGTTCAGATAAAACGGCTAAAGCTGATGCAATCTGCAACGCTACAAACATTACAGTTTTTGTACGTGCTTGGTCTGTTTTAATGGTTTTCCAAGGTTCTTCGTCTGCTAAATATTTGTTTCCAAGTCGTGCTAAATTCATTAATTCTTGGCTTGCTTCTCTAAAACGATAACGCTCAATAGAACTTGCAATCACTGCCGGATATGCTTTTACAGTCGCTAAAGTGTCTTCGTCTATAGTTTTATATGTTGAAGGTTCAGGAATAATACCATCATAATATTTATGGGTTAAAACCACAACACGATTTATAAAATTACCAAAAATAGCCACCAATTCGTTGTTGTTTCTGGCTTGAAAATCTTTCCATGTAAAATCGTTATCCTTAGATTCTGGAGCATTTGCCGTTAAAGCATATCGCAACACATCTTGCTGGTTTGGAAAATCTATTAAATACTCTGGCAACCAAACTGCCCAATTTTTTGATGTTGAAAGTTTTTTACCTTCAAGATTTAAAAACTCATTTGCGGGTACATTTGTTGGTAAAATATAGCTGCCTTCAGCTTTTAGCATTGCCGGGAAAATAATACAGTGAAACACAATATTATCTTTACCAATAAAATGCACTAATGTTGTGTCTTCATCTTTCCAATAATCTTCCCAGTTTTTACCTGTGCGTGCTGCCCATTCTTTGGTTGCAGATATGTAACCAATTGGCGCATCAAACCAAACATAAAGCACTTTGCCTTCTCCGCCATCTACAGGTACTGGGATTCCCCAATCTAAATCTCTCGTCACCGCTCGTGGACGTAAGCCGTCATCTATCCAAGATTTTACTTGGCCGTAAACGTTGGGTTTCCAATCTTTTTTATGACCTTCAATAATCCAGTCTTTTAAAAATTGTTCGTGCTTATTTAATGGTAAAAACCAGTGTTTGGTTTCTTTTAAGCTTGGCACATTGCCAGTTATTGCAGATTTAGGGTTAATTAAATCTGTGGCATTGTGGCTTGTGCCGCAGTTTTCGCATTGGTCTCCATAACTTTCTTCATTACCACATTTAGGGCACGTACCAACCACAAAACGATCGGCTAAAAACTGATTGGCTTCCGCATCGTATAATTGTTCTGATACTTCTTCTACAAATTCGTTTTTATTGTATAATGTTTTAAAAAACTCAGACGCTGTATCGTGATGGATTTTCGCTGAGGTACGCGAGTAATTATTAAACGAAATACCAAAATCTTCAAAAGAAGTTTTAATAATAGCGTGGTATTTATCTACTATATCTTGTGGTGTTACTCCTTCTTTTTTTGCCTTAATAGTTATTGGCACACCATGCTCATCGCTTCCGCAAATAAAAGCAACATCGTTGCCTGTTAGCCTTAAATATCTGGCATATATATCTGCTGGCACATACACACCTGCTAAATGCCCTATGTGTATTGGGCCATTAGTGTATGGCAATGCTGCGGTGATGGTGTATCTCTTAGACATAATTTTAATTTATTATAGGCCACAAAAGTACACATTCTAAAAGCCATATAGAAAAAAAATGTACTTTTACAAAAAGCCGTTTTTATGATTTTAAAGCCCAAAAGCCGCCTACTTGTATTTGCTCTAATTTTAATATGCTCTACAACTAGTTTTGCTCAAAATAAAATGGATACTTCTTCTAAAATGACATCAAAATTAATTAAGCCACCATATCTTAAAAAAGGAGATACCGTTGCAATTGTTGCGCCGTCTGGTATTTTAAAAAATCGTGAAGGTGAAGTGCAACAAGCTGTAAATTTATTGAAAAGTTGGAGCTTACATGCCGTTGTTGGCAAACATGTGTTTAGTAAAGCCAATCATTTTGCAGGCACGGACGAGGAACGTTGCGAGGATTTTCAAAACGCACTAGATGATCCAAAAATTAGTGCAATTTGGTGCGCGCGTGGAGGTTACGGTACTGTTAGAATTTTAGACCAATTAGATTATACAAAATTTAAAGCTAACCCAAAGTGGATTATTGGTTATTCTGATATTACAGCATTGCACAACCAAATTCATAACGAAGGTTTTCAGTCGTTACATGCGTTAATGTGTGTGAGTTTAACAAAAGATTTAAACGACATAAAAACAACAGTTGAAACTTTTAAAAACGCATTATTTGGTAAGCCTACAAATTACACTTTAAAGTATTCAAAATACAATAAATTAGGTGAAGCAAAAGGGCAATTGGTTGGCGGTAACCTTACCATATTGCATACCATGTTAGGGTCTAAAACTAGCATTGATACCACTGGTAAAATTCTTTTTATTGAAGAAATTGGTGAGTATAAATACCATATAGACCGTATGTTGCAAAGCCTAAAACGTGCGGGTTATTTTGAAAACTGTAAGGGGTTAATTGTTGGCGACATGTCTAAAATGCGAAAAAACACAACACTCTGGGGCACATCTGTTGAGCAACTAATACTAGATGTTTTACAAGACTATGATTTTCCTGTTGTGTTTGGCATGCCAGCTGGCCACGAAAAAGACAATAGCGCCTTGGTTTTGGGTAATACAGTTGAATTGAAGGTTAGCAGAATCCAATCTACAATAAAATTTTTAGAATAATCTTTTTTGAAATTTATAAAACAAAAGTGCTCCTAAAAAATACAGACCAATATCAATAAAATCGAAGGTATATCGTGTCGTTATCTTTGGCATTAACCACTCAAAATATAATGAAAAATAGGTGGTTAAAGCCAACACAACTATTAATGGTACATAAAGCGTTTCTGTTTTTTTTAAAATTCTAATAACCGCCAAGCTTAGACTTAGTACAATTGGCATACACAAAAAGTCATTTACATAAAAATAAACCCAACTAACAAGCGGCAACCCCAATCGGTTTGCAAAATAAATTAGAGTAGCAATACATACACTAATAATAAATAGGGGCTGTTTTAAAATTGTCATGCCACAATTGTAGAAATTAACCAAGCAATAAACATACCTATTGCCATAAAAACCAACCAAATAGAATGCAAAATTTTTACAAATACACGGACAATAAAAAACCTATGGGCTTTATTTTTTTCATAAAAAGAAGGTGACGCATCTTTTTTAATGCGCTCTTTTTTACGACGTGCCTCTTCCTCCTTAATAAGTCTTAATTGGTGGTGGTGTTTTGAAAACAAGGGTTTATTACAATTGCTGCAAACATCAGTATCTTTGCTGTAGATATTACAATTTGCACATTTAACATGGCTTGTCATTTTCCCAGTTTTAAGTGTTAATGTAAAGATAACGTTAATTCTCTATTTTTGGAGTTTGAAATAAACATTACGCTGTGTTAAACTAATTATGCCTCGTCTCCATTCAATTTTAAATTGAAATAGCAACCGCATAGAAACAAATTATAAAGCGTATTTTGAATACTAATTGGTATAACTGCAAAACTAGCACTAATTACGAAACACACTTTTATATGGCACAACACAACGAACTCGGTAAAAAAGGAGAACAATTAGCGGTTGATTTTCTAATTAAGAACCGTTACAAAATTATTGCCAGGAACTACCGATTTGAAAAAGCCGAAGTAGATATTATTGCACAAAAAAATGAAATTCTTGCCATTGTTGAAGTAAAAACAAGATCGACCATAGATTTTGGAAATCCGCAAGATTTTGTAAAGCCCAAACAGATTAAAAACTTAGTAAAAGCAGTTGATGAATATGTTGTTGTACACGACTTAGATGTAGATGTTCGTTTTGATATTATTGCAATTGTAAAAGAAGGAAAAGGCTATAAAATTACGCATTTAGAAGATGCGTTTTATCATTTTTAAATTTCTGGTTCCGTTTGCTTAGTACGTTTTTAATTCAAAATTATTGCCGTCAAAAACACCATAGGTATAATATTGAACCCAATCTCCTAAATTTATGTATTTAGAAGTTTTATTTAGTTGAATTTCTAAAGGTAAATGCCTGTGACCAAACACAAAGAAATCGCGATGTTTTTCTTTTAGCTTGCGCCTACAATACATGGCTAACCATTCATTGTCTTCACCTAAAAATGTAGCGTCATCATCGCCAGAAATCATTTTGTTTTTTACGGATAAATATTGGGCAATTCGCATACCAATATCGGGGTGTCCCCACTTAAATAAGCCTTTAAAAAAGGGGCTTACAAACACCTTTTTCATGCGTTTGTAACCTTTATCTCCTGGGCCAAGTCCGTCTCCATGACCCACAAAAAAAGAATATTTGTTAAACGTAAACTCTTGTGGTTTGTGATATACTGGTATGCCGAGTTCTTCTTCAAAATAACCATTCATCCACAAATCGTGATTACCAACAAAATAGTGAATAGGAATACCAGAATCGCTAATTTCGGCTAATTTACCGAGTGTTCTTGTAAATCCTTTTGGAACAACCGTTTTGTATTCAAACCAAAAATCAAATAAATCTCCGAGCAAAAAAATTGCTGCGGCATTGTGTTTTATTTCGTCTAGCCAAGCCACAAATTTTTTTTCACGCAGGCGAGATGCTTCCATTGTTGGCGCACCCAAATGATTGTCTGATGCGAAATAGACTTTTTTTCCTGTATGAACTGTTATGTGGTTGGGTTTATTCATTGTCTGAAGCAAACCATTCGGCAAAGCTAGATGTTGTTTCTTGTAGTTTTAAAGCGTGCAAACTTATGCTTTGGGGCAACCGTTGTTTTATTTTTTTGGCAAAGTCTATCACCATCATTTCACTTGTTGGTTGATAATCTACCAATAACACATTGTGATCTCTGTCTGCTAATTCTTTTGCCAATTCTGCATGAGGTGTGTTTTTATTAAAAACGGTAGCGTGGTCAAAGACATCTACAATTTCTTCTTTCACTATTTTTTTTAGATCGCTAAAGTCTATAACCATTCCAAATTTAACGTTTGTGTTATCAGAAATTGGGGTGCCAATTACCGTAACATCTAGTCGGTAACTGTGTCCGTGTACGTTTTTACACTTACCGTCGTAGCCATAAAGTGCATGGCCTGTTTCAAAAGAAAACTGTTTTGTAATACGTATATTGCTCATTAACGTCTTTTATTTCGGTTATAGAAATAGACCACAACTAGCACAAGTCCTAAAATTAAAAATAAGCCGTTGCCTCCTAAAAAATTGAGAATGTCCATAAAGTTATTGATGTGTCTATATATTGCTCAAATTTACGGGTTTTGTGCAAGTGAAGTAAATGTTTTTCTGAATTTTATAATTAATGGTAATCCACGAGCCAAAATCCAGAAGGTAAAGGCTATAAAAATGCCATAAAGTTTGTAGTCTAAATAATTGCTAATTAAGAGTATCGGTACAAAAACGAGTAGTGTTGAAGCCAGTAAAACATTTCTAAGATATCTCATCTCACCAAGCCCTTTAAAAACACCATCAAATATAAAGGCTAAGGCACAAAGTGGTTGCATGGCTAAAATCATCCAAAAAATGGCATAAAATTCGTCTAAAACGGCTTTATCATTACTAAACAAATTACCTATTGGATAATATAAAACTGCACCAATTATAGCAATTATAAGCCCTACATAAATACCATATTTAATAAGTTTATTGCTAAGGCTAATAAGATTTTTATACGCTTTTGCGCCTAGTAGTTTACCCGATAAAATATTACCAGCACTTGCGTAACCATCTATTAAAAACGCTCCCAAAAACCAGAGATTTATAGCTATGGTATAAGCTGCAATATAGTTTTCGCCATATTTAGTAGCAAAACGTGTGCCCAAAAACAAGGCTAAGTTTAGTGCTAATGTGCGTATAAAAAGGTGGCCTATCATTAAAACGAAACGTTTAATTTCGGGGTTAAAAGGCAACCGAATTAGTAAAGGTATATCCGTTTTTTTAAGCATATAATATCCTGAAAGCAAAGCCATTATAACTTGTGCGCTAACACTTGCATAAGCTGCTCCTTTAATGTGCATTGCTGGTATTAAGCCGTTTATACCATAAACAAACACAACATCTAAGCCTATATTTATTAAAGCACCAACACTAGCAATTACCATTGGGTAATAGGTGTTTTGTAAACCTCTAAATGTACCAAAAACAGCTATTGTGAATAATGTAAAAGGAAAACCAAAGACTCTTATTTTGTAATAAGCGACACTATAGTTTAGAACATCTCCACTGGCATTATAAAATTTAAAAATAGACGTTGCAAAAGGATAAGTGCCAACAATAATTAAAACACTAAGTGCAGTTATTAAAACTATAGCTTGTGCAGGTAAATTTTTAACAGCAGTGATATTTTTTGCACCAACGTATTGAGAGATAATAGATGAAATAGCGCTTCTTGTTTGCCCTAAAACCCATATAAGCATAGATAAAAATGTAGTAACAATGCCAATCGCTGCCAAAGATACTGTGGCATTATGTGGCATATTGCCAATTATTGCGGCATCGGTTAATGACAATATAGGCTCAGACACACCCGAAATTAATGCAGGTATTGCTAATCTATTAATTTGTTTTAATGTAATTGTTGCGCTCAAAAGACTAATTCATAACAATAAAAAGGATCTTCACTTTGTTTTTTAAAATAAATAGCCCCTAACTTTTTATAACCGCGAAGTTCGTAAAACTTTTGGTTTCTTTTGTTTTGCGAAAAAGTATCTAATCGTATAGCGTTATAATGGTTTTCTAAAGCATAATGCTCTGCAAAATTCATAAGCTGTTGTGCATAACCTTTACCTTGATAGTTTGGGTGAACTGCCAAACGATGTATATAAATGTTGTTTGTATTTGGGGTTAACCATTTAACTGAAGCATATTCTGCATCCATATATGTAGATATAACAATACAACCCGTAATGCTTTCATTAAGATCTAACACATAAAGTTGGTTGCGTTTTATGTCGTTTTTAAACACTGCTTTATTTGGGTAATGTGCATTCCATTGATAAATATTATTGGCAATCATAGCTTTAGCACAAGCGTTTGTTAGGGATAGTATTGGTTCTATATCTATTTCTGTGGCTTTACGAATCATTTACTACAGGTGTTTTTTAATTTTACCATAACTAAAAACTAATACCATTTATCACCTAAAATAAGCTATAA
>JBMYXP010000105.1:0-7409 GCA_049608525.1 Winogradskyella sp.
AGCAAAACTTACTAGGGTTATTACGACAAACCAAGGGTTTTTATAGCTTTCATCTATTTTATTTTTATAATTTTCTGAATTAAAATATGGTAATACGTTTATAATTAGCCAAAAAAATAATTCTGCAATACTAATATAAAATAATGTTTTTACAATTGAAGCCGATCGCTTATGAAGCATCGTATATAAATCTTCATTTGTAAAGTTTGTATATTCGGTATTACTAGTCTTCCAATCCTTCTTTAATAAATCTAACTCATCCATACGTTTACGGATTTAATATGGTTTTTAATTTCTTTTTTACACGGTTCATTTTTACACGTGCATTAACTTCGGTTATTCCCAAAGTTTTACTAATTTCTCTATAATTTTTATCTTCTAAATATAAAAAGACAAGTGCTTTTTCTATGTCATTTAGTTGATGTACAGCGTTATATAAAAGTTTTAATTGTTGCTCTTCGGTATCATCATAATACTCTGCTTTAATTTTAAACTGTACGTTGTCAAACGCTTGCGTATTTATAGTGCGTTTAGATTTTCTGTATAAAGTTATTGCTGTATTTAAACCCACACGATACATCCAAGTACTAAACTTTGCATCACCTCTAAATTTTGGGTAGGCGCGCCATAATTGAATGGTTATCTCTTGAAACAAATCGTTATGCGCATCTCTATTATTGGTGTATAAGCGACAAACCTTATGCACAATATTTTGATGTTTTTGTAACTGTTCTACAAAACTATGTTTTAGCTCTTTATTCAATTTTAAATTTGGTTAGTTGCTTGTTAGTAGTTGCAATTACATAATTGTTACAGCAAAATTATGAAGATTACTATATAATATTCAAAATTTGAAAATAACACGAGTTAAAAACTAATTCAATTTTGCTTTGTGCAATGATAGCATAAGCCATTTTTTATTGTAATTTTGCTCACGTTTAACAACGTAACAATGACTAAAAACCCTAAATATATTTTTGTAACTGGCGGAGTATCTTCGTCATTAGGAAAAGGTATAATCGCTGCATCTTTAGCTAAACTCTTACAGGCGCAAGGTTACAGAACCACAATTCAAAAATTAGACCCATATATTAACATTGATCCAGGTACGCTAAACCCTTACGAACACGGAGAATGCTACGTTACCGATGATGGTGCCGAAACCGACCTAGATTTAGGGCATTACGAGCGTTTTTTAAATGTACCAACATCGCAAGCAAATAATGTTACAACAGGTCGCATTTACCAAAGCGTTATAAATAAAGAACGACGTGGTGAGTTTTTAGGAAAAACGGTACAAGTGATTCCGCATATCACAGACGAAATTAAACATCGCATTCAAATTCTTGGTAATTCTGGAGATTACGATATTATTTTAACCGAAATTGGAGGAACAGTAGGAGATATAGAATCCTTACCTTATATAGAAGCTGTACGTCAATTACAATGGGATTTAGGCGAAAATAATACTTTAGTAATTCACTTAACATTAGTACCCTACTTATCTGCAGCAGGTGAGTTAAAAACCAAACCAACCCAGCATAGTGTAAAAACTTTAATGGAAAGTGGAGTACACGCAGATATTTTAGTTTGTAGAACCGAGCACCAATTGAGCGACGACTTAAAAGCAAAATTAGCACGTTTTTGTAATGTAAAAAAGGAAGCTGTAATACAATCTATAGACGCATCTACCATTTACGATGTGCCCAATCTTATGCTAGACGAAGGTTTAGATAAAGTGGTTTTAGAAAAACTAAAATTAAAAAGCGACCTTCCAGATTTAAGTATATGGAATGCGTTTATACAACGGCACAAAAACCCAAAAAACGAAGTTACCATTGGTTTAATTGGTAAGTATGTAGAATTACAAGACTCGTACAAATCTATACTAGAAGCATTTATACACGCAGGAGCCCAAAATGAAGTAAAGGTAAATGTAGAGTCTATCCATTCGGGGTATTTAAATACAGAAAATATAGAATTTAAACTAAAACATTTAGACGGTGTTTTAGTTGCACCAGGATTTGGAGAACGTGGTATAGAAGGTAAAATTGAAGCCGTACGGTTTGTACGCGAAAATAATATTCCCTTTTTCGGAATTTGTTTAGGTATGCAAATGGCCGTTATAGAATATGCCCGAAATGTATTGAAACTAGAAAATGCCAACTCAATAGAAATGGATGCAAACACACCACATCCTGTAATTAATTTAATGGCATCTCAAAAAAATGTTGTAAATAAAGGCGGCACCATGCGTTTAGGCGCTTGGGATTGTACTATTAAAGACCACAGTAAAGCTTTTGAGGTATATGGTACATCTCAAATAAAAGAACGTCATAGACACCGTTTTGAATTTAATAACGATTATAAAACTCAGATAGAAGCTGCGGGCTTAAAAGCTACTGGCTTTAACCCAGAAACTGGTTTGGTAGAAATTATTGAAATCCCAACTAACAACTGGTTTGTAGGCGTGCAATACCACCCAGAATATAAAAGTACAGTTGCCAATCCGCATCCATTATTTGTAGCCTTTGTAAGTGCAGCATTAAAGTATAAAATGCATAAATAATATGCCACTTTGGCATACAATTAATTTTGGATAGCTTTTTGGGTTAATAATAACGTTACTACACAACACCTTTTCAAATTTTAAACACCAAAAAGGCTAAAAGAATAGATTAAAAATTAAACAGATTACCGCTTTCGCGGGAAAATACTATGGAAGAAAAGAAATTTGACGCTAAAACACTAATAGGATATATTCTTATTTTCGGAATTATAATTTGGTATTTCTACCAAAACCAACCAACACCAGAAGAGTTAGACGCTCAAAAAAAAGCCCAGCAAGAGCAAGTTGAAGCTGAGAAAAAGCAAAGTAAGCAAACCGAAGCCGTAGTAACTACTTCTAGCGATTACACAAATATTCAAAGCTTAGACTCTACACAACGCGTTGCTGCTCAAAATAAACTCGGTGCCTTTGCACATGCACTAACATTACCAGCTAACCCTATTACAACTGTAGAAACGGATGTTTTTCAATTAAAATTTAATAGAAAAGGTGGGCATTTAGCAGAAGTAAAACTTAGAAACTTTGTAGATTACGATTCTGTGCCAATTTATTTGGTAAAGGATAAAAATAGTGCCTTTAATATTACATTTGGCACCTCAGATAATCGTACACTAAACACACAAGATTTACCATTTTTACCTTCCATAACAAAAAATGGCGAAAACACCGTAGTTTCTATGAAACTTAAAGTGTCCGAAACCGCATTTTTAGAATACCGCTACGAGTTAAAACCAAACGATTACATGATTGATTTTTCAATTACATCTCAAGGTTTAAGTGGTGTTTTTAATACATCTCAGCCTATTTTTATCGATTGGAAACAAAAAGGTATTAGGCATGCCAAAAGTATAGCTTACGAAAACCGTTACACACGTTTAACGTACATGCACGACGGCAAAAAGATTGATAAATTAGGGCAAACAGGAGAAGATGACGATACTGTAGATGATGTCTCTTGGTTATCTTACAGACAATTTTTCTTTAGCTCTATATTAGTTGCAAACGACAGTCCGTTTAAAAATGTGGCAATGACGTCTAAGGATTTAGTAGAAGATGAAGAAGTAGATTCTGTATTTACAAAACTATACACTTCTAAAATTCCTTTAGCTTTTAATGGTGGCGAAGTTAACAAAAAACTAGGGTTGTATTACGGACCAACAGATGCAAAGACATTAAAAAATTACGATAAAAATTTAGAAGAAAGCATTCCGTTTGGTTGGGGTATTTTTGGTTGGATTAATAAAATGCTTTTTATACCATTATTTGGGTTTTTAAGTGGCTTTTTACCTTACGGTATTGCCATTATTGTAATGACGATTATGGTTAAAATAGTATTGTCTTTTGTGCAATACAAGCAGTTTTTATCTCAGGCAAAGATGAAAATTTTAAAGCCAGAATTAGATGCTATTAGAGTAAAGTACAAAGACAATAAGCTAAAAGCACAACAAGAAACTATGGCATTGCAAAACAAGGCAGGCGCAAGTCCGCTTAGTGGTTGTTTACCAGGGTTATTGCAAATACCTGTATTTTATGCCTTGTTTATGTTTTTTCCAACAGCTTTTGAGTTAAGACAAAAAAGCTTCCTATGGGCAGACGATTTAAGTTCTTTCGATTCTGTATTAGATTTACCATTTAATATTCCATTTTATGGAGATCATGTTAGTTTATTCCCAATATTAGCTGCAATTGCTATTTTCTTTTACATGAAAATGACAACAGGCCAGCAAATGGCATCACAACCAACACAAGAAGGTATGCCAGATATGGCTAAAATGATGAAGTACATGATTTATTTCTCACCACTTTTAATGCTTGTCTTCTTTAATAATTATGCTTCGGGTTTAAGTTTGTACTATTTTGTATCTAACTTAATTAGTATTGGCATAATGCTTGTTATTAAAAATTATATTATAGACGAGAAAAAAGTATTAGCTAAGATTGAGGTTAGTAAAACTAAGCCTAAAAAACAAAATAAGTTTCAAAAGAAAATGGCTGAGATGATGGAGCAAGCAGAACAACAAAAGCAGGCTCAAAAAGGAAAGAAGAAGTAATTTTCTCCTTACATTTATGCACTAAAACACCCTTTGGAAAACACCCCAAAGGGTTAATAATTTACTAAACCAATCTAGTATAAAAACTGAATAAATGCCAACAAATACTCAAAATTAGTTATGTAATTTGTTTGTATGAAATCCAAATGCTATGCTTATATTTTCTATTTTATTTGAATAAAAAATAATTCAAAATAGTTATACAACATTTAAAATTATTTTGGTATTAAATTATAATTGGCATAAAATAATTCAAACTTATTTGAGTTAAAGCATAGAATTAAATAACTTATGCGAATCAATACTGTTTTTATAAATTTTGAAAATGATTAAACACAAATTATATTTAGTTTCTATTTTAACATTAGCTTTAACCAGTGTTTTTGCTCAAAAATCGGTAAATCGGTTAGATGAAAACGGCAAACGTCATGGATTTTGGACTAAAAACTACCATAAAACCAATCAAAAACGTTACGAAGGTTATTTTAACCACGGTAAGGAAGTAGATACATTCAATTATTACACACTACACAAAGGAAAAAGTGTGCTTAGTGCAACTAAGGTTTTTAATAAAATGGATAGTATCGCTAACGTTACTTTTTTTGCGTCTAACAAAAAGGTAATAAGTAAAGGTAAAATGAATGGCAAACGCTTTATAGGCGAGTGGATTTATTATCACAAAAACGCTACAGCAAAAATGATTGTAGAACATTATAATGATAATGGTAAACTTCATGGCAAACGTAACGTTATTTATAAAAATGGTGTTATTGCAGAACATGCCAATTATAAAGACGGCAACTTAAATGGTGAAGCCAAATGGTTTTCAGAAGATAACAAGCTTATTAAAATTGCTAACTATAAAGATGGAGAATTTCATGGCAAATACATTAGTTACAATAGTTCTGGTACAAAAACTTCTGAGGGTAATTATATAAACGACAAAAAATCTGGTATTTGGTTTTATTTTGAAGACGGAAAAGAAAAAACCATAGATTATAGTAAAGCTGTTGGTAAATCTAAAAGGCAGTAGCTTTTTTTAACAACAGAAATACACCTGTTAATACACGTTTAAAAATAGCAAACTGTACATTAAAAACACATGAACAAAACAAAACTAATTGCTTTAACTGTTGTCTTATTAGGAATTTTTATAAAGTATATTTTAAAAAATGAATACGATTTAATCTCTGGATTATTAGTTGGTTTTGGTGTAGGACTAGCATGCAACACTAAAAAGAGTAAACTAAACACCAAATCTGGCCCTATGAAATCTAATTTTTTTCAATAAAATCTAATGAATCTTAAAAAAAACAAACGAGTTATAGTCGGCCTTTCTGGTGGAGTAGATTCTAGCGTTGCCGCCTACCTGTTACAAGCACAAGGGTACGAGGTTATTGGTTTATTTATGAAAAACTGGCACGACGATTCTGTAACTATTTCTGATGAATGCCCTTGGTTAGAAGATAGTAACGATGCTGTTTTGGTAGCGGATAAATTAGGTATTCCTTTTCAAACTATAGATTTAAGCATACAATACAAAGAGCGTATTGTAGATTATATGTTTAACGAATACGAAAAAGGACGCACACCAAACCCAGATGTGCTTTGTAATAGAGAAATAAAGTTTGATGTTTTTATGGATATTGCCTTAGAGCTAGGTGCAGATTATGTCGCAACGGGGCATTATTGCAGAAAACAAACCATTAAAAAAAACGGAAAAACTATTCATCAATTATTAGCAGGTGCAGATAAAAACAAGGATCAATCTTATTTTTTATGCCAATTATCTCAAAAGCAATTAGCAAAAGCACTATTTCCAATTGGGGAACTCACAAAACCAGAGGTTAGAGACATCGCAAAAGCGCAAGATTTAATTACTGCCAATAAGAAAGATTCCCAAGGCTTGTGTTTTATCGGTAAAGTAAAATTACCAGATTTTTTGCAACAACAATTAAAACCAAAAGAAGGTGTTATTGTAGAGGTTTTAGAAACTTCAAATCATTATAATAAAGACCTACCACAGTTTAAATCTAAAGAAAACGAATTAGAGTTTTTAGCAAAAAAGCCAACATATACTTTAGCAGACGGAAATGTCGTTGGTAAACACCAAGGAGCGCATTACTTTACAAAAGGGCAACGAAAAGGCTTAGGTGTTGGTGGCACAAAAGCACCACTTTTTGTTATAGATACAAATGTAGAGGCAAATGTTATTTACACAGGCCAGGGTAAAAATCATCCAGGGTTATATAGACATGTTTTGTTTGTAACCAACGAAGAATTACATTGGGTTAGAGAAGATTTAGCAATAAATGAAGGTGAAACCATGTCTGTTATGGCACGGATTAGGTATAGACAAATACTAGAACAAGCAACGCTACACAAAGTAAAATTGGGTTTGTATGTAGAATTTGAAAATAAACAATCCGCAATTACCGAAGGGCAATTTGTAGCTTGGTATATAGAAGATGAATTAATTGGCTCTGGAGTAATTTCTTAAATTTATACAACCTTGTATTAAAATTGATTCTGTAAGGCAGATATCTCAAACGCACACCAATTGCAATTTAAAATGAGCTTAAAATAAAATAGTTATTATTCTTTATTTTGAATTATAAAAAAAGGGGTATGTTAAATTTTGTGGGTGATAAAGCATTGATTTTGTAGTTGCGCTTATCGAGTAAGTATAAAAAATCGTTTCAATGTTTTTTATACTTCGATAAACGCAACTATAGTTTTTGAAGCAAAATAGCAATACTGCATTACATTAGTTTTACGCACTTTATAAA
>JBMYXP010000106.1:0-7372 GCA_049608525.1 Winogradskyella sp.
AATTTTAAACTATATCTGTTGTATTAAAATTCTCATTTTTTATAATCTTTTATTCATTTGTTTTACCATTTTGTCTTTCCAGGTTCTAAAATCTCCAGCAATAATATGTTTTCTTGCTTCTCTGGTTAACCATAAATAAAATCCAAGATTATGTATTGTAGCAATTTGTTTTCCTAATAATTCATTTACTGTAAACAAATGTCTTAAATACGCTTTGCTATATTCTGTATCTACAAATGTAATGCCCATATCATCTATCGGCGAAAAATCATCTGCCCATTTTAGGTTTTTAATATTTATAGTACCATGTGCTGTAAAAAGCATTCCGTTTCTTGCATTTCGTGTAGGCATTACACAATCAAACATATCTACACCTAACGCAATATTTTCTAATATATTGATTGGTGTACCAACACCCATTAGATAACGCGGTTTATCTTCTGGCAAAATTTCGCAAACCACTTCGGTCATTGCATACATTTCTTCTGCAGGTTCGCCTACCGACAAACCTCCAATAGCATTTCCTTCTGCACCAGCATTAGCAATATACTCAGCAGATTGCTGTCTTAAATCCTTATAACAACTCCCTTGTACTATAGGAAAAAACGATTGTGAATAATCGTATTTAAAAGGGACTTTATCTAAATGGGTTAAACAACGATTTAGCCAACGGTGCGTCATGTGCATTGAGCGTTTGGCATAGTTATAATCGCAAGGATAAGGTGTGCACTCATCGAAAGCCATAATAATATCTGCACCTATACTACGTTGAATTTCCATTACATTTTCGGGAGTAAATATATGGTAACTACCATCGATATGCGATTTAAACTTTACACCTTCTTCTTTTATTTTTCTATTAGCAGACAATGAATAGACTTGATAACCACCAGAATCGGTTAAAATATTTCGATCCCAATTCATAAATTTATGGAGTCCGCCTGCTTTTTCTAGTATAGGGGTTTGTGGTCTTAAAAATAGGTGATACGTATTACCAAGTATAATATCGGGGTTGATATCGTTTTTTAATTCGCGTTGGTGTACACCTTTTACAGAACCAACTGTACCAACAGGCATAAATATTGGGGTCTCAATAGTGCCATGATCTGTGGTTATTACACCCGCTCTGGCTTTTGAATTTTTATCTTTTGCTAAATGTTGAAATTTCATCTGTTGCTACGTATAGTTTTTATCAGACACTTTAGTTTTTCATAATATTTTGTTTTAACAAACATGTATTACCAAATTTTTAGTATCTAAATGGCAAATATAAATAACTCCTATACATTCGCCATCTTAAATTAATTTTAAAATTGTTAGCAAATTATTAAAATCGTTAATAAGTGTATCTCACCTCACTTTGTATAGGGGCTTCAAAAAGCTATTTTTGTAATTCAAATTTAAGCGATATTATATGCCAAACATTAAAGAATTAAACGATTTAACAACTCAAGTTCGTAGAGATATATTACGAATGGTACACAAAGTTAACTCTGGGCATCCAGGTGGATCTCTAGGTTGTGCAGAATTTTTTGTTGCGCTATACCAAGACATAATGAAGTGTAATGACACATTTGACATGAATGGTAAAGGAGAGGATTTATTCTTTCTTTCTAACGGGCATATTTCTCCTGTATATTACAGTGTACTGGCACGCTCTGGCTATTTTCCTGTTGAAGAATTAAATACGTTTAGACTACTAAACTCGCGTTTGCAAGGCCACCCAACTACACACGAAGGGTTACCAGGTATTAGAATCGCCTCTGGCTCATTAGGGCAAGGCATGTCCGTTGCAATAGGTGCAGCACAAGCTAAAAAATTAAATAATGATGCCCATTTAATCTATAGTCTTCATGGTGATGGAGAACTACAAGAAGGACAAAATTGGGAGGCAATTATGTATGCGGCAGCAAAAAAAGTAGATAATTTAATTTCTACAATCGATCTAAACGGTAAACAAATTGATGGAGCAACCGACGATGTATTACCTATGGGTAGTATTAAAGGAAAGTTTGAATCTTTTGGTTGGGTTGTTGTAGAAATTGAAGAAGGCAATAACATAGAAGCCGTTTTAAAAGGTATGGCAGACGCTAAATCTTTAACTGGTAAAGGAAAACCAGTTTGTGTTTTACTAAAAACGGTAATGGGTAATGGTATTGATTTTATGATGCACACACACGCTTGGCATGGCAAAGCACCAAACGATGAGCAATTAGCCATTGGTTTAGCTCAAAATGCTGAAACTTTGGGTGATTACTAAAAAAAGTAAACAGTAAAACAGATAATAAATAATACTATAACCTAAATAAAAAATCTTTCTTTGGAAAGATTACGGAGGCTTATGAAAACATATACATACACAGAAAAAAAAGATACAAGAAGTGGTTTTGGTGCTGGTTTAGCAGAATTAGGACGCACAAACCCAAATGTTGTTGCGCTTTGTGCCGATTTAATTGGATCTTTAAAAATGAATGAATTTATTGACGAAAACCCTGAACGTTTTTTTCAAATAGGTATTGCAGAAGCCAATATGATGGGTATTGCTGCCGGCTTAACTATTGGTGGAAAAATTCCTTTTACAGGTACGTTTGCAAATTTTTCTACGGGTAGAGTTTATGACCAAATTCGTCAATCGATAGCATATTCTGGTAAAAATGTAAAAATATGCGCATCTCATGCAGGTTTAACTTTAGGTGAAGATGGTGCCACACACCAAATACTAGAAGACATTGGTTTAATGAAAATGTTACCAGGCATGGTGGTTATAAACCCTTGCGATTACAACCAAACTAAAGCAGCAACCATAGCTATTGCAGATTACGATGGCCCAGTTTATTTGAGATTTGGAAGACCATCTGTACCCATTTTTACACCAGAAAATCAAACCTTTGAAATAGGAAAAGCCATCACTTTAACTGAAGGTACAGATGTTACCATCGTTGCAACGGGGCATTTAGTTTGGGAGGCTTTAGAGGCTTCAAAAGTATTGCATAATGCGGGTATTTCTGTAGAAGTTATTAATATTCATACGATAAAACCTTTAGATGATAAAGCCATTATAGATTCTGTTTCTAAAACGGGTTGTATTGTTACCGCAGAAGAGCACAATTATCTTGGCGGACTTGGAGAAAGTGTTGCCAGAGTTTTAGCGCAACACAAACCAACACCACAAGAGTTTGTAGCAACACAAGATACCTTTGGAGAATCTGGTACACCAGCACAATTAATGGATAAATATGGGTTGAATAGTAACGCTATTGAAAATGCAGTAAAAACCGTTTTAAAAAGAAAGTAATTTTCTAAAACCGTTACAATAATTAACTAAAAACCCATTATGACGTCTCATAATGGGTTTTTTATAGGCTATTTATTAATTTATGGCTTAAGCTTTCTTAACTCTTACAGCATTCATGCCGCGTTGTCCTTTTTCTAATTCAAAAGTAACTTTATCATTTTCTGTTATTTCGTCTATTATACCACTAACGTGTGTAAAATGCTTTTCGTTGGTATCCATATCGATAATAAAACCAAATCCTTTTGAAGAATCGTAAAAAGACACTTTTCCGTTTCTAATAGGATCATAGACCTCATCGCTTTCTTCTTTTGTAGGGATACCAAGCACTATATTCTCTGCTTTTACCTTTATTTTCATTGTAGGATCTGGCGGAGTGTCTGTTAAGTTTCCGTTATGATCTACATAAGCTATAGGAATACCGCCTGTACCATTTTCATTTCTATCGAGTTTGCGCGCTTCCATTTTTTTGCGTTTATCCTCGCGTTTCTTTAATCGTTTTTTTTCTTTTTCACTTTTACTAAAAGTTTGTTGTGATTTAGCCATTCGTTGTTTTAATAATTAATATGTGCTCGTTTAAGAAAATATGAAATAATGTAAAAATTATAGTATTTGCCGACACATCTTCAATAAACTTACACAAAGATACAAAATTAAAGATTTATTTTAGTTGACCAACGTAAGAAATTGTATTACCATCGTTAAAAGTTGTTTTTAAAAAGGCATTACCGTTCATTGCAATCTCTATTGCCACTTTAATGTCTTTAATTTTATACGATATAGAGACACGCTGATTATTGTCATTGTAAACAACTTTATAGTTTTTAATAGCGCCGTTAAAATCAATGGTTTTATTTTCTTTTTTAAATAAATTTAGTCTGCCACTACTATTAGACTTACTAATTTTAATTTTATTGATGTTACCATCTAGCTGTTCGCGCTTTTTGCCATCAACAATCCACTCACCAACAAACGTATAGTTTTGCGATTTTGTTATTGCTTTAGAGTGGTTGTATGTTGCTTCAAATTTATCTTTTTGAGATACACTTTGCTGGGCATAACTATTTAATGTTATGGCAAAACAGAAAACCACTATTAGTTGTGTTATTTTTTTCATTTGTACTTATTTTATAGTCTTATACTAATTATAATTCAAATTATTTATGGCTTATTTTGAATGCTAATTGGCACAAAACAACGTTTATCGTTTCGTTACGTTTTAACCCGATAAAGTTAATCAAAAATAATTACGATTATATTTTTACTTCAAAATTTATTATGGTGTGCTTACAGGTAAATCATTCTTTAATAATTTCTTAAAAGTTGGTGTACAACTAAATTCTAAAGTATTTTTGTATAAACTTTTTACGATGTTAAAATTACTTCCTGTATTTAGAATTATTGCACTTTTAGAAGGTGTTTCTTATGTGTTATTATTATTTATTGCTACACCAATAAAATATTTAACCAACGATCCTCAATATGTTAAAATGCTTGGCATGCCACATGGCATATTATTTATGGCATATATTGTTTTTGCTGTGTTATTAAGTGCTAGTTTAAAATGGAACACAAAGACACTTTGTATTGTTTTGTTAGCGTCCATAATTCCGTTTGGTACATTCTATGTCGATAAAAAATACTTAGCAAAAACAAATGCGTAATATAAAACACTACATATACGATATTTTAGTAACACAGGGTTTGTCTCAAAATACGGCTAAGTATTTAAACATGCTCATTTTATTAATTGCGTTATTAGTAGTTGCCTTTTTAGTTGATGTTATAACAAAACGTGTGCTTTGGCGATTCTCTACGGGTGTAGCAAGACGCACCAAAACAAATTTTGATAACATACTACTAGACAATAAATTACCAAGAAATATTGCTCACATCATTCCCTTTTTTATTTTAATAGAGTTAACACCTGTTGTATTTTTAGATTTTAATGCTACACTAGTCGTTATAGAAAAGGTGCTTAAAATTTTGAGTATTTTTTTAACGCTAAGCATTATAAGAAGTCTTCTTAAATCTATAAAAGATTATTTAAAAACCTTAGAGCAATATAAAGACAAACCCATAGATAGCTATATACAAGTTTTTATGATTTTTGCTTGGCTTGTTGGGGCTTTTTCGGCAGTGGCAATTTTAACAGGTATTACTTTTTTTGAATTTGCGACAACTTTGGGGGCAGCTTCTGCCGTTATTATATTGATATTTAGGGATACCATTTTAGGTTTTGTTGCCAGTATCCAAGTTTCAATTAACGACATGGTACGTATTGGAGATTGGATAACCTTTGAAAAATATGGTGCAGATGGTGATGTTATTGAAATTAATTTAGCTACGGTGAAAGTGCAGAATTGGGACAAAACAATTACCACAATACCTACTTATGCTTTAATATCAGATTCGTTTAAAAACTGGCGAGGCATGGCAGCTTCTGGCGGAAGACGCATAAAGCGGTCTGTTATAATTAAAGCTTCTACCATTAAATTTTTAAATACTGAAGACATTGAAAAACTAAAAAAAATAGAGTTAGTGTCTAATTATTTAACAACAATCTCCAAGAAAATAGACACTCACAATAAAAACAATAACGTTGATAAATCTGTTTTTATTAATGGCCTAAACCTTACCAATTTTGGGGTGTTTAGAAAGTACTTGCAAACCTATATCGAAAAAAACTCGGCGATAAACAAAGATATGACTTTAATGGTACGTCAATTAGCACCTACAACACAAGGTGTGCCAATGGAAATATATGCCTTTAGCAAAGATCAACGTTGGGTAAATTACGAATATATTATTGG
Source organism: Winogradskyella sp. (assembly GCA_049608525.1). Classification (GTDB taxonomy): domain Bacteria; phylum Bacteroidota; class Bacteroidia; order Flavobacteriales; family Flavobacteriaceae; genus Winogradskyella. Next base: position 6,106 of record JBMYXP010000106.1, read on the forward strand.
CGATATTTTTGACCACGTATTGGCTGCTGTATCGTATTTTGATTTAGAAATTTACGAATTAACTTTGAGAGAATAAGTAGTGCTGGCTAAATTGTGTAAACTAAAAACGGATTTTAATTTAACTTTTCTAATGTAATTATAAATTTATTATGGCAACTCGATCTAAAAATTTATTAGCACTTAGACCAGAAATAAGCGCATTAAAAATTAATGAAACCATGAGTGCTGATGAATTGTTTCAGAATAAAACCCTAAGGCCAATTATAAAATTACAGCACAATTTGCTTATTGCTGTTTTTAAAAATTACATTGCATTGCGCAAAAATGTGTTTTATAACCTAACTTTAGAAAAACAGTTGGCTTACATTGACAATGCTATCACTAAAGATATAAAGTTTAGGAATTCTGTTAAAGGACTAATTATGGGACAATTTACAGTAGAAGAGTACGCGCGTTATACTACAAATGCGTCGGCTATAAATAAACGTATAATGAGTATTATTAAAGAGCGCCTGGTAAGTAATATTCAAGTTTTTACTGTGCCTAAAGATTAAAGGGTTTAAATTAGTGATTCTCCATTTAAATTTGTTGTTAGCACATTACTCATGTAATTAAAAAATGGTCTTATTTTTTTAAACGAGTCGTTAACTTCATTAATAAAACCAGCAGCTAAAACGTCTTTGTCTGTATAAGTTTTAGTAAAAATAAATTGCTTTTTGCGTATTAAATCTATTGCAGCATCCGCTTTATTAAAACCTCTTGGGGCAGTTTTTAACTCCTCACCTACAAAACCACCCCAAGTGGCTTTAAATGTTTTGTTATTTAAGATTGTTCTTATTTCGCTATCATCTATTTCAAACTCTTTTCTTATACGGAGTAAGTCTTCTTTACTGGGAGCCCAAAAACCTGTGGCAATAAAGGATTGGTTATTGGGCTGCAAGTGCAAATAGTAGCCACCTCGCAGTTCTGGTTTTTTTCTACTGAAAGAACCACTAAAGTGGGTTTTGTAAGGTAATTTATTTTTAGAAAAACGAACATCTCTGTATATTCTAAACACTTTAGTTTTGTCTATATTATCGTGCATAGTCATTAACTCTGCCAGCTCATTAAAAACTATTTTTAATTTAGTTTCAATGGCTTTGTATTCTGTTTTATGCGCATTAAACCAATCTCTATCGTTATTTTTTGCCAGTTTATTAAAAAAAACAAAAGTGTCTTTTGGTATAATTGTACTCATAATTTTTTTGGTTTGCATAAAGGTAAAAAA
>JBMYXP010000107.1:0-7263 GCA_049608525.1 Winogradskyella sp.
GATTAAAAGATTAAAAGATTGAAAGATTCAAGGATTACCTTTACGCCTTTGCGAGACTATTAAAAGATTACCTTCCCACTTTTACGAGAAATTACACTAATCATACCTCGCATTAAAATCACTATTCCATTTACCTTGTACTTTTAACACTTGCTCAATAACATCTCTAACAGCGCCACTACCCCCATTTTTGTGAGAAATGTATTTAGAAATCGATTTTATTTCGGGTACAGCATCTTGCGGGCAACATGGTAAAGCCACCAGTTTCATAACAGGATAATCTGGTATATCATCTCCCATATACAATACCTGCGATTTAGAAATAGAGTTATTATTAAGGTATTCATTTAGTTGCTCAACTTTATTATGTACACCAAGATAAATAGCTTTTATACCCAAACCTGCCAAACGTTTGCGCACACCTTCATTAGAGCCACCAGAAATAATACAGAGATTAAAACCTGCATCAATAGCCGTTTTTAGCGCAAAACCATCTTTAATATTCATGGTGCGCAACATTTCGCCATCTGTGGTTACCGTAATTGTACCGTCGGTTAGCACACCATCTACATCAAAAATAAAAGTAGTTATGTCTGCTAAATAGGTTTTATAACTTTTAGTATTGTCCATTGCTTTAGTGTTTCTATTATAAAGTGATTTAAGAATATTTGTGCGTGTGTTTAATCGAAGCGGTTAATAACTCATATATTTTTTTATGCGCATCATTTTCAATTTGTTTTAAATGCCGCTTAATCGTTTTTTTATCTTTGCGTTTTGCTGGGCCAGTTTGTGCTTTGTATGGCGATATATCTTGAATTTTTTTTGCAGTCTCCATAATTAAAGGTTTCATAATATCAAATTCAATATTGTTAGACTCGCAGATTTCGTGCCCAATTCTATACAACTGATTGGTAAAATTATTTACAAAAACGGCAGACAAATGTATGGCTTGTCGTTGCTCTGTAGATATTTTATGCGATGTACAACCAATGGCTTTTGCTAAATCTTTTAAAATTTGACGATTTTCTTTTTGGTAAACCTCTATACAAATTGGTACTTCAGAGAAATTAAGATCTGTAGATTTAGAAAACGTTTGTAACGGATAAAATACAGAAATTTTATTCTTTTTATCCAAATCGTGCATGGCAACACTACCAGAAGTATGTGCAATTAAACGTCCCGTAAAAGGTAAATCTTTAGATAATTTTTCAATACTATCATCACTAACGGCTAAGATGTAGATATCTGCTTCTTTTAGTGCAGATAAATCATCGGTAATAGCCGTTTCATTTGCATAAGGCGCTATTGTGCTGCGCGTACGATTGTACCATTGTACCACCGAGACAGTTTCAGATTTAGAACATGCTTTAAATAAATGCGTGGCAACATTGCCTGCGCCAAGAAGTACAACTGATATCATGGTGTAAAAATACTAAGATTTCTCTTTTTAAAAATGATAAGTTTTATAATAAAGCATAACTTTGATTACTATGAAGAAAACAGATATAAAAAACAGAGCAGATATATTTCAATTGGTAACTCAGTTTTATAACAAAGTAAGAAAAGATGCCGTTTTAGCCCCATTTTTTAATGACACCATAAAAGATTGGGATGCCCATTTAGAACATTTAACCACGTTTTGGGAATCGAGCTTGTTTTTAAAAACCAAGTTTTACGGTAATCCATTAAAAGCACACGCAAAAGTAGATGCAGCACACAATAATAGCATAACAGAATTACATTTTGGTATATGGCTAAATTTATGGTCTCAAACTATTGATGAATTATTTGAAGGCGATTATGCCGAAAACGCAAAACGTCGTGCCCGTAAAATGGGTACATTTTTGTATATAAACATTTTTGAAGCTAGAAATTAATACCCCTAAAAAAACAAATAACATACATGAAACTACTAAAAGAATTTAAAGAATTTGCTGTAAAAGGTAATATGATGGATATGGCAATTGGTATTATTATTGGCGCTTCTTTTAATAAAGTTATAGACGTATTAGCCAAGCAAGTACTTTTGCCACCATTATCATTACTCTCTGATGGTGTTAATTTTGAAAACAAAAAATTAGTCTTACGAGATGCTATTTTAGATGCTTCTGGTAAAATTATAACTACAGAAGTTGTTGTCGCTTATGGTAGATTGCTCGAAGTCTTTTTAGATTTTTTAATCATTGGTTTTACTATTTTTTTAGTGGTAAAATTTATGAACAAGCTACGTAACAAAGCACACGACACTAAAGATGCGACGGTAGTAACACCAAAGGATATTGAGCTTTTGTCCGATTTAAAAAATTTAATGGAAGAGCAGAATAAATTGTTGAAAGGAAAGATTTAGTAATACATATTGCGCTTTAAAGTAATTTAAAAGTCTTAATACGGGTGGTATTTTCAAAACGTATTATAAGTAGTCTTTGTTCTAAATATCTTACAGTGTAGCGGTTTTTAGTCTTTTGTTAGATAATTTTAACGCTTTTTGTGATACCAAATAAACTGTTTATTTAACCTTAAAGCGTATCTTTGCAAAAGCAAATTATAAGCCAAAAGCTATGCAAAAGAAAATCGCTAATATCTTATTTTCCACAAAACTTACTGCCGTTTTATTTATTGTTTTTGCCGTTGCTATGGCAACAGGCACACTTCTAGATAGAAACATGGAGACCTCCCCAACACCTTATACTAGAGCCTTAATATACAATGCGTGGTGGTTTGAGGCTATAATGGTGTTTTTTGTTATCAATTTTGTAGGTAATATTTTTAGATACAGATTGCATAAAAAAGAGAAATGGGCCACTTTAATACTGCATTTGGCATTTATCTTTATATTATTAGGGGCATTTATAACACGTTATGTGGGTTATGAAGGCATGATGAATATTAGAGAAGGAGCAACCGAAAGCGCGTTTTTATCTCAAAAAACATACATTACAGCTTATGTGCTTGGAGACTACAAAATTAACGGCGAGTTACAACGCTACAAATTGCAGCGCGAAGTCGATTTTTCTCCTAGATTAACCAACACCTTTAACGAAACCATTACTTACGGCACCACACCCGTAAATTTTAAACTTAGTAAGTTTATTAAAGGAGCAGAGAAAGATATTGTAGCAGATGCAAGTGGTAAACCTTACCTTAAAGTTGTAGAGGCTGGTACTAATGGTTCTCACAATCATTTTTTAGAAGATGGTGTTGTGTCTAAGTTACATAATGTATTAGTGTCGTTAAACAAACACCAAGACGGAGCTATAAATATTACAAACACAGCAGATGGTTTATTTATTAATTCGCCTTTTGAGGGTGAGTATATGACCATGGCTACCCGAGCTCAAGGCAAATTAATTAAAGACAGTTTGCAACCCTTAGTACTAAGATCTAGGTATATTATTGGAGACATGCAATTGGTTTTCCCAAAACCTGTTGTAAAAGGTGTTTTTGATGTAGTTAAAAAACCCGTAATTCTTAAAAATGATGAAGACGGTATTGTTATAGATGTTACCGTTAATGGAGAAACTAAAAAAGTGAACCTTTTAGGCGGTAAGTTCAAAAATAACGGAGCAGAAGAACTTAAAGTTGGTGGCTTAGAAATAGCCCTTCAATACGGGTCTAGAATTGAGAAGTTTCCTTTTCAAATTAAATTAAATGATTTTATAGCCGAAAAGTATCCTGGTACAGAAAAGGCATACGCTTCTTACGAAAGTAAAGTTACCGTTATAGACAAAGATGCTGAAGATTTTGATTATCATATATACATGAATAATATTTTAGATTACAAAGGGTATCGTTTTTTTCAGGCTAGTTTTGATCCCGACGAAAAAGGAACCATCTTATCTGTAAACCACGACCGTTGGGGAACTTACGTTACCTATGCAGGTTATATGCTTTTATATTTTGGGTTAATGGCCATTCTTTTTGCTAAGAATACACGTTTTGATGATATCCGTAATCGACTAAAAAAGTTGAAGGCAAAAAAATCTAAGTTAATGACAGTAGTGGTGTTGTTATTCTGCTTATCGGGATTTGCGCAACAACATTCAGAAAATGATGGACATAACCATGCCGACAAACCCACTAAAACTCAAATAGACTCCATACTACGAGCAAATATTGCACCCATTGCACATACAGATGAGTTTGCCAAAATGGTGATACAAGATTACAGCGGCCGTATGATGCCAATACATACGTATGCTTCTGAAATGCTCAGAAAATTGAGTAAAAAAGAGACCTACGAAGAGTTTAATGCAACACAAGTATTTTTGTCGATACAAGAAAGCCCAATGCTTTGGTACAACGTTCCTATCATTTACTTACCCTCAAGAAAGGCAGATTCTATTCGTAAAATTATTGGCTTAGATTACAGCGAAAACTACGCAAGCTTACTCGATTTTATAACTCCCAACGGTATCAATAAATTAGAACCCTACCTAGATGAAGCTTACAGAGCGCAAGTGCCCAATGGTTTTCAAAAAGAAGTAAAGCAGGCATACGGACGATTAAGCTTATTGTCCGATGCTATAGAAGGCAGTGCACTAAAGATTTTCCCTGTGCCTGAAGATGAAAATAACACATGGATATCGGCTTTAGAATATAGAAATAAAGGCTACCGAGAAACCATAAAAGATTCGTTGTATGGTAATTTTATTAATAATGGCTTCCGTTTTTATTTAATGACGTTAAATAATGCCAAACAATCTGGAGATTTTACCAATGCTAATAAACTTTTAAAAGATTTTAAGAAGACACAACAAAAATTAGGAAGCGACATAATGCTGTCTGATGAAAAGGTTAAAACCGAAATTCTTTATAACAAATACGACATTTTTAAGAAACTGTTTAGTTGGTATATGTATGCCAGCACCGTATTATTTGTGCTTATTATTATTCAGATTTTTAAATATAGAAGTAAGTGGCTAAACGTAGCTATTAAAGTTTTAATAGCACTAGTTATTACGCTTTTTGCCCTACATACAAGCGGACTCATTGTACGGTGGTATTTATCAGGGCATGCGCCATGGAGCGATGCTTATGAGTCTATGATATATGTAGCGTGGTCTGTACTGCTATTTGGGCTATTGTTAGGCAAAAAAAATAGCCTTACAATTGCGGCTTCTACTTTTGTTACGTCCATGATTTTAATGATAGCTCATTGGAATTGGATGGATCCTGCAATTGCCAATTTAGAACCTGTACTACAAGGCTATTGGTTAATGATACACGTATCTGTAATTGTAGCAAGTTATGGCCCATTTGCTATAGGAATGATTTTAGGAGTTGTTGGGCTTCTGTTAATGATTCTTACAACTAAAGAAAACAAAGCACGCATGCTTATTAATATAAAAGAACTAGCTATTATTAACGAAATGGCTTTAACTGTTGGTTTGGTAATGCTAACCATTGGTAACTTTTTGGGAGGTATGTGGGCAAATGAAAGTTGGGGACGTTATTGGGGTTGGGACCCAAAAGAAACTTGGGCATTAATTAGTATTATGGTCTATGCCTTTGTTATTCACATGCGTTTAGTGCCAGGATTAAGAAGTAAATGGCTTTACAACTTAATGTCTATTATAGCTTTTGCCAGTATTTTAATGACGTATTTTGGGGTAAATTTTTACCTTTCTGGTTTGCATGCCTACGCAAGCGGTGACCAAATTATTAGTTTTAAGGTAATAGCAATTGCTGCAGCTATTATAGCTATTTTAGGGTTTTTCTCTTACAGAAAACATAAACAGCATTACAAAAAATAACGGTTCTACTACAAATGTAGTACCAATTAGTATTTAAAATAAGCGATATATAGTTTGAATTTATGGTGTTTTTGTTTCAAATTTAAAATGTAATTATACGCTCAGATTAATTTTTGTTTTAATTTGAAATAAAAGCTTTATAAACGACCAATAAGACGTAGTTAGTATGATGCTTGGTACAACTAACTAAATATGTAATTAAAATACAACCTTTTACAGCGTTTGTTTTGGCAAAGCGATGCTAAATTTAATTTTAAAAAAAAGAACACACATGAAACTAGATATATTAGCCTTTGGAGCGCACCCAGATGATGTAGAATTGAGTTGTGGTGCTACTTTAGCAAAAGAGGTTGCTAACGGAAAAAAAGTGGGCATTGTAGATTTAACACGTGGCGAATTAGGAACACGTGGCACAGCCAAAACACGAGATAAAGAAGCTGAAGATGCAGCTAATATTTTAGGCATTCATACACGTGTAAATCTAAAATTTGCTGATGGTTTTTTTATAAATGATAAAGCCCATCAGTTAGAAGTGATAAAAATGATACGCTTGTACAAGCCAGAAATAGTGCTTTGCAATGCTATTGACGATAGGCATATAGACCACGGCAAAGGCAGCCAATTAGTTAGCGATGCTTGCTTTTTAAGTGGATTAGTAAAAATAAAAACCCAATACGAAGATACAATCCAACAGCCATGGCGACCAAAAGCCGTGTATCATTATATACAATGGAAAGAAATTGAGCCCAATGTTGTTGTAGATGTTACAGGTTTTATGGATAAAAAAATCGCTTCTGTGTTAGCGTACAAAACACAGTTTTTTAACCCTAAGAGTAACGAGCCAGAAACACCAATTACAAGCAAAAATTTTACAGATAGTATCGCTTACAGAGCTAGCAATTTGGGCCGCTTAATAGGTGTTGATGCTGCCGAGGGCTACACCGTTGAGCGCTATTTGGCTGTAAACAGTTTATTTAATTTAAAATAAATTTAAAACCAAAAAACTAATTTTTTTAAAGGCATAACTAGTACTTATATCTAGTTACTATCGTTATGTCAAAGTCAAGTATTTACCTCATTTTTTTTCTTTCTTAGGGGACTTTTTTGATTATTTTTTTGTTGCTTTCTCCATCACAAACTTAATTAACAAACCTGGTGGTAATTAAGCGTATGTAATACACTTAGCGCACTAACCACAATAGTTGTCATTCTGAAAAGAATCTTTAGTGTTTGTTTACTGTTGCGTTAGACCCTTAACTGGGTGATAAACTTGGTGGATAAAGTTTGTGTAATACACTTCATGTACTAAGCGCAATAGTTGTCATTCCGTAGGAGTCTCTACTGTGCTTAGTATTGTGTGGGGCGCTTACAGCGAGACAAACTGGGTGGACAAAGGGAACGGGCAAACTGGGTAACAAACTAGATGGAAACAAAAAAAACCGTAGTAAATTAATACTACGGTTTTTAGAGTTATTGTTACTGCCTAGCTTTTACGGCACGCGTTACAAAC
>JBMYXP010000108.1:0-7250 GCA_049608525.1 Winogradskyella sp.
TTCTTCTAAAACGCTTAAACAAAAATTACAAAGAACTTAAAAAACTAGAAATCTAAAAAAAATCTAAAGATTTAAGAATCTAAAAAATCCAGAAATCTAGAGACCCATTCATTAACCTAACAACGTGTTAAAATTTTGCTTATTTAACCATAAAACCTATTTTTTTCTTAACTTCGGGGAACAAATAAAATTAAAGCCTATTCTATAAAACTACTTTTTTCGTAAATTTTAAATTTATATTACTATGGCAAGAGCAATGTATGAGTACACAAAAACGGTACTTAGCAAAGTTAGTTTTGATAGCACATTATTTTGTAAAGAAGTACAAAAAGCTGTAAAGCGTTTATTACCCCATGAGCTAGATGATCTAAGAGTTTTTATTGAATCTCTAATACACCAAAACCCAAAATTAAATCAATGTTTGGTGTATCTCAGAGAATAAATACCACTTAGATTAAGCCCTTACTTTATAACTTTCGTTTTGTAATAGTTTTTACTTTAATTTAGTATATATGCTTTTTTTAGAATTAAAAACAACCATATAACAATTACAAATTGATACGTATAACATCTTTGTTTGTGTATTTAGCATAAGTTATAAAAGTAAATTGTACTACTTTTGTGTGTAAGATGATAAAACGTATAACAAGCCCCCAAAATAGTATAATTAAGCAACTGTTACAGCTTAAAGAAAAATCTAGAGCGCGCAAAAAATCTAATCAGTTTTTAATTGAAGGTAAACGCGAGTTATCCCTAGCCATAAAAGGCAATTATACAATTATAACCGTTTTATTCTTTGCCGATTTATTCTCTAAAAGCGAAGCTAAAGCACTACTGCAACACCATATAGAAATTATAGAAATCTCTAAAGATGTGTTTCAGAAATTAGCACATAGAACTACAACTGAAGGTGTTATTGCAGTCGTAAAATCTAAAAGCCATACCCTAAATGCTTTAAAACTTCAAACTAAAAACCCATTACTATTAGTGGCAGAAGCACCAGAAAAACCTGGTAATATTGGTGCAATATTGCGTACCGCAGACGCAGCTAATGTAGATGCAGTAATAATTGCCAATCCAAAATCCGATTTATATAACCCCAACAGCATTAGATCTAGTGTTGGTTGTGTGTTTACAACCCAAATTGCTATGGCAAGTAGCCAAGACGTTATTGCGTTTTTAAAGCAGTATAATTTTAATATATTTTCGGCAATTTTGCAAAAATCTGAAGCCTACCATTTACAAGATTATACTTTACCTACAGCCATTGTCGTTGGCACAGAAGCGACAGGTTTAACACAAGCATGGAGAGCTGCTGCAACGCAAAATATAAACATACCCATGCAAGGTGTTATTGATTCTATGAATGTATCTGTTGCAGCAGGAATCATTCTTTTTGAAGCAAAACGACAACGCAATTTTCTCTAAATAAAACTAAATTCTAAAACTAAAGGCTATTAAAATTTTAATTTTTTTATGACAGCACAACACCTATTTTATATCATAATTGCACTAATAATTTGCAACTTTATTAAAGACAAAATTTTAGATGCAATAAACGCAAAACACTATAATGATGCCATACCAGAAGAATTAAAAGATGTTTATAACCAAACGGAATACAAAAAATCGCAAGCCTATAAAGCCACAAACTACAAGTTTGGTGTTTTAACATCGCTGGTTTCGTTTATACTAACTTTAGTTTTTTTGCTTGCAGATGGTTTTGAATATATAGACAACATAGCCCGAAGTTTTACAGACAAACCCCTACTAATTGCACTAATTTTTTTTGGTATAATTGCCATTGCTAGCGATATAATTACCACACCATTTTCGTATTACAGCACATTTGTAATTGAAGAAAAATTTGGCTTTAATAAAACCACAAAAAAGCTTTTTGTGCTAGATAAATTAAAAGGCTTGCTAATGTCTGCCATTATTGGTGGTGGTTTAATGGCATTAATTATTTGGTTATATCAATTAACAGAACATCTATTTTGGTTGTATGCTTGGGCAATTGTAAGCGTTTTTACCATTTTTATGAACATGTTTTATTCAAAATTAATTGTGCCCTTGTTTAATAAACAAACACCTTTAGAAACTGGCGAATTACGAAACAAAATCTCAGATTATGCAAAATCAGTAGGTTTTAGTTTGAAAAAAATAATGATTATTGATGGCTCTAAACGAAGTACAAAAGCCAATGCTTATTTTTCGGGTTTTGGCAACGAAAAACGTATTACACTTTACGATACTTTGGTTAACGATTTAGACCACAACGAAATAGTTGCCGTATTAGCACACGAGGTTGGACATTACAAACGCAAACACATCATTTTTAATTTAGTAACTTCTATTTTACTTACAGGTGTAACGTTTTATATTTTGTCTATTTTTATTTCTAATCCGTTACTATCTCACGCTATTGGTGTAGAAACACCAAGTTTTCATGTCGGTTTAATTGCATTTGGTTTGCTTTACTCACCTATTTCAGAATTTACAGGTTTAATAATGAATTACGTTTCGCGTGTGTTTGAGTACCAAGCCGACAACTACGCAAAAAACACCTATAATGCAGAACCGCTAATATCTGCTTTAAAAAAATTATCTAAAAACAGTTTAAGTAATTTAACACCTCATAGCGCTTATGTTTTTATGCATTATTCGCACCCAACACTTTTACAACGCATTAAAAATTTAAAAAAATAATACCCTTAGCATTTTCATTTTTTGTGATTTGCTAGACATCTGCTGTTTGTTAGTTTTTGTTAATTTCTATACAGATAAATGTTTTAAAATCTATTAGAGTTAAAATAACGGCATCGGTAATTTATAGGTTACACCAATAATTATTTGTACTTTAAAAATTAGTTTCTAATACCATGCATGCTTTAAAAAACGATACACTTCAAATTAAAATAAAACGCATCGGTGCAGAACTTTGCAACATTACATCTGTAAAAAATAATACCGAGTTTATGTGGCAAGCCGACACTAAAATATGGGGAAGTCATGCCCCTAACCTATTTCCAATAATTGGTGTAATGAAAAATAATAGTTATACCTATAACGGTAAATTATATAAGATGACAAAACATGGTTTTGTTAGAAAAAATGATGCTTTTAGTATTAAGCATAAAACAGAAACGTCTATAACATTTAGCCTCACCTCTAATAATGCGTTATATAAGATGTATCCTTTTTTGTTTCAATTTGAAATTACTTACACACTAAAAAACAATACATTAACTATTAACTACACCATTAAAAACACAGATAAAAAAACTCTATATTTTTCTGTTGGTGGGCATCCTGCGTTTAATTGCCCTATTAATAGTAATGAAAATTATACGGATTATTTTTTAGAATTTGAAAACGAAGAGTCTAGTAAATCATACGTACTAAATATGGCGAATGGACTTGTAACCAATACCAAAAAACCTGTTTTTACTGAAGGCAATAAAATTAAGTTACACGAGCATTTATTTAATGAAGATGCGTTAATTTTTAAGGATTTAAAATCGAGAAAAGTAGCTTTAAAACACAACACAAAAGGACGAGTTTTATCCATGAATTTTAATGACTTTCCGTATTTGGGTATTTGGGCAAAACCAAATGCACCTTATGTATGTATAGAACCTTGGCTAGGTATTGCAGATACCGAAGATACTAACCAAAAAATTGAAGCTAAAGAAGGTATATTATCCTTAAATGCTGGTGCTATTTTTAATGCCAATTATAGCATACAAATAGACCAAAGGCATTTAGTGTAAGTCCATTATAAATAGTAGCTTTGCAACAAAATTATACAACGTGACTTTTAAAGATTTAAACCTAAACACACCATTATACAACGCTTTAGACGATTTGGGTTTTACAAACCCAACTCCAATACAAGCGCAATCATTTAGCGTGGTTGCCTCTGGTAAAGATGTAGTTGGTATTGCACAAACGGGTACTGGTAAAACACTAGCCTATATGTTACCCATTTTAAGAAACCTTAAATACTCTAAACAAGATAATCCTAGAGTTTTGGTTTTAGTACCAACCAGAGAGTTGGTTGTGCAGGTGGTTAGTGAAATTGAAAAATTTTCTAAGTACATTAATAACCGTGTGTTAGGTGTTTATGGTGGTACAAATATTAATACGCAAAAGCAAGCTGTAGCGCAAGGACAAGATATTATTGTTGCAACACCAGGTCGCTTATACGATTTGGCCGTTAGCCGTGTATTGCAGTTAAAATCTGTTCAGAAATTGGTAATTGACGAGGTAGATGTAATGTTAGATTTAGGTTTTAGACACCAACTGCTAAATATTTTTGATATTTTGCCAGAGCGTCGCCAAAACATTATGTTTTCTGCAACAATGACCAAAGATGTAGATGAATTAATTACAGATTTTTTTATAAACCCTAAGAAAATTGCTATTGCAGTTTCTGGTACACCACTCGAAAACATTGAGCAAAAGCGTTATAATGTACCTAACTTTTACACCAAAGTAAATTTATTAGAATACATACTTCACGATAAAGAAAACTTCTCAAAGGTTTTAATATTTGTGGCTTATAAACGTATGGCAGATCGTTTGTTTGATAAGTTAGAAGACTTATTTCCTGGGCAATCTTGTGTTATTCATTCTAACAAAACTCAAAATTACAGACTTAGAAGTATTGAGCAATTTAGAGACGGTGAAAATCGTATTTTAGTTGCTACAGATGTTATGGCACGTGGTTTAGATATTGAAGGTATTTCTCATGTTATAAATTTTGACACACCAGATTATCCTGAAAACTATATGCACCGAATAGGTAGAACAGGCCGTGCCGAAAAAGAAGGACATACTTTATTATTTTCTACTGAGAAAGAACAAGAAAGTAGAGAAAAACTTGAAGATTTAATGCAAATGCGTATTGATACTTTAGAAATCCCTGAAGCTGTTAAAATTTCTACAGAATTAATTGATGAAGAACGTACACTAATTAAAGAACGGTACAACCCAATAAAACGAAGAGATGAAGATGCGCCTGGACCTGCGTTTCATGAAAAATCTGAAAAGAACTCTAAGCAAAATTTAGGAGGTTCTTACAAATTTAAAATTGCGGCAAAGTATAAAAAACCAAAAACTCGTGGCGATAAAAATTACAATAAGAGAAACAAAAAGAAATAACACCTTTGTATGTACTTAATTTTATTTTAAGGAGTTTTTATTACCATAAATCTTAACAATTTTAATTACTCAGGGTACGCAATACGTAAATGGTAAATATTTGCTAGTTTTTGCTTCAATACTTTTTTGATAGATTGAATCTCTTTAAAGGTAATATTAGCGTTTAAAAACTGACCGCCTTCCATTTGCTTATTTATAATATTTTCTACAAAGTCATTAATCTTTATCGTTGTTGGTTCTTTTAAGCTTTTAGAAGCTGCTTCAACACTATCGCACATCATTAATATAGCCGTTTCTTTACTGAACGGTTTTGGACCTAAATATGAAAAATCTTCAATTTTAACATGTTCATTTTCAGCTTTTTCTTTTCTATAAAAATAATAAACCAAACTTGTACCATGATGCGTTCTTATAAAATCGATAACACGATCTGGTAATTTATTTTTTTTCGCAATTTCAATCCCATTTATAACATGGTCCACAATAATTTTGGCACTTTCTGTACTCGATAATTCGTTATGCGGATTTATGCCTGTACTCTGGTTTTCGGTAAAATAGGTTGGGTTTTTCATTTTCCCAATATCGTGGTATAACGCGCCAACTCTAACTAACATTGCATTTGCACCAATTTCGTTTGCAGATGCTTCAGCCAAGTTTGCCACATTTAAAGAATGATGAAATGTACCTGGTGCAGTATTAGAGAGTTCTTTAAGAAGCTTAGTATTTGTATCTGATAATTCTAATAACGACACATCAGAAACTAACCCAAAAACCTTCTCATAAATATAAATTAAAGGTTGAACAAATAAAGTTGCCAAACCACAAAGTATAAACAAACCAAAGGTATCCCATTTTAAGCTCGTTACCTGCCCCTCGTGTATTACAGAAAACGCAAAATAGGCCAAAATATAAATGAATGTAATTTGCCCTACTGAGATAAATAAATTGGCACGCTTATAAAGTTCTGAAACCGTAAGAATAGTTACAATACCTGCTATAATTTGCAAAAACATATATTCGTAACTATTTGGTACAATAAACCCCAGTAACAATACGGTTAATACGTGAGCAAACAAGCCCAATCTGGCATCGAAAAAAGCTTTTAAAACTAGCGGTAAAATACACAACGGCACCACATAAATGTATTGTGAATTATAGTTAATTACCAGCGTGGTTAAAAAAACCATTACCCCAATATTGAAGAAAATAAATGTAACTTTTATAGTGTTAAGAAATACATCTATTCTGTATTTTCTTAAAAACAACAGCAACATTAAAAGCGCTAAAGCCACCAAAAGTGTGTAAGCCACAAGCACCCAATTGTAATTAGTAGAATTCCAAGTTTGTGATTCGCGCTCAGATTTTAACGATTTTAATATTTTATACTGTTCGTCTTCAACAACCTGACCTTTTGAAATTATTAAAGTACCTTTTTCTACGCTACCTCTTACCAAAGAAATGTTAGAGAGTTGATCTTCTAAAGTTTTATTAGTTAAATTTTCATTTAGAGATACGTTTGGCTTTATAACATCAAAAAATAAGGATATTATTTTGGTACGTACTTGGGGCGAAATACCATCACTAAATTGCTTATCTATTTGATTTCTTATATCATTAACATTAAATAAATCGCTGTATTCTAACTGTTTTTTTATGGTATTAGAAGACACTAACACAATAGGTTTATCACTTCTATACTTATAGTCCGAGTCTAAAATTCCGTTTGCATAAAGCGTGTTAATTAATAATTCCCCATTTTTGTACGTTACAGAACTTAGATTATTGGCAGCCATAGAATCTTTAAATGCTACTTTAAATTGTGCTTTATAAGCCAACAAAACCTCTGCTTTTAAATCTTCATTTATATCAAAATAAATAGGGTTATTTTTTTCAATTTCTGAAGTTTCTTTTTCAATTTCATCTTGAGTTTTCTTTATTGCAAAATTGAAAGGTGCATATAAAATCTCAGATTGCCATGGTTTTCCTTTTTCAAAAGAATATCTAAATTTTCCTGTTTTAGGAAATAAATAAACAATAAAAAATGTGGTTATAAAAAACAATAGTATTTTATAAACTAAAGCATG
>JBMYXP010000109.1:0-7091 GCA_049608525.1 Winogradskyella sp.
TGAGAGGTAGTTTATAGATTTTAATAAATTGTGTGAGAACGTGTTGTGTTGTTTTGCTATTTTAATGACGTGTTAAAATAGGTGTCCCAAATTCTACTCTCCAATCAATTTCTAAGTTTTTTGCATGGTCTAAATAAAAATTAGTCCCTTCTATTGGTGATTTCTTTAAAATCTCTTTGTTTTCTTCATCATCAAAGTCAAAAAAGCTTACTGCCCAATTCTCAATAGTATTAAAATCATCAAATCTATTTTCTAAATTTAAAGTTCCTGTTCTGTTACTTGAGCAATTAATTTCTTGATTTATTCTCTTTCTTAATCCAGCTGCAGGTGGTTCTTTTTTATAACCACCAATTCCATTATAAACAACCGTGTATCCATTATAGTTAACTTTACAGCTATTTTTTAAATTTCTCCTTCTTGATACTAATTCTTTAATTGGGACTTCTTTTGTGTTTGGCTTAATTTTTATCTTGGTTGATTTATCTATCTTGGCTAATTCATCTAATGTAAGATTAGACCAAATCCAATACATACCTCTTCTTTTAGTAGGTAAGCTAGATTGCTTTTCACCTCTAAAATCTACGAGATTTTTAAAAGTCTTAATTTGTTTTTCGTTTATGGTAGTTATAAGTTGTTTATAGTCCATTCAAAAAAATCATAATTAAATCCTATTCCCCAGGAAAATCAGCCTTACGTTTCTCTAAAAAAGCAGTTGTGCCTTCTATAAAATCTTTAGTGCCAAAGCATTTACCAAATTGTTTAATCTCTACGTTGTAACCATCTTTACCATCTGTATAATTAGCATTTACAGCTTTTATAGCTTTACTAATAGCAACAGAGGAGTTGCGCATTATTTTACTTGCAATTTTTTCGCAAAGTGGTATTAATTCTTCTAACGTAACGACATCATTTACCAAACCGTATTTTAAAGCACTATTAGCATCAATCATACCTGCTGTCATTATCATTTCCATAGCTCTGCCTTTACCAACTAATTGTGGTAACCGTTGTGTGCCACCATACCCAGGAATTACACCAAGAGAAACTTCTGGCAAACCCATTTTAGCATTATTACTTGCTATTCTAAAATGACATGCCATTGCGAGTTCTAAACCTCCACCAAGTGCAAATCCGTTAACGGCAGCAATAACTGGTGTGCTTAATTGTTCTACAAAATTAAATAACAACTCTTGCCCTTGCTCGGCAAGTTTTCCGCCTTCATTAACACTAAAATCGGCAAACTCGCTAATATCTGCACCTGCAACAAATGCTTTTTCTCCGCTTCCTGTTAATATAATAACTTTAGTGGCAGCATCTTTATTAGCTGCATTAAAAGCATTATGTAACTCTTGTATGGTGTCTTTATTTAAGGCATTTAATTTGCTGGGTCTGTTAATGGTAATTGTTGTGATTCCGTTAGAGTGTTTTGATTGTATGTTTTTGTAGTTCATAGAATTTTAGTTTTAAATAGTATCGTTTTTATAACACGGTTACAATGTACAAAGTTACATTAGTTTGTAACACTAAAGTTTTTTAACAAGGCTAAAAATTACAGATTATTATGTGATTGTGGTCTTTGCCGGAAATGTAACTGTAAAAACAGTCCCTTTTTGGTGTTGGGTTGTAAAGGTAATACTTCCATTATAAGCTTCAACA
Organism: Winogradskyella sp.; assembly: GCA_049608525.1. Taxonomy (GTDB): domain Bacteria; phylum Bacteroidota; class Bacteroidia; order Flavobacteriales; family Flavobacteriaceae; genus Winogradskyella. Next base: position 1,657 of record JBMYXP010000109.1, read on the forward strand.
ATTTTTTTTACCATAGCTAAACCCAAGCCCATGCCGCTAGTTTTGGTAGTAAATTTTGGCTCAAACACTTTGGTTTTATTCTCTTCTGTTATACCAGAGCCATTGTCTTTAACAGTAATGGTTACTTGGTCTTCATTGGTAAAAACAGCGACTTCAATTTTTGGATTTTCAGAATCGCTTGGTATGGCTTGTATGCCGTTTTTTACTAAATTGGTTACGACTCTAATAAGTTGTGTTCTGTCAAAAGTTGCAATAACATCGTTGTCTGTGGCTTCAAAAGAAATATAGTGTTCGTTAAATATATCGAGTGCTAATTTTACGATATGTGTAACATTTAAAACCTCACTTTTTTGTGCGGGCATTTTAGCAAAGTTAGAAAACGCTGAAGCTATAGAACTCATTGTGTCTATTTGCTGTATTAGTGTGTTGCTATATTCTTTAACCTTTTGGTGAATATCTTGGTCTTCTGGATTAAATTTTCGCTGAAAACTTTGCACGCTTAAACGCATAGGTGTTAATGGGTTTTTAATTTCGTGCGCCACTTGTTTTGCCATTTCGCGCCAAGCTTGTTCGCGCTCACTTGTTGCTAATTTTACAGCACTATCTTCAAGCTCATCTATCATACTATTGTACGAGTTTACAAGTGTTTCTATTTCTTCGCTAGACGATGTTATTACAATTTTTTTGTTGCGTTTTTCTAGCCGTATTTGTTTCAACTTATCACTTATGGTTTTTAGTGATTTTGTAATGTATTTTGAAATAAAATAAGCAAACACAATAGCTACTAAAATCATAGCCAAATAGGCATACCCTAAGCGTATTAAAAACTCTTTTAATTCTTTGTTTAAAAAATCGTCGTTTTCTAAATAGGGTAAATTTAAGATGGCTAAATTTTTAGACTTTTCGTCTGTAATATACGTGTAAGACGATTGAAATGTTTGTCCGTTTTCTTCATTTTTTAAAACATAACGATGCGCAACTGTGTTAGATAACGTGTTTAACACCTTGGCGTCTAAGCACTGCTCTATGGTATCTCTATGTATGGTTCGTTTTGAGCTTTTAAGTAATTGCCCTTCTAAATCATAAAGGCTAATTTGAAGGTTGTGAATGGCATCTATCTCAAAAATTTTATCTTTAAAAATTAAGGGAATATTCGCTGTCTTAACCTCATATGTGTTTTCTCTACCATTGAGTATAAAATTGATATGTTCTCTAATGGCTTTTTCTTTTCGCTCTAAGCGTTCTCGGTGATAATCTTTTGCTTCTTCATTGTATTGGTAAATAGTTACTGCAGCTATTAATATTGAAGCCAATAACACCAAAAGTATCATGGCTACAAATATTCTTGCTCGTAAAGACAGTTTTTTTATTTTCATTGGTCTGTATTTTACTAAACACCCAAGAAATAGAATGTGTTTTAAGTTGTAATTGGTCTAAAACAATGTAGCAATAATCAATCCAAAATACAGGGTTATAAATTCTTAACACATATTTTAATAGGTAAGTTGTCTTTTTTAGTTTTAGGCCTCAGGGTTTTTAGATCTAATTGATTTATAAAGTTTGAAACCCAACATTAAAAGACTAGCTAAAACAATAATTCCTATAACACCAAAAACCCAACTTATTGCACTTTTTAAAATAACTAAAAAAACAACTGCAAACAAAATAAAAGTGGCTCCTTCGTTCCAAATTCGCATAAAATTTGAAGTTACCTTAACCTCATCTTTTTGAAGCTGTTTGTAATATATATGTGTTTTATATTGATAAATGTATAGTAAAAGTACAAAGGCTAATTTTACATGCATCCAACTTTGGTTTAACCAGCTTGGCACTAATATAAGCAGCCATACCGCAAAGATAGTTGCCAAAATTGCCGATGGCCAAGTGATGATAAACCACAAGCGTTTTGCCATAAGTTTAAGTTGTTTGCCTAAAATTTCTTTTTCTGGCGATGGTTTATAAAACGCTTCTATTTGATATACAAATAATCTTGGTATGTAAAATAACCCTGCAAACCATGTAATTACAAAAATGAGGTGTAGTGATTTTATGTAGTTGTATTCCATTTTATTTCTGCGAAAGCAGTAATCGCATTCTGCTTAAATTTAGTGTTTTTAAAATTTTTGAGTTAATCTAATCCTCAACAAATAAATAATTTAATTGTTTGGCATTAAATGCAGCATTAAACGCTTTTACCTCATCATTTAAAATGGTATTAAAAGCAGATAATTGATTTTCTATTTGAATTGTTAACTCATTTTTAACCGCTATATCTTGCGCTGTTGGCGCAAAATCTCCCATGCGAACTAATGCGTTTAAATGCCCTAATTTATTGGTTAACCGAATAGGAAAATTTAGCGGATCTTGCCTACTTCTATTTTTAGTTTGGTACAGTTCTTTCTCAATATTAGATAATTGCTCTTCTAGTTTTTTTGCTTTTTCTACTAATACTTTTACGGTTTCGTTATCTGCATATTGTTTTTGAAATGCGCTTAGCTGTTTATTAACTTTTCGTATCTTTTTAATAGATTTGTGTGCATTATCCATAGTCTTATTTACCGCTTTTATAAATGCAAATTGCTGTTCCATATCTGCCTGTGTACTTTCGGCTCTTGGATCTGCTAAAATTGTAAAGGGTTGTAATTGGTCTTCTCCGTTTACATTTAAACTCACATTATAAGTTCCAGGAATTGCTTTTGGCCCTTCTAAACTTGCCCACCATAAAATCATTCCCGGTAGTTTTTCTGCTCCTTGGTACGTCATATTCCAAACAAACTTATTGGCACCTTTTTTTACTTTTAGTTTATTTTTTTTGTCTGTATTGGTGTACGTTATAATAGTATCTCCTTTAGTATCAAAATACGTTAGGGACACTTTATCTTTGTCTTTAAAATCTTTCAAATTAAAATACGTTACAACACCATTTGGGTGATTAGTACCTTCTGTTTTACTCACCGCCTTACTTCCACCTCGCATACGGTAAGTATCTTTTGGTTTAAACAAAAAAGGGTTGCTTAAATCTGCGTTGTACAGTTGATGAATTACAGACAAATCGTCAATAACCCAAAGACTTCTGCCTTGTGTTGCCACAATTAAATTATTGTCTTTTATCGCCAAATCTGTAATTGGTACAATTGGTAAATTGAGCTGAAACGGTTTCCAATCTTTACCGTTATTAAAAGACAGGTACATTCCTGTTTCTGTACCAGCATACAACAAGCCTTTGCGTTTTGGGTCTTCCCTTAGCACTCTTGTAAAATGTTCTGGGTTAATTCCGTTGGTTATTTTTGTCCACGTTTTTCCGTAGTTTGTGGTTTTATATAAATAGGGAGCAAAATCTCCTGTTTTATAGGCTGTGCCTGCAACAAAACAAGTGCCTTCATTAAAAGCACTTGGTTCTATACTGTTTATCATCATCCATTTTGGCATGCCTTTGGGAGTAACATCTGTCCATGTTTTTCCTCCGTCTCGTGTTACGTTTATTAAACCATCATCGCTACCAACCCACAACAAACCCTCTCTTAGTGGAGACTCGTTTGCTGCAAAAATGGTACAGTAATACTCTACCGATGTATTGTCTTGTGTAATAGGGCCTCCAGAAGATTTTAATTTTTCGGGGTCGTTTCGGGTTAAATCTGGACTAATAATAGCCCAAGATTGGCCTTCATTTTCGGTAACATGTACGTGTTGTGAAAAGGTATATAATCGATTTGGATTGTGTTTTGAAAATAGTATCGGAAAATTCCATTGAAAACGATATTTCATACCTTCAGCTCCATGTCCCATTGGGTTATCTGGCCAAACATTTATAGCTCTAACGGATTTTGTTCTATGGTTTTTGCGTGTTAAAAACCCGCCGTAGCTTCCACCATAAACGATATCGTTATCTTTTGGATCTACGGCAATATGCGCTGACTCACCACCTGCGGTGCTTTCCCAATCCGCTTCTGTTATCGACATTCCGTCGGTGCGGTGTGGTATTCTAACGGTTGAATTATCTTGTTGCGCGGCATAAATACGATACGGAAATGCGTTATCTGTTGTTACTCTATAAAATTGTGAGGTAGGTTGGTTGTGGTAGGTGCTCCACGTTTTGCCACCATTGTAAGTTACCTGCGCTCCACCATCATCACCAATAATCATACGTTTTGGGTTTTCTGGTGCAATCCATAAATCGTGATGATCTCCGTGTGGCGCATTGTAAGTGCCAAATGTTTTACCACCATCTGTACTTTTGTGGTAACGTACATTTAATACATAGACTGTATTTACATCTTCAGTATCGGCATATAACCTTGTATAGTACCACGCACGTTGACGTAATTTGCGTTCGCTATTGACGTGCTTCCAAGTTTCGCCTCCGTCATCACTTCTGTACAAACCTCCGTTGTCTTTATTTTCTATAATTGCCCAAACGCGTTGGCTGTTTATTGGAGATACTGTAACCCCAATAATACCTAAAGTGCCTTCTGGAAATCCTTTGTGAGTTGAAATTTCTGTCCAAGTGTCTCCACTATCTGTACTTTTCCATAATGCAGAACCATCTCCACCAGAATTTAAACTGTAAGGTGTTCTATTAATTCGCCATGTTGATGCGTATAAAACTCTAGGATTTGTTGGGTCTAAAATTAAATCTACAACACCTGCATGCTCGTTTGAGAACAAGATTTTTTTCCACGTTTTTCCGCCATCACTACTCTTGTAAACTCCACGCTCTTGCGTTGGTTTATAAATATTCCCTAAAACACCTGCGTAAACAATATTATGATTTGTTGGGTGCACAGCAATACGCGGCACATGCCTTGAGTTTTTTAATCCTGAAGAGGTCCACGTTTTACCAGCGTCTTCACTTTTCCAGATGCCATAACCAGACGATACATTTCCTCTTACCGTTTTTTCACCTCCGCCAACGTAAATCACATTTGGGTCGCTTTTAGAGACTGTTATTGCCCCAATACTACCCCCAAAAAAACCATCGGAAATATTTTCCCATTGGCGACCACCATTTGTTGTTTTCCAAATACCTCCGCCAGTAGCTCCAAAATAATATAGGTTGGGTTGGTTTGGCACTCCTGTTACGGCAGCACTTCTCCCTCCTCTAAAAGGACCAATAAGCCTGTACTCTAAAGCATCATAATTTGGTGCTTTAATGTTTTGTGATTGCAGGTTTAAGCTAAAAAATGAAAACAGTATTACTACTATAAAGTTTGAAAATTGCATATAGAAACAGAGTTAGTTGTACAAGCCTAAAATTACGAATTAAATGCTGTTTTTAATTCAAAAAAATAAATTGTTTTTTCTGTTTTAATAAAAATCAATTAAACCCAATTGCTAAATTTTGCAACAGTATGTTTGCCGTTAAGCGGTTATGGTCTCGGTAGTTGCCCATTCTTCAATAATATTTGTGAGTACTTGTGCAAAATCTTCACGATCGT
>JBMYXP010000110.1:0-7076 GCA_049608525.1 Winogradskyella sp.
ATCTACCTTTTTAAAAGGTAGTGTCGCAGTTATTTTTCTTGTTTTTTTTATTATAAAGTTATCTAAACATAGCACTAGTTGGTATTAAATCGGTTACAGAAAAAAGGAGGTATTGCTTTTATTTGTCCTAAAAATAGCGTATCTTAATTTCAAAATAATTTAAACCCTTAATCCCTATAAAAATGAAACTTATACTAAAACTCTTATTAAACGCTTTAGCCGTTATTGTATTAGCAGAAGTACTAAATGGTGTTGCTATTGATGGCTATATAACTGCAATTTGTGTTGTTGTTGTCCTTTCAATATTAAACCTATTGGTTAAACCAATTTTGGTCATTTTAACCTTACCTGTTACCCTATTAACGTTAGGCTTGTTTCTATTAGTGATAAATGCCGTAATAATTTTGCTTGCAGATAAGCTTATTAGCGGATTTTCTGTAAACGGAATTTGGTGGGCCTTACTTTTTAGCTTACTACTAACGTTACTTCAATCCCTATTTCATTCATTCTTAAAAACAGATAAGAACTAACAAAAACCAAGCGTTTAAAACTGTTGTTGGGTTGCGAAAAAAAATGTACTTTTGCAGCCCAATTTTAGTTTGAAAAACAATGAATATTACAAGAGAAAATAGCGATGCTTTAAATGCCGTTGTAAAAGTGAATATCACTAAAGAAGATTATAACGATAAGGTTGAAAAAATACTACAAGATTACCGTAAAACCGCAAACATTCCTGGTTTTAGAAAAGGACATGTACCCATGGGAATGGTAAAAAAACAATATGGTAAAGCGGTATTGGTTGACGAAGTAAATAAAATGCTACAAGAGGCTCTTGGCAAATATTTAGTGGAAGAAAAACTAGACGTTTTAGGCAATCCGTTACCAAAAGCACAAGACGATTTAGATTGGGACGCAGATGCGTTTACTTTTGAATTTGAATTAGGCTTAGCTCCACAATTTGAGGTTAATCTTAAAAGTAAAAAAGCGATAAAACATTACACTATTATTGCAGATGACAAAATGGTTAACAACCAAATTGAACAGCTTCAAAAGCAATACGGAAAATTAATTTCTGAAACCGAAGTTACAAAAGATGCTGAAATTACAGGTGTGTTTACTAACGACGAAAAAGAAATTAACAACTCTACAATGCTAACTTTAGATAAATTAAAAGGTAAAGCAAATGCCAAACAATTTATCGGTGCTAAAATAGGAGACGTTATTACCTTAAAAACAAAAGGTTTATTTAACGATGATCACGATTTAATAAATGCTTTAAAAGTAGCTCACGATGATGCTCATGGTTTAGATATCGATGTTAATTTTGAAATTACAGAAATTAACACCAGAGTATTAGCAGACTTAGACCAAGAGTTATTTGATAAATTATTTGGTAAAGACACAGTAAAATCTGTTACCGAATTAAAAGATAAGATAAAAGAAGAGTCTGAAAAGCAGTTTAAGCAACAAGGCGATCAAAAATTATTAAACGACGTTACTGAGCATTTAGTAGAACACACAAAATTTGATTTACCAGCAAGTTTCTTACAAAAATGGATGCAAACTGCTGGCGAAGAACCAATGACTGAAGAACAGGCCAAAGCAGAATACGAAAAATCTGAAAAAAGCATGCGTTACCAGTTAATAGAAGGCAAACTAATTAAAGAACACAACTTACAAGTTCAGTTTGAAGAATTAAAAGCTTTTGCCATGGACATGATTAAAGTACAAATGGCGCAGTTTGGACAATTAGACCCAGCCGAAAAAGAGTTAGAAGACATTGCTGCTCGTATTTTAGGCAACCAAGACGAAGTAAAACGCTTATCTGAACAATTGATGAGTCAGAAATTATTAGAATTTTATAAAACTGAAGCAAATCTCAAAACAAAAGAGATAACTTACGATGATTTTGTAAAAGAATTTTACAGTTAATAAACTTCAAAAATAATAGTATCTTTAAAGCGTAAAACTTACAACGGTTTTGCGCTTTTTTTGTAACCGTTTTTTCTTAGAAAAAAAGAGATGACACTAAGTGCAGCCACTTGTTTTATAAAAGATAAACATCACTAATTAAAAAAGATTAAAAAATTATATGGATTACGGTAAAGAATTCGAAAAATTTGCGACTAAAGATCAAGGCATCAATAGTAACTATTATAGTAAGATGATAGATAGCATGTACCCATCTAACTTAACACCAAACATTATTGAAGAACGTCAGTTAAATGTTGCACAAATGGATGTGTTTTCGCGTTTAATGATGGATCGTATCATTTTTTTAGGCACAGGAGTTAACGACCATGTTGCTAATATTATACAAGCGCAATTATTATTTTTACAAAGTGTAGATGCTTCAAAAGATATTCAAATTTACATCAATTCTCCAGGTGGTTCAGTCTATGCAGGTTTAGGTATATACGACACCATGCAGTTTGTAAAACCAGATGTAGCCACAATTTGTACAGGTATTGCCGCATCTATGGCAGCTGTATTATTATGTGCAGGCGAAAAAGGAAAACGCTCAGCACTAACACACTCGCGTGTAATGATTCATCAGGTAAGTAGTGGCACACAAGGCCAATTAAGCGACATGCAAATTGCTTTAAAAGAAACCATACGTGTAAAAGAAGAATTGTATGCCGTTATTGCACAGCATTCTGGCAAAAGTATTGCACAAGTAGAAAAAGATTCTGATAGAGATTATTGGATGCGTTCACAAGAAGCTTTAGAATACGGAATGATTGATGAAGTTTTAAAACGTAAATAAATATTGAAAGATTGAAAAATTCAAAAATTCAAAAATTGAAAGATTGAAAGATTGAAAGATTGAAAGGTTGAGAGTATCATTCAATTTTTTTAATCTTTTTAATAACATAAATTATGGCAAAAGAAGAATTAGAGTGTTCATTCTGTGGTAGAAAAAAACCAGAAACTAGCTTACTTATTGCGGGTTTAGATGCACATATTTGCGATCGCTGTATAGAACAGGCACATGGCATTGTAACAGAAGAATCTAAACAAAATAACAACTCAGAGCTAAGTGCTGAGTTAATGCTAAAAAAACCTAAAGAAATTAAAGGGTTTTTAGACGAATACATTATTGGGCAAGACTACACAAAACGTGTTATGTCTGTTGCTGTTTACAATCACTACAAGCGTTTACTACAACCACCTACAGATGATGATATTGAAATACAAAAAAGTAACATCGTTATGGTAGGGCAAACGGGTACTGGCAAAACCCTTATGGCAAAAACTATTGCCAAAATGCTAAATGTACCTTTAGCTATTGTAGATGCAACAGTTTTAACGGAAGCGGGCTATGTTGGTGAAGATGTAGAAAGTATATTAACCCGTTTATTACAAGCCGCAGATTATAATTTAGAAAAAGCAGAACGTGGTATTGTTTTTATAGATGAAATAGATAAAATTGCTCGCAAAAGTGATAATCCTTCAATAACTAGAGATGTATCTGGTGAAGGAGTACAACAAGCCTTATTAAAACTATTAGAAGGCACAGTTGTTAATGTACCGCCAAAAGGTGGTCGAAAACACCCCGATCAAAAATTCATTGAAGTTAATACCGAAAATATTTTATTTATTGCAGGCGGAGCTTTTGATGGTATTGAGCGTGTTATTACTAAACGCTTAAATATGCAAGCTATTGGTTACAGTAGTATTAATGCAGATAACACAGTAGATAACAACAACATTTTGCAATACATTATTCCAAAAGATTTAAAAGATTTTGGTCTTATACCCGAAATTATTGGCCGTTTACCTGTTTTAACCCACATGGATCCGTTAGATGCCAAAACGTTAAGAGCCATTTTAACAGAACCAAAAAATGCCATTATAAAGCAATACAAAAAATTGCTTTCTATGGATGAGGTAGATTTTACAATCACCGATGGTGCGTTAGATTATATTGTAAACAAAGCCATTGAATACAAGTTGGGCGCACGTGGATTACGTTCGCTTTGCGAAGAAATTTTAACCGATGCTATGTTTCATTTACCAGGCTCTGGAGAAACAAAACTAAATGTAACTGAAACTTATGCTGAAGACAAATTGTCTAAATCTACTTTAAAAAAGTTGAAAGCTGTATCTTAGTTTTTAATCAGAATTAATAAATTTGAAAGAGGTTGCTTAAATTTAAGTTAACCTCTTTTAGTTTTTGCTATATTCTAGTAACAAATGCAACTTTTTTGATTATTCCATTTTTGCATTGAAATTACTGTAAAAAAAACAATGATTTTTTTCTTTATTTGAAAAAAATAAATCATAGCCTAGTTGCGGTTTCTTTATATGTTAAAAAAGAAAAGGAAAAAGGGGGTTTTGTTGCGGTAATTTTAATGCAGAAATGGTATAAATACTATTGTATAGTTTAAATCTAGGCAGTTCTATGCTATTAAAAATACTAACATAGTAATACATACTTACAATTCTATTTCAAAATAAAATAGCATACGTATTAGAAACGGAATATACCTAGTTTTATTTACATCATAATAGAACAACAAAGACGTGCAAAAACAACATTAGCACAACTTAAACACTACAAAATGAAAAAATCTCAATGAAGCACTAACTTCATTGAGATTTAGACAATAATTTTAATCCGCAAATAATCTGTGTAGATTACTTAGGAGTAAAACCTTTTTATTTAGAATTTATAGCGTATGCTAAAGTTCCATGTTCTACCCAAACCAAAATACCCTTGGTTAGAAACATTGATTCCTTTATATGTTTCGTCTCCAGCTTCTGCTGCATTTGCAGTTCTTAGATCCGATAAATATACTTCATAGAACACATTATTAACATTTGCTCTAAAATTAATAGATTTATCTTTTTCTTTTCCTACAATCATTTTGTAAGATACACCCATATCTACAATATCGTAAGATGGCAATTCAAGGTTTTCTTTAACTGCACCTACATTAGCATATAAGTCATCATACATTCTCCAATCTGCATCTATTGAAAGATTATCGCAAATTCTATAATCAAAACCTAAACCAACAGTAAACTGAGCAGCATCACCAACTTTACCACCATCAATATCAACTTTAGTTTCACCTGTTATGTTTTGTTCTTCATCTCTTACTTGTTGTATCGTTTCACCAACATATACCCAATCACCAACAGATAAGAATCCTTTAAGTCTTAATTTTTCAAATGGTCTTGCTGTAAAATCAAGTTCAGCACCTGTATGTGTTTGTTCTTGACCAAAACTTACCGTAGAGATTAAATTACCTAAATTATCAGTAGCTGTTGTACTACCAACTCTACCTTTCCAGTTTGTTCTGTATAAGTTTACATTTGCCGTAAAATAAGGTGACTTAAATGCGTAACCAGCTTCTATACCCAAAATCTTTTCATTTTCTGTGTACTGGTTAATTTCGTTTGTATAGTTTGAAAAAATATTATCATGAAATGGCTGACGAGAATAATAGCCTGCATTAGCATATATTTTATGGTCTTCATTAACTATATAACCAACACCACCTTTAACGTTAAAACCAAAATTACTTACTTTTTCAGAATCTACTCCATCAGTAATACCAGCTGGTAAAGCAATTGGGTCTCCATTTCCGTCAACAGCATTTTGAGTAGAAGTTCCATCAATAAGAGATTGATTAGCGTACTGATAATGATCGAAACGTTGATGAGATTGATTAGATGCAGAACCTTGAAAGAATGCAGATAAGTTATCTTTAGAATATTCTAACTGTGTAAACACACCTCCATAAGTAATACGCTCGTCATTACTATAAGCAATTTTTTCATCTTGATCAAAACTAGCAGTTAATGCACTCCATGGGTTAGCAGATAAGTCTCTAGTAGTTTCAACAAACTTATATGTTCCAAAAGACCCATAAGTATTGTGGTTATCATTTTGATCTCTTAAACGGATATCCTCTCTCCAAGAGTTAAGTCCATGAAAATTCTCTACCACTCTAAAGTGCTCACCATAATACGTTCTTAAATCTAAACCAAAGTTTAAAGTTAAGTTTTCTGATAGTTCAGTTTCAAAATTAGATACTAAGCCGTACCAGCTATGTAAGTTCATTGAAGCTCTTGTAATGTAAGAATCATTACCAAAATTAACTCCAGCTCCATCTGTAACCAAAGCATTTTTTGCGTAGATAGCATCGTAATCAACATATCCGTCAGCAGTACGCTCTCTATTTCCTCGGCCACCAGTTCCACCACCACGACCCCATGATGCATAAAGTACAGTAGATAATTTAGATTTACTATTAATATTAAAATCCCAGTTTAAATTAGCTACTGGCTTGTGATAAAAATTTCTTCTTTCTGTTAAATACTGCCCTTTATAAGTACCCCAATTATTGTTGTATTTTCTTCCTTTTTCTAAGTATGTAGAAATGCTCTTAGAGAAGTTTTGATCGTGCCATTGTGGTGCGCCAGTAATTAAAAAATTAAAGTTATGATTATCGTTTGGTGTATAACCAACAGAAACAAAATACGTTTGTCCTTGTCCAAAAGTTCCTTCATTATAACCATCACCTTGCCAGTGACTAAGCATTAAGCTTGTTCCCCAACCTTTTTCATTTTTACCAGTACTATACTGTACTGTGTTTTTGATATAATCATCATTAGCAATACCTGTAAAAACATAGCCACTTTCTCTTTTATCTGTAGTTTTAGTTACAAAATTTGTAGTACCACCAACAGAAGAAATAGCTAATTTAGAAGACCCTAAACCACGCTGAATTTGAACAACACTTGCAATATCATTTACACCAGACCAGTTAGACCAGTACATTTTACCATCTTCCATACCATTAATTGGCTGTCCGTTTAACAAGTAAGCCGTATTACTTTGATCAAAACCACGAACACTCATTCTAGAATCTCCAAATCCACCAGACTGACCTGCAACATAAACAGATGGTGTATTAACTAATGTCATTGTAACATCTTGAGCCCCTATTTTATTTTGAATTTCACTAGCCTTAATTGTAGATACAGCAACAGGTGTTTTTCTGTCACTAGCTAAATCAATTACACCAGAACCTACAATAACAACTTCTTCTAACGTATTATCT
>JBMYXP010000111.1:0-7038 GCA_049608525.1 Winogradskyella sp.
CCTAAACGTACTCCGCAAAACACGTTATTAGAGAGTTGTTTTACTATTGCCTTTTTTTGCTTGCCTACTCCCATTATACCCGACCATTGGTGGTCTATTTCAAAATTAGTGTTTGGTAAAATGGTTGTTTTTAAAAGATTTTTTAATTTATTTTGAATGATTTCAGTTTGCCCAAATGCTGTGGTTTCTTCGGTTTTAAAATCTAAATTTCTACCTCCGCCCAAAAGGATTCTGTTATCTATGTTTCTAAAATAATAATAGCCTTGGTCTAAATGAAATGTGCCTTTAATATGTAAATTTTTAATGGGTTTAGTAATTAAAACCTGTGCTCTGGCTGGTTTTACATCTTGTTTTATGAGGTTTTTTGCAAAGCCATTGGTTGCTATTAAAAGTTTAGATGTAGAAAATGTAAAATGATTGGTTTTTAGTGTTACAGAATTTAAGTTTTCCGAAAACGCTTCAACCGTACAATTATTCAAAATTTTAATACCTAATTGCTGTACGTTTTGCAACAAGGCTTCCATCATTTTACCTGTATCTATCTGCCCTTCAAACTTATTAAAGCTAACCTTTGGTTTTATTGTTTCAAAATTAAATGTATTTTCTTTAAAGGAAAAAACATCGGTTTTAAAAATGGGTTTCAGAAATTTGTTAATGCCATTTTGTTTTTCAATGCAAGATTGGTAAAGTGTTTCATCTGTGTTTAAAAACAGCTCATAACCTCCAAGGTTTTTATAATCTATTGCTTTGTCTCCTAAAGTGGTTCTTAGTAATTGTAAGCCATTAATACGTTTTTTAATAAGCGCTAATACCTCTTCTTTAGAGTGATGGTGTAAGTCGTCAATAATTTCACTTAGGCTTCCAAAACAAGCAAAACCTGCGTTTTTTGTGCTTGCACCTTGCGGCAATAGACCTTTTTCTAAAATTAAAATTTTGGCTTTGGGGTAATGTTGTTTTAAATGTAGCGCACAATTAAGACCAACAATACCGCTACCAACGATTGTAAAATCTATATTAGATAGCCACGTTTTTAGTTCCCAATAAGATAATTTTGAAGTGTTTAGCAATAGGGTTGAGGTTATTTAATTTTTATAGATTTAATGATAGCTTCTAACTCAAAAACATAATCGCGTTTTTCTAAAGATGGTGCATATACGTAGCCATCTGCAACAATGTAACGGTTGTTTATTTTATCTTCTATAACATAGGTTATAAATGGACCGGCCATAGTATAGCCTTTCATTTCCCAGAGGCCTCTTACCTCGTAAGCGGGTTTGTTGTCTATTATAGTTTGAAATAATGCGGGTGCATACGCATCTTCTACAGCCATGTAAATACCATCTTCTCCAGGGATTTTAGATTTTGTAATTCTGTTTCGCATTTTAACAATATCTACAATGGTGCTATCTCCTTTAGAAATGGTTTGTAAGGGCACTTCATAAAACATAAGATCTAACGTTTTAGAATTGTTAAAGTTTTTTCTTAGCCATAAAAAGTCAGCACTATTTTTTGAAATTTTATAGGCAGTAGGCAGGTTTATAGTAATGCCTAGTTTGTTTTCAAAATCTTTATCATCTAATAAGGCTATTTTAATGCGTCGTTGTTTTTCTTTTACCTCTTCTTTATTAAAAGCGTCTATAATTTTTGCTTTATTTTCTTTTAATTGCGCAATAATATCTTTGTCGTTTTTACCTTTAACAATAGCTACTGTTTGTGGTTTTGCATACGCATCGTTTACCAAAGTTGTTGAGGCTTGTTCTGCACCTTTTTCAATTTGAAGTATAATTCTGCTACGTGTTGCAAACCCATCAAAAACCTGAATTGGTATTTGGCGCATCTTAAACACAGGCTCATCTAATGGTAAGCCAGTTAAAGGAGCTGCAAAGAGGTCTCTTATGGTTTCGCCAACATTGCCTTCCCATAATAAATTATCTGCTGCAACAGAAATATGATTTAGATTACCATTAGATGCTGGTAAATAGATTTTGTTTTCGTCCTCTTTTTTGTCTCCACATGCCACTAATACTAGACAAAGCAATAATGTATAAAATGCTCTCATAAGTTTTTGTTTTAGTTTGTTACCGCTAATATCGTTCCAATCTTTAAGATTTAAAAAAGAAATGGTAAAAAAATTGATAACTACTTTAAGATTAAATGGTACTATGTTGGTTTGAGTGGGTTAGTAAAAGAAAAAGTAACGCTATTACTGTTTATAACATACTCAAAATTAATGTAATGCCCACTCTTGCGTCAAAAATATTTTCATTTTATTTATTATTAATTATATAAGCAGTATGTTTATATTTAAAACACAAAAATTGTCTGATATTTTAAAATACAAACCTACTTTTACAGATATAGCTAACTGGAATAAAAAAACATACTCTAGTACTGGTGGTACACGTTCAAAAAAGATTTATATAAATCAAGATGACATAGAATTCTTTTTTAAAGGCTCAAAAAAACTAGACGATGGAACTTTTAAATATCCTAAGGAATTTTGGAGTGAAATTGTTTCATCAAAAATCGGACAATGGCTTGGGTTTTATATCCTTGATTATAATATTGCTTATGATGTAAATGATGAACAACAAATCGGGTGTTTATCAAAATCAATGGTAGAATATTCAGAAAATAAACTATCAGAAGGCATTGATTACTTGAGAGGATATGATTCAAAATACAATCCTGATACAGATGAGTATAGATATACTTTTAACTTCATAAAACAAACATTAGAATACTTTAACTTAACTGAATGTGAACCTAAATTTATAGAAATGTTAATTTTTGATGCAATAATTGGAAATTCTGATAGGCATCAAGAAAACTGGGGCTTTATCTCCAAGTTTAAAGAAACTATATTAGAAATTGAAAAAGAAATAAAAACCAAAAAAAGTTTTTTGGGTAGAATAATTCCGAAGTTAAAAAAATTCATAGCTTCAAGTGCTTTATATCAAAGAATTAGAGATGAGGAAAAAAACCTAAAACCAAAAAAATCAACTTTAATAAATCAAACTTTAGTAGTTCAAACTGATTTTTCACCTATATATGATAGCGGTTGTTGTTTAGGAAGAGAATTACTTGATGATAGAATTTTAAAAATGTTAACAGATAATCAAATGATAGAAGCTTATGTAGTTCGAAAAGGGAAATCTGAAGTTCGTTTTGAAGAAGGAAAAAAAATACCTCACTTCGATCTACTTAAGAATTTAGATATGGAATATAAAACAGTTTTCACTAAAACAATAAATAGAATAAACGAATTGTATTCTTATGAAAAGTTAAAAACTTTGATTTATAGTATAGATAAAGAATTACCTAAATCTCTATCAAAACATAAATTATCAGATATACGCAAAGATTTGATGATAAAATTAATAGATTTGCGCATAAAAAAATTAAACGAATTAAGTGAGTAAAATTGGGAACATATTTGTAGTTTGGAGAAAAGGACCAGGTTCAAGAAGAATTCCAGTTGGTGTAATAAAAAGAAATACATCTGAAGGCACTCGCTTTGAATATATACAAGAAAATTTAGAAGAGGCGAAACAACTTGGTTTCATTCCATATACAGGTTTTCCCGATACAAATAAAAAATATACAGAAAACGTAATTGAAATCTTTGCTCAACGTTTATCAAAATCCGAAAGGAATGACTTAAGTGAATTTTACGATTTTTGGAGAGTTGATAGAAACAGAAAAACAGACTCTTATTATATGCTATCTCAAACTCAAGGTTTTCTACCTATCGACAATTTTGAATTTTTAACTGATTTGAATCCTGTAAAAGACTTGAATTTTATAACTGAAATTGCAGGATTAACAAAAAGCAAAATTTCTTCTAATCAAGTATCTGTTGGAGATAAATTATCTTATAAATTAGAACCAAATAATGAGTTTGATAATTTTGCTGTTAAAGTTTACAAAAAAGATTTATTCATTGGATATGTGAAACTCATCCATTCTAAGATTTTTTATAAAGCTAAAAATAAAATATATCTTAAAGTACATCACATTGAAAAGAACGGAGTATTAAAAAGGGTATTTATTGAAGTTAAAATATAAAGCACTACTGCCAACATCCGTAACCGTTGTTTAAGCCTCTAATTTTAAAAAACAAAAAAACGCTCTTTTAAGGGCATTTTTTGTTTTTAGTCTAGCTGTTAGTGTAAAATATAACGAGCTTATACAGGCTTTAAGTAGTTCTATAAAGTCACTTTTTACCAATAACTATAAAACACGCAACTACATTGGTTTTCTAGGATATACAGTTAAGCGTTGTCCAATCTTTAAATTGTTCGTTCTAAGGCCATTCCATTTTTTTATTTGGCTAACGCGTACTCCGTATTTTCTGGCAATTTTGCCCAAATAATCTCCACTTTTAACACGGTATCGCACTTTTGCATCTGCATTAAAAAGCTGAGGTAGTGGTTTTTCGCGCTTATCAAATTCAGCTTTTGCATAGGCATAAATATTTGCTTCGTTGGTTACAAAAATGCCCATTGCCTCTTGTGGTAATCGTAATGGATAGGTTTTGCCTTCAATTTTTGGTATAATATCTAACTTATAAGACGGATTTAAAAACTGTAACGCTTCCATGGTTACACCTGTAGTTTCTGCAACATGGTCTAAGCTAATCATTTGCTTAACATGTACGGTGTCTGTTTTTATGAGGTGAAATGGTGGTCTTTCGGGTTTAAAACCATGTGCTTCTGAAAATTCAAAAATATACATGGTCGCTAAAAACGCAGGGACATAACTTGCGGTTTCTTGTGGTAAATGAGGTCTAATATTCCAGTAATTTTTATAACCTCCAGAACGTCTTATGGCTTTATTTACATTGCCTGGCCCAGAGTTATAAGCCGCTAAGGCCAAATCCCAATCTCCGTATATTTTGTAAAGTCTCGATAAATATTGTGCTGCTGCAGTTGTAGATTTTATAGGATCCGTACGATCATCTACATAGCTGTTTACATCTAATTTATATTCTTTACCTGTGGCAAACATAAACTGCCATAAGCCTGTGGCACCAACTGGCGATTTTGCATTGGGTTTTAAAGCAGATTCTACAATGGCTAAATACTTCATTTCTAACGGAATGTTATACGCATCAAACGTTTGCTCAAACATTGGGAAATAAAAATGACTTAAACCTATTAAACGATCCATTGTAGAACGTCTATACTTTAAATACCTTTTAATAACGTTCTCTAATGATGGGTTGTATTCTACATTAAAAGGTGTTTTCGCATTTAAGCGTTGTAACCTTGCTTTTAAGGTGTCTGTTGATAATTCTGGGTAATCTACAGGTTTATTATTAAGTTCTGCTACAGATTTATAAATGGTATCAAAGAGTGTGTTATTGTAGAGTTCGTCTAGCCATTTTTTATCTAGCGCTTTTGCTGCTTTCATATCTAACAATGGCCCACTTTCTAACTCTTTAGTTATGGTTTCAATAGCACTATTTTTAGTGCTTGTATAATCATTTAAAGTATTTATAGCTTCTTTATAATACGTTACGTTATTTATTATGGTGTCTATAACATAAGATTTGCCACCAAGAAGCTCGTTTATTGTTAATCGTTTTGTGTTGTTTACTTGAGCAAAATTAGTAGCTGTAAATATGAAACAGAAAAATAAAATCCAATGTTTAATTTGCATTAAAAAACGTTTTTTGGTGTAAGGCACTACCTATTATTAATAAAATTTTAGAACGCTATTTTGTGTATAATTTAATCTTCTAAAATAGCTGCAATACCTGGCAATGTTTTACCCTCTAAACTTTCTAACATGGCACCACCGCCAGTGCTTACGTAACTTACTTTGTTTTCAAAACCAAATTGCTTTACTGCGGCAACAGAATCTCCGCCACCTACTAAAGAAAACGCTCCGTTTTTTGTAGCATTTGCAATAGAGTTACCCAAAGCAATGGTACCATTAGCAAAGCTTTCCATTTCAAAAACACCTAAAGGCCCATTCCAAAGTATGGTTTTACATTGGTTAACAACCGTATTAAAGTTTTCTATAGATTTAGGACCTGCATCTAAACCTTGCCAACCATTTGGTATGTGTTTAGCATCGCAAATTTGTGTGTTAGCATCATTACTAAACGCATCTGCCGCAACAACATCTACAGGGATATGAATTTTAACACCTTTTGCTTCCGCTTGTTTTAAAATTTCTAATGCCAACTCCATTTTATCGTCTTCGCAAATAGAATTACCAATTGTACCACCTAGCGCTTTTATAAAGGTAAACATCATGCCACCACCAAGAATTAGGTGATCTACTTTGTCTAAAATATGTTCAATTACTGTAATCTTAGACGATACTTTTGCTCCACCAAGTACGGCAAGTACGGGCTTTTCGCCATCTTCCATTACTTTTTTTATACTTTCAATTTCTTTAGCTAATAAGCTACCAAAACACTTGTTTTTGGTAAAAAACTGAGCAATAATTGTTGTTGACGCGTGCGCTCTATGAGCAGTACCAAACGCATCGTTTACATAAATATCTCCCAACCTAGCTAATTGCTCTGCAAAGACTTTATCTCCTTTTGTTTCTTGGTCATGAAAACGTAAATTTTCGAGCAATAATATTTCGCCTGGTTGTAACGCATTTGCCATTTCTTCAGCTTCATCGCCTACACAATTACTTGCAAATTTTACTTCAACACCTAGTATGTCTTCAATTTTAGGAATAATATGTTTTAAAGAAAACGCGTTTTGTACACCTTTTGGGCGGCCCAAATGCGACATTAAAACACAACTTCCGCCATCTTCTAAAACCTTAATAATTGTAGGCTTTGCAGATAAAATACGTGTGGCATCTGTAACTTCAAAATTAGCGTTTAGTGGCACATTAAAATCTACACGGATTAATGCTTTTTTATTTTGAAAGTTAAAATCGTTTATAGTTTTCATTTTTTTTGAATTTTGAAACACAAATATAGGCTCATAATATCATTTTTGCATTGAAATTACTGTAAAAGAAAACGATGATTTTTTTCTTTATCTGAAATAGAAAAATAAAGCA
>JBMYXP010000112.1:0-6924 GCA_049608525.1 Winogradskyella sp.
GGTCGCATAGCTCAGCTGGATAGAGCACCTGCCTTCTAAGCAGGCGGTCCTAGGTTCGAATCCTAGTGCGATCACTTTAATCCTCACTTTTATAGTGGGGATTTATTGTTTTATAAATGTAAGTCTTCAGCGAATACTTATTGCTAATAGTAAATTTGGTTCTATTACTACCAAAAACAAACTAACAACGTCCTTTTTTTTCTTTCCGTTTCATTAAAATTGAAACTGTAAAAGACTTTGCTCTATTTTTTATAATCCCAAATAAAGCAACAATAATTATTTGCTTTTAAGCTCATATTAAATCATAATTGGTAGTACTTAACTATTTTCTTAAAAACACAAAAAAATCTAACTACAAAAGCAATTAGATTTTTTTTTAAGAGCCGATGGAGGGACTCGAACCCACGACCTGCTGATTACAAATCAGCTGCTCTAGCCAGCTGAGCTACATCGGCAAAATAGATTTGCAAATTTAATTTAAGTATTCAATTTTGCAAATCTAAATTATTATAATTTATTAATTTTTTCAATCAATGCTCTTCCTTTAGTTTCTAGGTCGGCATTAATAGCTTTAAAGTGTGCTTTTTTATCTTCTACGCTTCTATCGTTAACGCGTGTTATAAGGTTATCAAAAGTTGTAATAGCCTCGTCTATAACGGCATTACTTTCTTCTGTTGGCTTTTCTGTATTGGTTAGTTCCCAAACGTAAACAGCTTCTATAATATCACCTAAAACGTAATTAATATCTTTTTTTAAATCTCTTTTATTTGCCATAATTATTCGTGTTTATTTGTGTTGCAAAAATACTAAATCCTTTTTGTTATTTGGTCTATTTTTAAATGTAAACTTCAAGTAATTTTGCATCGTTAGATATAAGTTGGTAATCTTTAATTGCCGCAGGTATTAAAATTGTTTCTCCCTTACAAATTAGCGTTTTTGTTGTATGTGTAGAAATTTCGACCTTGCCTTCTACACACATATAAATTATAAAGGAATCGTGTTTGTTTTTCTTTGTACAATTAGCATCTAATTCTACATAATTTGTTGTAAAAAATGGACAGCTAACCATTGTATTAGCTTCATTCTTAGTTTTTTTATAATCTACTCTAAAATTGTCTTTCATTTCAAAATTAAAAGCATCAATAGCTATATCGTTATGTAACGCACGCTCGTTACCGCTTTCATCAACACGATCCCAATCGTAAACTCTGTATGTAACATCGCTGGTTTGCTGAATTTCTGCTAACAAAACACCAGCACCAATGGCATGTACTCTACCCGCTTCAATAAAATATGTATCACCTGTTTTTACGTTATCAAAATTTAAAATTTTAGTAAGTGTTTTATCTTCAAGGTGTTTTAAATACGTGTCTTTATCCATTTTTTGGTTAAAACCAACTATTAAATTTGCATCTGTATCTGCTTGCATTACATACCACATTTCTGTTTTACCAAAAGAATTGTGTCGTTTTTTTGCTAATGCGTCATCTGGATGTAACTGAATACTTAAATCCTTTTTGGCATCGATAAATTTTATTAGCAACGGAAATTGTTTGCCAAATCGTTTAAAATTAGTTTCGCCTAAAAACTCAGCTTTAAATTCGTTTAACAATTCTTGTAAAGTTTTACCTTTTAATGGTCCGTTAGCAACCATAGAGATGTCACCTGGCACGGTACTTATTTCCCAACTTTCGCCAAGTTTTTTAGAATTTGAAGCTTTATTAAAATTTGTGATTAACTTTTCTCCTCCCCAAATTTTATCTTTTAGAATAGGCTGAAATTTTAGTGGATATAAAAATGTGTGCATAAGTGATTTTATTCTGAATAAGTTACAAAGTTACGAGGGGTTTCATAAAGTGTGATTTCTAAATGAAACTTGGGTTCTAACTTTGCTTTTATCTTATTGTGTATAACAACTGCAATATTTTCTGCTGTAGGATTTAAATCTTTAAATTCTGGTACATCAATATTCAAATTTTTATGGTCAAAGGCATCTTCAACTTCAGCTTTAATAATGTCTTTTAATATTTTTACATCTATAACATAGCCAGTTTCTGGGTCAATCTCACCAGTAACACTTGCTATTAGTTCGTAATTATGACCATGAAAGTTAGGATTATTACATTTTCCGAAGACTGCATCATTTTTCTCAAAACTCCAGTCTTTTCTATATAAGCGATGTGCAGCATTAAAATGTGCTTTTCTGTGTACAGTTACTTTCATTTATCAATAGTTATGTGTTCATAAAATTTTTCAAATATAATCTTAAACCAAGCTGTGTAGTCCTCAGGATTATATTGCATATCTGTTTTAACGGCTTCTAATGGCATCCATTTCCAATCGGCTACTTCGTCTGGGTTTATAGTAGGATTATCATTAAAGTTACCAATCATTATATGATCTAACTCGTGCTCGGTTAATCCATTATCAAAAGGTGCTTTATAAATAAAAGATGTGGTTTCTTTTAAGTCTGTAACAAACCCCATTTCTTCTTGTAGTCGGCGTTTGCCAGCTTCTATATTAGACTCACCATTACGTTGATGGCTACAACATGTATTAGTCCATAAACCTGGAGAATGATACTTGTGTAATGCACGTTGTTGTAGCATTAACTCATTATTACTATTAAAAACAAATACCGAGAATGCTCGGTGAAGCACGGCTTTTTTGTGGGCTTCTAATTTTGGCATTAACCCAATTTGATTGTCGTTTTCATCAACTAAGATGACTTGTTCTTCTGTCATTTTACAAAGGTAACATCTAAATTTTTAAAATATATTAGTAATATCATAAAAGTATCATTTAATAACAACGTTAACATTCCATTTATTATTAGGAAAATAATACTTTTGCATACTTTAAACACCACAAAAAAGCATGAGTTTTATTTCAGAAATTAATAGACGACGAACCTTTGGTATTATTTCGCACCCCGATGCAGGTAAAACCACACTAACAGAAAAATTATTGTTATTTGGTGGCGCTATACAAGAAGCTGGTGCCGTAAAAAGTAATAAAATTAAGAAAGGCGCAACGAGTGATTTTATGGAAATTGAACGTCAGCGTGGTATTTCTGTTGCAACTTCTGTTTTAGCTTTTGAGTATAATGGCATTAAAATTAACATTTTAGACACACCTGGTCACAAGGATTTTGCTGAAGATACTTTTAGAACATTAACTGCAGTTGACAGCGTTATTGTGGTTATTGACGTTGCAAAAGGTGTTGAGGAACAGACCGAAAAATTGGTTGAAGTGTGTAGAATGCGCAATATACCTATGCTCGTTTTTATTAATAAAATGGATCGTGAGGGTAAAGATGCCTTTGATTTGTTAGATGAAATTGAACAAAAACTAGGTCTTAAAGTGGTGCCATTGAGTTTCCCAATTGGTATGGGTTACGATTTTAAAGGTATTTATAATATATGGGAAAAGAATATTAATTTATTTTCTGGTGACAGCAGAAAAGATATTGAAGAGACCATTGAAATTTCAGATTTAGCGTCACCAAATTTAGATGATTTAGTTGGCGAAACAGCGGCAAATACGCTAAGAGAAGAAATAGAATTAGTAGATGGTATTTACCCACAATTTAATAAAGACGACTACTTAGATGGCACACAACAACCTGTCTTTTTTGGTTCGGCATTAAATAATTTTGGTGTTAGAGAATTGTTAGATTGTTTTGTAGAAATTGCACCTAAGCCTAGACCAAAACACAGTGAAGAACGTTTAGTAAAACCAGACGAGAAAAAATTTAGTGGTTTTGTGTTTAAAATACATGCTAACATGGATCCTAACCACAGAAACCGATTAGCGTTTATAAAAATTGTATCTGGCGAGTTTAAACGTAATACGCAATATTTGCATGTAAGGCATAATAAGAAAGTAAAATTTTCTAGCCCAAATGCTTTTTTTGCTGAAAAGAAAGAAATTGTAGATGTTTCATATCCTGGTGATATTGTAGGGTTACAAGACACAGGCACTTTTAAAATTGGTGATACTCTAACCGAAGGAGAAATACTTAATTATAAAGGTGTACCAAGTTTTTCGCCTGAACATTTTAGATACATTAATAATGCAGACCCAATGAAAGCCAAGCAGCTTTATAAAGGTATTGATCAGTTAATGGATGAAGGTGTTGCCCAATTATTTACTTTAGCTTTTAATGGTAGAAAAGTAATTGGTACTGTAGGTGCATTACAATATGAAGTAATACAATACCGGTTAGAACACGAATATGGTGCAAAATGTACTTACGAAAACTTAAATGTGCATAAAGCCTGTTGGGTACAAACCGATAATGAAAAAAGTGAAGAATTTAAAGACTTTAAGCGTGTTAAACAACGTTATTTAGCAACAGACAAACAAAATCAATTGGTATTTTTAGCAGATTCTATGTTTACGTTACAAATGACGCAACAAAAATACCCAAGTATTACATTTCATATGACATCAGAATTTGAGTAAAACAAATTTTATATAAACTAAAAAACGCTTTGAAAAAAAAATTTCAAAGCGTTTTTTAGTTTTAAGCCTGCCCTGTTGGTCCAAAATTTAAAGGCATTGGTGGTTGCTCATAATCTTTAATCTCACCATGCGCTTTTTCAAATCTTACAACATTATCACCCAAAGCTTTTAGTAAACGCTTGGCGTGTTGTGGTGTTAAGATAATACGAGATTTCACTTTACTCTTTGGAGTACCAGGCATAATGCTTACAAAATCAACCACAAATTCTGAAACGGAATGGTTAATTATTGCTAAATTAGAATACGTGCCTTCTGCTACTTTTTCGTCTAACTCAATATTTATTTGCCCTTTTTTAGGGTTATTTTTTTCGTCTGTCATAACTTTTATTTTAAAAAAAACATAAAAGCCTTCAAGTTAATAAACAAGAAGGCTTTTATTTCTATTCTATTTGCTTGAAAAAAAAGATTAAATTAGTTAAAATTCATTTCTTCTTTAACTTTCATCATTTCAGTAAACTCTTCTTTAGAGCCAACAATAATCTTCTCATAATCTCTAACACCTGTACCTGCTGGTATTCTATGCCCAACAATTACATTTTCTTTAAGACCTTCTAGCGCATCTACCTTACCATTTACAGCAGCTTCATTAAGCACTTTTGTAGTTTCTTGGAACGATGCAGCAGATATAAATGACTTTGTTTGTAACGATGCTCTAGTAATACCTTGTAAGATTGGAGTTGCAGTTGCAGAGCTAGCATCTCTTGCTGTTACCAGTTGCTTATCTTCTCTACGTAAGCTAGAGTTTTCGTCTCTTAATTGTCTTACGGATACGATTTGACCCGATTTTAAATTCTGAGAATCACCAACTTCTTCTACTACTTTCATTCCAAAGATTTTATCGTTTTCTTCAATAAAATCTGATTTATGCACCAATTGGTTTTCTAAGAAAATAGTATCTCCAGAATCAATAATTCTCACTTTACGCATCATCTGTCTTACAACAACTTCAAAGTGTTTATCATTAATTTTTACACCTTGCAAACGATATACTTCTTGCACCTCGTTTACTAAATATTGTTGTACCGCAGATGGACCTTTTATGTTTAGAATATCGTTTGGTGTTATAGAACCATCGGATAAAGGCATACCAGCTTTAACATAATCATTTTCTTGTACAAGAATTTGATTAGATAGTTTTACTAAATATTTCTTAACATCTCCTAACTTAGACTCTATAATTATCTCACGGTTACCACGTTTAATTTTACCAAATGAAACCACACCATCAATTGCGCTTACTACAGCTGGGTTAGATGGATTACGAGCTTCAAATAATTCTGTTACACGAGGAAGACCACCAGTAATATCACCTGCTTTAGCAGACTTACGTGGTATTTTAACTAAAATTTTACCGATGTCAATTTTATCTCCATCGTCAATCATTATGTGTGCACCTACGGGTAAGTTATAAGAACGTATGGTTTCTCCTTTATTATCTTCAATTAATAATGTAGGTATTAACTTTTTGTTTCTAGATTCTGTAATTACTTTCTCTTGGAAACCTGTTTGTTCATCAATTTCTACTTGGTAGGTTACACCTTGTTCAATGTTTTCATATTTCACTTGACCTGCAAATTCTGAAATAATAACACCATTATATGGATCCCATTGAGATATTACATCACCTTTTTTAACTTTTGCACCTGGTTTAACAAAGATATACGAACCATATTGAATATTGTTAGTACTTAAAACAATACCTGTTTTAGCATCTACTAATTTTAATTCTGAAGTTCTTGAAATTACAACATCAACACTATTTCCGTCTTTATCTTCAGACTTAACCGTTTTAAGATCTTCAATTTCTGCAATACCATCAAACTTAACTGTTAGCTTATTTTCATCAGATTGCGTGCTTGCAACACCACCAACATGGAATGTACGTAACGTTAACTGTGTACCTGGCTCGCCAATAGATTGTGCGGCTACAACACCAACAGCCTCTCCACGTTGTACCATTTTTCCAGTAGCAAGATTACGGCCATAACACTTAACGCATATGCCTTTTTTAGCTTCGCAAGTTAATGGAGAATTTACTTCTATGGATTCAATCGGTGAGTCTTCTATTTTCTTAGCAATAACATCATTAATATGTTCACCTGCTGCAACAATTAATTCTTCAGTAAGTGGATTAATTACATCGTTAAGAGAAGTTCTACCTACAATTCTGCCTTCTAAAGTTTCAACTATTTCTTCGTTCTTCTTAAGTGCAGAAACTTCGATACCTCTAAGCGTACCACAATCTTCTTCGTAAACAATAACATCTTGTGAAACATCTACTAAACGACGTGTTAAGTAACCCGCATCGGCAGTTTTTAGAGCCGTATCGGCAAGTCCTTTACGTGCACCGTGTGTAGAGATAAAGTATTCTAAAATTGAAAGTCCTTCTTTAAAGTT
>JBMYXP010000113.1:0-6829 GCA_049608525.1 Winogradskyella sp.
TTTTTGTGTTGTAATGCGTTAATTTTAGTTAAACATTTAGCTCTACCACTAAGCCTTCATTAGCTCTAACATTAAAGACGGTGTTATCTTCAAAAATTAAATATTGCCCTTTAATACCAACCAGTTTCCCTGTGTAAGCTATCGATTTATTTAAATTGAGACTTTTAGGTTTTTCGGGATATTGATTAACAGGAAACAGCAAATGTGTTTCAACATTGTTGTTAATAAAATAAGCTGCAGCTTCATTTGGTATGTAAGCTTTTAGTTGTTGTTTCCATGCTAAAAGATTTTCGTCATCAATGTCATTTTTTAGCATTTTCCGCCAATTGGTCTTATCTGCAACATAGTTTTTTAGTGCCACTTCGGTAATGCCAGCTAAATAGCGATTGGGCACTTCTACGATTTCTATAGCTTCGTGTGCGCCTTGGTCTATCCAACGTGTTGGCACTTGGCTTTTTCTGGTAACCCCAACTTTTACGGTGCTAGAGTTTGCTAAATACACAATATGTGGTTGTAATTGTACTTTTTTTTCGTAGTCCAAATCTCGGTCTTCTTTACCTAAATGTGCGGTGCTTAGTTCTGGCCGCATTATCCAATTACCTGCAAATGGCTTATCAAAAAAGCAACTTTTGCAAAAACCTTGTCTATATATGGGTTTGTCTAAATTACAGCTTAAGCATTGATGCCCAATACGTTTAATTGTAAAAGACTTATTTAGTAATTGATTAATATGTAAAAAATCATTTTCAAAAACCAAATAATATTGAATTGGTTCTAAAAATTCAGTTTGCATTTTAGTTAATACTCCTTTGTAAACCATAAAAGAAATTTAGTATTTTTAGCAGATATACATAAAACAGATTTTAAATAATAGTCTAATTAAAACCTCGCTTGGCGAGTAAAGATAGTTAATCCATGCCAATTCCTATTGTAAATTCTATTGCTTCTTGGTTCTTAAAAAAACGTATTCACCAAATAGAGTTGTTTTTAAAATACCCAAATGAGGTGCAAAACGAGTTGCTCTTTAATTTATTAAAACTTGCTAAAGATACAGAGATTGGGAGATTGCACGATTTTAGTTCTATAACATCTTACAAAACATTTAGTGAGCGTTTACCTATTGTAAATTACGAAACCATACAACCACTCATTGAAAGATCTCGAAAAGGAGAAAACAATATTTTTTGGGCACAACCTATAAAATGGTTTGCCAAATCTAGTGGCACCACAAACGCAAAAAGTAAATTTATACCTGTAAGTTCTGAGTCTCTAATAGATTGCCACTATGCGGCAAGCAAAGATTTACTCTGCATGTACTTAAATAATAATGAAGATTCTCAACTATTTACAGGCAAAAGTTTACGGCTTGGAGGCAGTAAAGAGTTGTACAAAGAAAACGGAACTGTATTTGGAGATTTAAGCGCAATACTTATAGACAACATGCCTTTTTGGGCAGAGTACAGCAGTACACCAAGTAGTAAAGTATCTTTAATGAGCAAATGGGAAACAAAGATGCAAGCCATTGTAGATGAAACTATAAACGAAAACGTTACGAGTTTAGCTGGTGTACCATCATGGATGTTAGTGTTGCTTAACACTGTACTAGATACCACAAAAAAAGAAAGTCTATTAGATATTTGGCCAAACCTCGAAGTGTATTTTCATGGTGGTGTAAGTTTTAATCCTTACATAGAGCAATATCGTAATATATTACCCTCAAAACAATTTAAGTATTACGAAATTTATAACGCTTCCGAAGGCTTTTTTGCCATACAAGATCAAAATTACTCGGGCGACCTTTTATTAATGCTAGATTATGGCATTTTCTATGAGTTTATTCCTATGGATACTTATGGTACAAAAAACCAAAACGTAATTCCGCTTAGTGATGTAAAACTGCATACAAATTATGCCATTATAATTACGACAAATGCAGGTTTATGGCGGTATCAAATAGGTGACACTATTCGTTTTACAAGTTTAAGTCCGCATCGTATAAAAATTTCGGGCAGAACAAAGCATCATATTAATGCCTTTGGAGAAGAGCTTATTATTGAAAATGCCGAAGATGCCTTTAAAAAAGTGTGTAAACGCACTTCTGCAGAAATTGTAGATTATACAGCGGCACCGATATTTATGAAAGGGAAAGAAAAAGGAGCTCACGAGTGGATTATTGAATTTAAAACCCCACCAGAAAACATATTGTATTTTGAAGAATTATTTGATAACGCACTCAAAGCTTTAAACTCTGATTATGAAGCTAAGCGTTACAACAACATTACCTTAAATAAACCAATAATACATTGTGCAAGACCTCATTTATTTTACGATTGGTTAAAACAAAATGGTAAGCTTGGCGGACAACATAAGGTGCCGCGTTTATCTAACTCTAGAGAATATATAGATGAGTTACTCCTATTAAACTCCTAATTGCAATCCTTTTATTTTAAAAACTGTATTGGTATAAAAGCAAAAACTACAGTTATACCAATTGCAACTCAAAATAAGTTATATATAGCTAAAATGCTATTAAAAAAACAATCATTGCGTTAGTGAAATTCTGTTTTAGTTTGAACTAAAAACCAATGACACGGCTTAATTTTAGTGATAAACTAGTACAACCAAAAAGCCTCCTAAACTAATTTTAAGAGGCTTTTGGTTGTACTAAAAACGGACGTTACCACACATAAACTACGAAACATAAAAACCAGAATATAATTGAAAAATTTCGTATCTTTATGTTATGAATAATAGAGAACCTATAAGTATTGAAATTGACAGATTAACTCACTCTATTGAGAATAGAATTACTGGAGATAGTTTTGACACACAAATACTTAAAGTTGAAAAATCTGATTTAAAATTCTTTGAAAAAAACTGGAATTTTGATTGGGAACTCGAACTCAAAAGTAGCGGAACTGTTTATAAATTAATAATTGAGGAAAATTACAATATAATTCAAGGATTAATAAGCTTAAATTACAAAGAAGGATTTGTATTTGTGGAACTTATTGAAAATGCAGACTTCAACATTGGTCGAAATAAAGTTTATTATGGAGTTGCAGGAAATTTATTTGCTTTTGCTTGCAAACAATCTTGGGACAAAGGTGATTTTGGATATGTAGCTTTTAACGCAAAATCGAATTTAGTTTCTCATTATGAAACTCTTTTAGGAGCAAAAAGAGTTGGAAACTCAAATCAAATGATAATTGAGCCTAAAGAGGCTTTAAAATTAATTAAACAATATTACAAGGTATAAATTATGGGACATATAAAAGAACCGAACGGAATTACACTTTTAGTAGAAAAACAAAATTTGACTTCGGAAATTGAAGAAAAAATTAAGAGTTTCATTAAAAAAAGTAAAGAAAAGAATAAAAGATTTTTAGAAAGCCTGAAGGAAACAGTTGAATAATTACGTGTGGTAACCGTATATGATTTATTCAGGTTTATTTGGTCAATTTTTTTCCAATCGGTTTTGTCAAATTCCAATGTACTGAACTTTTTCAAAATCCTATACATTGGTAAAATCACGGACTCAAAATCTCCAGTCAGTTTATAAATCAGATTTCTGTTTTCCGTTATTCCCCCACTTTTTGAAATACTCATTTCAATTTCTTTTCCGCTTTGTTTAGTTCAAAGAAATAACATTCAGGTTCCAAATTCCAGCTTATTTCCGTTTCGATTCCGTTTACAGCTAAAATCAGAAATTCGCAAAGTTTGTCAGTTGGATTTTCAGGAATATTGGAAGTATTAAATTCCAATTCAAAATCCGCAGATTTTAATTTAATCGGAAGCCATCTATTTTTTGGCAAGAAATTCTTTTTCCTTTTCGTTTAAATTTTCAAGTATTCCAACTCGACCATAAAAACTAATATTTTCGTCATTTTTATGAACAAGTACAATAAGCGGATACCCATTTTGTGCCTCAAACATTTCTATATTTTTTTCTATTCCAGTTTTCGCATTTGGTCTGTCCAAAAAGTATTCAAAACTTATATCCTTAACAATTGGAAGGTCAAATGGGTTACTTGTCGGATTAGCATATTTGATAATTCCTTGAACCTCATAAAAATCCGATTCTATATAGTCAGAATATTTCTTTTCAGATTCACAAGAAATTAGTCCGAAACTCAATATTATCGATATGATGAATGTTTTTCTCAAACAACTTACAACAACGCTATATTTTAAACTTATCTGTTTTTTTGTAGTCGCTATCTTTATACCTTTTTACGCAATCCTTAAAGATTTGTCTTGCTTCTTCCGCATTACCCCAATTACCTATCTCTACTTTTTTGTGTTCTAAATCTTTATAAACTCTAAAAAAGTGTTCAATTTCTTTAATTCTGTGAGGATTTAAGTCGTTTAAATCTTCTTTGCCATTCCAAATAGGATCAGAAACAGGAACACAGATTATTTTTTCGTCTGCCCCTTTTTCGTCTGACATGTGAAATACACCGATTGGCTTCACCTCTACTACACACATAGGAAAAGTAGGTTCGTGGCCTAAAACCAATACATCTAACGGATCGTCATCTAATGCTAAAGTTTCTGGCACAAAACCATAATCGGCAGGATACATCATTGAAGAAAATAACATTCTGTCGAAACGTATTTTACTTAAGTCAAAATCATACTCATACTTATTACGGCTTCCTTTAGGAATTTCTATTAAAACATCAAAAGTTATTTTTTCTGTACTCATCATCGTCTTTTTTAAAATGGCTACAAATATAACTTAATTAAAGAGTTTTAACAAGGTAATAAAAACATAGAAATATGATGTTATTTTATGGCTGAAACAAATTGTTTCTAATCGCATACAAAACCAATCCTATTCTGTTTTTAATATTTAATTTTTCGTAGAGAGTGTCTCTGTAACCTTCAATAGTTTTTGGGCTTAAAAACATTAGTTCGGCAATTTCTTTGTATGTTTTTTCAGAACAGGCATGAGAAATAAATTCTATTTCTCTATCCTTTAAAATTGTTTCTTCTTCTTTTTTATTGAGGTTGCCTATTAATAATTGCGATATGGTGTTGGTATGGTAATACCCTTTTTGTAATACACTAATTAGAGCGTCTTCTAAAATTTCTTTTTTAGTGTCTTTCATTAAATACCCTTTAGCACCTACACGCAGCATGTTTAAAATGGTGTTTTCGTCTTCTTCTACAGAAAGTGCTATTACTTTTATATTAGGGTAAGTTTCGGTGAGCGCTTTTGTGGTTTCTATTCCGTTAAGAATAGGCATATTAACATCCATTAGCACCACTTTTGGGCAATTTTTTGGGTGCTTTAATTTGGTTAGTAATTCTTTTCCATTTTTGCAGGTATATAGGGTTTTAAAATTTTTAAAACCGTTTACTAACTCACTTATGGCTTCAGATAAAAGAACATGGTCATCTACTACGACTACGGAATGCTTCATACTTTATAAGGTAATTGGGTAAATTAATTTTAAAGTTGCCCCATTATTTTTAACCGAAGTTAACGAAAATTCTGCTTTTATTAATTCTGCTCTTTTTTTCATATTTGCTAAACCTTGCCCAGCAGAAATGAGGTTAGTGTTAAAACCAACACCATTATCTTTTGCAATAATTTTTAGACTGGTATCGGTATAGCTTAAACTAACAGACAGCTCACAACCTTTTGAATGCTTTATAGTGTTAGAAAAAAACTCTTGCATAATTCTAAATAATATAGTGCCTGCGTTACTGCTTATTGGTTTTTTATGGCCTTCAATTTTAAAATGTGTGGTTAAAAAATTTAATCTATTAAACCGTTGTAATTCTAATTTAGTGGCTTCAATAATATCTAGATTTTTAATGGTATCTGGGTTTATGTTTTTTGATAATGCTCGTAACTCAGATAATCCTTTTGCAATGGTATTGGTGGCTTCTTCAATTTTAACCACATCTTTACCCGCATTTTGAACCTGAATCTTTGCCAGTGTCATTATTTGCCCAATATTATCGTGTAGCTCCCAACTTATATTACGCAAGGTTTCTTCTCTAATTTCTATTTGGGTTTTTACGAGCTCTTGTTTATAATGCTGTTCTGTGTCTTCTTTGTTTTTTATTAATGTGTTTTTTCGTTTTAAAAAAATTAAAAAAAGGAGTATAATAAAACAACTCACAACCGCCAGTATTATTATGGCTAAAAAAATTATACTACCTTCCGTCTTGTAGTCCATATAAAACCTATGCTTAATAATATTCCTTTTATAACTGTTGCTCCGATTTTAAAATTTAAATAGCCTTTTAAAATTTCGGGATTTGAAAAAAAATTTTCTCCATATTTAAAGGGTATAAAAACAACATAATACATAAAATGCGCTATTGCTATCCAAAACAACATGTTATTATAGATATGTATAGTTTTTTCTGAGTTTAGAATAGCTATAAAATACTGAAAAACACAAATTATAACACCAACACCTCCAATAATATATGGAATAACTTGTGTTTTGGTATGATAATCTACTTTACCTACAATTAACTCATAGTTAATACTTAGAATGTATAATATTACAAGGCCTATAATTGTTGTTTTAGACGACTTATTATTAGATTTTTTGTAAAACAGCCAAAACAGAAAACTGAAAAGTACAAAATTAAAAATATTAAACAATATCATATTTACACCTTTTACACTTATATAATCTGCATAATAACCCGCAAACAAATCATTAATAAAAGAATAAAAGAGCAGTAGCACAAAGTACCTGTATATCACTTCTAGCCTGGGTATAACAATTAATCCCATAACAACAGGGATTAATTGCAAATACATGTAGTTGTTTGCCAAGAGCTTAATCATTGTCTTTAT
>JBMYXP010000114.1:0-6783 GCA_049608525.1 Winogradskyella sp.
TTTCAAACGCTGTTAATGCAACATACCAAAAACTTTCAAAGTCATAATATTCTTCGCCTTCTATGAATTCCGAAATTAAACTGTCTGGATTTTCCTTTGCTTTATAATATGTGTCTTTCCCTCTTGATATAATCCAATTTCTAAAATATTCAAATCCATCGTCCGAGCAACCTCCATTCATTATATAACCAGCACACCACATTTCAGAATTATAAGTATCGAAAAGAAGTTTGTCAGTTCCAATCATTTGTTTTGGTGTCAATTTTTCAATTTCTTTGACTAAAAACCCTTCTTGGGCATCTCGATTTTTAGTATTCTTTACTGAATAGTCAACTATATTCCAAAAAATTGTTTCTTCTAACATTTCACTCGTTTTCTCAATTTCTTGATTGTAAGTCTTTGATATTTTTTTTGTTGTTGGTTCTTTCTTTCCAAAAAGTTTGTCAAATATTCCCATTTGGTTAATGTTTTTTCGCGTTTTGATTACAACTTAATATCAAAAATGATATAAATATTATAGTTGTGAGTTTCATTTTCAAATTGGTTTCTAACGATATTCTTGATAAAAATCCTTTAAAAGCTTTTTATATTCTGATACAGAAATAAAACTCACTTTTCTGCATACGGAGTTACAGTTTGCCAGCGTATTGGTATTATAAAGTCTTCAATTTTTAGATTAACTCAAATTTGCATAGAGTTATTTTTTACTTTTTTTAAAATTCTCAACCCCAGTTTTTAGCCATGCTAAATACGCATCTGCATTTGGCTCGTAGGCATTAGTAACGTTTAATAATTCCATATTATGATTTAATAAAATATAATATGGCTGCGAGTTATTTTGAAAATTAATGGTCTGTAATGTACCCCATTTATCTCCAATGGTTTTAATAGTTTTAACGGTACCATTGGTTCTTAAGTAGTTAAACTGCTCATTTTCTGGTAATTCTTTTTTATCATCTACATATAGTGAAATAATAATATAATCGTTTTGAAGTACGTTGTACACTTCGGTAGTACTCCAAACTTGCTCTTCCATTTTTCTACAATTTACACAAGCCCAACCTGTAAAATCTAATAAAATAGGTTTGTTTTGTAATTTAGCTGCCTCAATACCCTCATCTAAATCTTTATAACAATTAAGGTCTAGAGGACATTCTGATGCTTTTTGGTATAAACTATAAAACATTGGTGGTGGAAAACCACTTAATAGTTTTAAGTTGGCATGCTTTGTATTTGTTAAACCTGGTATTAAATAAATAACAAATGCTACTACTAATAATGCTGTTGTAATACGTCCTTTACTTAATTTTTTAATAGGACTGTCGTGCGGAAATTTTATTTTTCCGAATAAGTATAATGCTAAACCTATACCAATAATAATCCAAAGTCCTATAAAGACTTCGCGTTTTAAAAGTCCCCAATGTTCTACTAAATCTGCGTTAGATAAGAATTTTAGTGCTAAAGCTAATTCTATAAACCCTAAAACTACTTTTACTGTATTTAACCAACCGCCAGATTTTGGTAAGGCATTTAGCCATTTTGGAAACATAGCAAATAGCGTAAATGGTAAAGCCAATGCTAAACCAAAACCACTCATGCCCATAGATAATTGCATTGCGCCACCATCTGCAGTTAAAGAGCTGCCTAAAAGTGTGCCTAAAATTGGTCCTGTACAAGAAAATGATACAATAGCTAACGTTAATGCCATAAAAAATATGCCAATAAAGCCACCAATTTTATTGGCTTTACTATCCATTGCTGCACTCCAAGATTGTGGTAACGTTAACTCGTAATATCCAAAAAATGAGAAAGAAAATGCAATAAATATAACAAAGAAAATAACGTTTAGCGTAACATTTGTTGAAATGTTATTTAAAATTCCTGGATCTAAAGAGTCCATTAAATGAAATGGTAAGCTTAATAATACATAGATTAAAAAGATGAAAAAGCCATAAAGAATAGAATTGAATAAGCCTTTTTTAGGATCGCTAGCACTTTTTGTAAAAAATGAAACTGTTAATGGAATCATTGGGAATACACAAGGTGTAAGTAGTGCTATTAATCCCCCTAAAAAACCTAAGAAAAATATAGTAAAATTACTTTGTTCTTCTATGTTTTGCTTTTCAAAATTATCCCAACCTGTAACATTAAGGTTTAATTGTTCAGATAATTTTTTACTGCGTGCATCAATGGCTGTTGCTTTGTTTTCAATTTTTGTACCATCTAGTGAGACGTTAAATGTATGGTCTTGCATTATACATTTTTCGTCATTACAAACCTGATGACTTACAGAGACTTCAATAGTGCTTAAATTTTTATTGATTAGCGTTATGCGCTGGCTAAACTTTGCTATGCCTTCAAACTTCTTTACATTGAGTTCAAAAACTTTATCAAATTTTGCTTTTACGTTGGGCTCTGTGGTTTCGCCTTGGAGTTTATAATTGCCTTCTTGGTTTTTATATTCAAAATAGGTAGGTAAAGGGCCTAAATCATCGGTTTCAATTTGAGAATATACATACCAACCTTCTTCAATATTAGCAGTAAAAATTAAATTGTAGTCTGTGTCAGAAATTTTTTCGATTGAAGATTCCCATTTTGTGGGTTCTAAAATTTGAGAAGAAAGATGAAATGAAAAACAAAATGCCAAAAGGCTAAACAGGAGTACTTTTTTAATTGTCATAAATAAAGCATTAAAACACAGCTAAAAATGCTGTATTCATAGTATTAAAAATTAATCCTCTAAATTATGAATACCTTATGACTTTAAGAAATATTTTTGGGCAAAAAAATAACTATTTTTTCAATTTATAAATATATTGCTGGGTTTAAGATTTTACTTCGATAGTAATTTTATCAGAATGTTGCCATTTAGAAATACCACCTTGGAGATCGTAAATTTTTTGAAAACCAGCATCTTTTAGTTTTTCTGCACATTTTGCGCTTCTATTGCCTCCTTTGCAATATAGTATTACAGGTTTTTCTTTATTGAGTTTTAAGATATCTTCATCAAAGGTTGGCGACATAAAATCTATATTTTGAGAATTGGCTATTCGTATGTCTTGGTGTTCTTTTGGTGTGCGTACATCTATTAATTGTGCATCTTGGAGTTCTAAAATAGATTGCATTTCTTCTGCGGTAACTAATTTTACTTGAGATTCTGTAGTAGTTTTAATACAACTTGTGCTAATACTTATTAAAAAAATAAGGCTACAGATTAAATAAATTTTTTTCATAATGTTTATTTTTTTGAGTGTTTACACACCAAATTTTATTGTTTATTAAAAGCAATTTCACCTTCCCAATTGCTAAAACCTCCTATTAAGTTATAGGCATTGCTAAACCCTAATTGTGTCATTACAGCACAGGCTTGTCCGCTACGTCCACCAGATTTACAATATACGTAATAGTTTTTGGTTTTATCTAATTTACTGATGTCGTCAATAAAACCTTGTCCTTTGTAAATATCTATATGTAAAGCATTTGGAATGCAACCCAAGTTAACTTCGTCTTGTGTTCTAACATCTAAAATGACAGAATTATTGTCTTCTGTGAGTTGTTTGGTCCAATTTTTTTGAGATAAGTCTGACATTTGTTTTCGGTTATTTCATACAAAATTAACATTTCCTTATGATATAGACGAAAAAAAATATAAAGTGTTACAATATTGGTTCTGTTTTTATGCCAATTATTATTTCTTTAATCCCAAAATGCTAAAAAATAAGCTGAATAAAATAGTTTGAATACCAAATTGCAATGCCGTAATTGCTGGTATAATTAAGCGCAATGTAGAAGCAGTCTCTAAATTACCAAAATTTGTAGCCTGCCAATTAGCCAGCCCTTTAAAACTTAAAATGACTCCAACACATAGTATTGTAAAACCAAAAATAAGCCCTTTTTCTAAATTTAAAATTTTAAAAATTTTACTGTAACGTTTTGTTTTTGGGAGTAAATCATTTTCTACAGCAAAAATTTTAGTTAGGCCATAAAATATAACAAACTGAAAACCAATAAGTAAAAGTGCAGATGTGTATAAAAGCGTGTGTATATCTAATGTGAAGTTAGAAAATGTTATGGGTTTAACAATTAGTAATACTGAGCTTATAAAGCCAATTATACTTAATAAAACACCTGGATACAGAAATAACCAATTTGGAGCATAAAGCATTAAAAAACGTAGATGCCGCCAACCATCACTCCAAGTTTTTAAGTGTGGTTTACGCGAGCGTCCGTCTTTATGTAATTTGGTTGTAACTTCTGTAATAGACAAGTTGTGCAGCTTAGATTTTACAACCATCTCTGATGCAAACTCCATACCTGTAGTTTTTAAATTCATTTTTTGGTATGCAGTTTTAGAAAACCCTCTTAATCCGCAATGAAAATCTTTTATTTTTATTTTAAAAAATAAGCGACCAATAAAAGAGAGAACAGGATTACCTAAATATTTGTGTAAAAACGGCATTGCACCTTTTTCTATGCCACCTTTAAAACGATTACCCATAACGAGGTCGTGCCCATTTCTTAACTCAATAATATATGGCATAAGGTTAGTAAAATCATAACTATCGTCTGCATCTCCCATAATTATATACTTGCCCTTTGCAGCTTCAATACCTGCTTTTAGAGCATTGCCATAACCTTTTTCTGCTACATTAATTACCGTTGCATTAAGCGATTTTGCAATTGTAATAGAGCCATCTGTACTCCCATTATCGGCTATAATAATATTACCGTTAATACCATTTTTTGATAAAAACAATTGCCCTTTGGTAATGCAAGTTGCTAAGGTTTCTGCTTCATTAAGACATGGCATTACTATTGTAAGTTCAAGGTTTTGGCTCATGCTTAAAAAGTTTTTGTATGGTAATTACAATTAAAAAAAATAATGCGTAGTTATAAAAAAGGTAACGTATTATAGAGTGACTTGCAAATGCAACAAGCATAGCGTTTGCTAATATTAAGCTCGATAATAAAAATAAAATACCATACCATTTGTTGTAAGTAAAGCTCATTTTTATAAAGCTAAAAATAAATATAAATAGTAAAACAAACACTAGTAAAGGTGAGTACAACCCATAACTAATATTTGCATAATAGAAACGTATCCATTTACTAAAGTTATTTTTTATTAAAGTTAGTGTAATGTTTTTACAACTAGCTTCAATATTAAAATAAGCATTTGCAATAGAGTTATCTTTGGCTTGATAATAGTTTATACCAGTAACATGCACGGTTTGGTTACATATTTTGGGCATGTTATTATGAAAAAACATGTACGGTTGCTCTGAGTTGTTTTGAGAGGATAAGAGTAATTTTTTTTCTTCTAATAACTTGTAACTTAATGTAAAAATAGCCTTGTCATCACTGTTTTTAATGAAGTTAACATCGCTTTGATTAGATACATAAAATGCAGCTGTAGATGCGTTTACAAAACTAAAAGGTGTGGCTTTAAATACTCCATCTTTAAGCTTATGGTAGGTGCGTTCGCTGATACTAATTACCAACGGAACTGTAACCAAAACAATAATATTGAGTAAATGTTTTTTAGATTTTAGTTCTGTTTTGTAAACGATAATATAAGTAAAAGCGAAAATTAAAGTTGTAAATAAAAATTGCCCTCTTACAAAAACTAGAGCAATATATATAATTGCGAAATATTTAATATGATCTAATTTGTGGTTAAAAAGAATGTTTATTCCAAGAGTAATAAGTATAAGATACAAACCGTAACTAAGACCTTCTGAGCAGATATTATTGGCAATACTTAAAGGCTCAAAAAACGGGAATATTAAAATGGCTAGAAGCAATAATTTAGAAACTAAGTTTAAAGAAAATAAAGCCGATACATTTTTTAAGAAATAATGCACCGCAAAGAGGCTAAATAAAGCTTGAAAACCAACAACAGCATAATCAAAAAAACCTCCAAAAATAAAACCAAAGCCTTTAACAAAAAGTACATAACCTAATTGTCTGTAAGGCATTGCTCTTAAGTAATCGTAGGTATCGTAAGAGTAAATGGCTTCTGTATTGATACAATACATAAACACGGAGAAATAGACTAATAGTTTTAATAGTAGTAATCTACTAAAATGATTAATAATTTTTTCACGCATCTATTTACCAAATAAGTTAAAATGTAAAAGTAAATAAAAAGACTACTTTTACAAGCTAAAAACTTTTAATAAAACAATGCAAAAATTTAAAGAAATGCTAAAGTGTAATTTTGTTAATATAGCTTTAGTATTTACTGTTTTATTACAGGTTCTATTAAGTTTTCAAGGGTTTGATATCTGTGATGAAGGATTTTCATTAACCTTTTATCAGCAGTTTTTTAATGCACCAGAATCTGTGGAATATAATTTTGCTTATTGGCTTTCTGGTTTGTTTGGTGGTGTTTTTTATGAGCTATACCCAACTGGAGGCATCTTATGGTTTAGAGCTATTGCAATACTAGTTAACACAGGTACATTATATCTTAGTTACAAATTGCTTTCAAAATATATAAATAAAAACATAGCAATGCTAGGTTTAGTAATGGCTATGTTTATTAATGATTTTGGTTTTTTAGTGTTTTATCACAATCATTTAACCGCTTTTTTGGCAGTTTTAACTATTGCAATGCTAGTTAAAGGGGTTACAGCAAATAAAACAGGTTACCTCGTTTGTGCAGGAGTAATTTATGCCATTAACATTTTCACAAGGTTGCCAAATGCTACTTTGGGTTTATTTATTTTAGCCATTCCATTGTTTTGTTACCTTAATAATTTGGGTGCAAAAGCAACCTTT
>JBMYXP010000115.1:0-6593 GCA_049608525.1 Winogradskyella sp.
CAACCATCTAACCTTCCAACTTTAAAACTTTATAACCTTCAAACTTTAAAACTTTTCAAACCATCTAAAAATCTAACAATCCAACCATCTAACCTTCCAACTTTAAAACTTTATAACCTTCAAACTTTAAAACTTTTCAAACCATCTAAAAATCTAACAATCCAACCATCTAACCTTCCAACTTTCAAACCTTCAAAATTAATCCTACAAATTATCTAACTGATTATCTGTTCCTTTTTCACTAATCGTCCAAAAGAAACCCACAAAAAAGAATTGATCTGCTGCTGGTGTTAATGCCCGTCTATTAAACTGACCATTACTACTTGCTGTGTTTGCGTACTGGTAGCCATTTATGTTTTTAAAACCCAACACATTATTTACAGACAAATACACAATTTTTTGTTGGTCTAATAAGTACGCCCAATTTAAACTTAAACTATTAAATGGTTTTGTACGCTCACTAAGAAACTCGTTAGTATTGGGGTTGGTGTATGGACGACCAGAAGAAAATCCATAAGACATACCAACTTGGCTTTTTAAACGATCTATCCAATATTTACCAACGATAGACAGGTTGTGATTAGTTGCAAAATTAGGCTGTGCAGAAGTTTCAAAATTTCTATAATTGCGTTTCGTATCTAAAAACGAGTAGCTTACCCAATAATCTAAGTTTTTAATACTCGTATTATCTCTCCAAAAAAGATCGATACCCTGTGCATAACCACTACCCATAGTATTATAATTGCTATCAAAACTTTCAAAATCTGTATCAAATTTTATTAAGTTATCATAGTCTTTTCTATACGTTTCGGCTCTAAAAAGTTTACCATTATTTACATATTGATAATTGAGAATATAATGCGACGTTTTTTGTGCTTTTAAGTTTTGTTCAAACTTTAAAACAGAATTGTTCGGATTTTGAAAAAAGTTACCATATGCCAAAGAAAACTGACCGTTATTAGATACCTTATAAGCTAATGCAACTCGTGGAGCAATATTGGTTTCATTAAAAATTGTACTATGGTCTGCCCTAACACCAACTTTTAGTGCCAAATCTTTAGAAAATATGGCATCGGCTTCTGCAAAACCAGCTGTAATATTATTTTTAAATCCGTAAGTGGCATTAATATTTTGGTCTGTAAAATCTTCATTAAAATCTGTTAGAAATTGCTCTACACCAAAACTGAGTTTAAATCGACTATTAAAACGTTTTTTTAATTTCAATTTTAAATGTGCAGAATTTTCAGCATTATTTATAGTACTAGTTTCAATGCCCATTTTAGTTTTTGCATGCGTATAACTTAAACCTGTTTGTATGCTCCAACTGTTACCCAAAACACCTTTATAAGATGTATTTAGATAAAAATTATCGTTATTTAATTTAAAATCTAAACCAGTTTCGAGGTTAATATCGTCTTGTGTTAATTGAAACTTAGACGTATCAAAAGCTGCATAAAACTTTAGCCTGCCATTATTTAGTTTTTGCCTAAAAACGGTTTCTCCTTGCGCACCTTGATAAGGTGTTTCCCAGTCGTTTCTATCTTTAAAGACAGACAAATAAGGAGCTAAATTAATGTAAGACGCATTAAAACTCAATGCGGATTTTTCCCATTTTTGTGTATTTCCTAAAGTGGCGCCAACCGTCATTATACCAATATCGGTTTTTTCTTGGTCTGGCTCATCAATGGTATTTAATAGCAAAACACTAGACAAAGCTTGTCCAAACTCCGAGGAATAGCCACCAGTAGAAAACGTAATACCGTTAAACAAAAATGGTGAATAACGACCACGTGTAGGTATATTATTTGTAGTTGGCGTATAGGGTGTAAATACACGGATACCATCTATAAAAATCTGTGTTTCGTCGGCATTGCCACCTCTAACAAATAAACGACCATCTTCAGCAACATTAGACGTGCCAGGTAAGGTTTGCAATGCACCTACAAAATCGCCCAACGCACTTGCTGTAGTTACCACATCTAAAGGTTTTAAAACAGATACTTTGCTATTATCATTGGCTTCAAAAGTACCTGCGCTTAATACTACTGCGTCTAAGGTTTCTACATCGTCTCTTAATTTTATATTTAGATTTTTTAATTTTGAAATGTTACCCGTAATGGTTTTTGTTTCAAACGCTAAGAAAGATATTATTAAAGTTTGAGTACCATTTTGATCTGTTTTGAATGAAAATTTTCCGCTTTCATCTGATGTTGCACCATCATAAGTTCCTTCTAAATAAACGTTTGCGCCCATTATAGGGGTGTTTTTACTATCAACGACTTTACCAGAAATAATGGTTTGGGCAAAAGTTATTGAAACTAAGAAAAAAGTAAGTATTGTGATTAAAGATTTCATTTTTAATTGCTAGTTTTAGTGTTTGCTTTATTATACTGAATGTATTTTACACCAATTATAATTTACTGAACAAACTTCTAGCTTTATAATGTTTAAAAAAATTACAACTTACTGAATTGTAAAAATTCAATGATGAATTGAGAAATTGTAGCACTTTATTAAAAACACTACTTGCTTAATACCAATTATGATTTAAAATGAGTTATAAATAATTTTAAATTTATGGCATCTATACGATAGTAAAAGTAGAATTATAGCCTTAGTTAAATTCTATTTCAAATTAAAAACAGGTGCATCCTAAAAACGACTTTTGAGGTTTATTTTTTATGATTACTGGCAATAAACTTTGTGCTATTAACTGTATGCTTTAATTTTTCCTTCTACACCTTTATAAAAAGCTTTCATAAATTCAAAATCTGCATCGCTATTGTCAGTTGTATAGAATGGTTCGGAGACTTTATTTTGTTTGTTTTTAAAATCTAAAGTAAACATTATAATTGGTACATTGGCTGCCTTTGCTATGTAGTAAAACCCCGTTCGCCAATTTTCAACTTTTTTTCGTGTACCTTCTGGGGCTAAGGTTAAGCGAAATTCATCTTCATTATCAAATAATTTAGCAATAGCTTCTACCTTATTTTGCCCAGAGGTTCTATCTAAAGCTTTACCTCCAATAGCTCTAAAATAATAACCAAATGGCCAAACAAAAAGCTCTTTTTTACCAACAAAGTTAGTTTTTACTTTTGTAATTTTTCTTAAAAGTACACCAATATAAAAATCGTGCCAAGTGGTATGAGGCACGGCAATTATTACTGCTTTTTTAACTGTATCTTTAGAAAAATTAGTGTTTCCAACAACTTTCCAACCTAATAATTTGAAGTAAATAAATTTAGCTAACCAACGCATGTTACATCTTTTTATATAGCTCTAATAGCTTTTGTCTTGTAATAATAGTTTTCCAATTTTTACCAATTGCATTCTCCCAAAGTGGCTCTAAACTTAGTGAGACATCAATCATTTTATCAAATTGTTGCATGCTTAAATTTGCACAAATACCTTGTGGTAATTCAATATGATGCTTTGCTTTCATTTGCTTAAATAGCGCTACACCTTCTGGGTAATAATCTTCTAAATGATCAAAAACAATGCAGTTTCCTATGCCATGTTTAATACCCAATAGATATCCTAAACCATAACTCATGGCATGA
Source organism: Winogradskyella sp. (assembly GCA_049608525.1). GTDB lineage: Bacteria > Bacteroidota > Bacteroidia > Flavobacteriales > Flavobacteriaceae > Winogradskyella. The sequence goes on from JBMYXP010000115.1 coordinate 3,561, forward strand.
GCTACACCTACCTGAGAATAAGCAATACTCATGCCACCGTGCCAAGATGCCATCATTAACTTATCTTGTGCTTCTTCTGCATGAAGTGTATCACCTAAAAAAATAGTTTTACAAAGCTCAAAAGCTTTTTCGCCATAACTTTGGCTAAACTCATTTAAATAGGTTCCTTTTAGCGATTCTACGCAATGTATAAAACAGTCCATACCAGTATAAAACCACTGATTTTTTGGCACATCTTTGGTTAATTCTGGGTCTAAAATAACCTGATCAAAAGGTGTGTAATCACTATTAATACCCAGTTTTCGTTCTGGCCCAGTTAGTATGGTTGTTCGTGATACTTCTGCACCTGTTCCCGAAATTGTAGGAATACCAACATGGTATATTGCTGGGTTTTTAATTAAATCCCAACCTTGATAATTTTCAGATTTACCATCATTAGTAAGCATTAATGCTACGGCTTTTGCAATATCTAAAACGATACCTCCGCCTATACCAATAATACCAGATGGTAGTTCGTTATGTTCTGAAATAATATCTTCTACCAATTGATCTATTTGAGATGTTTTGGGCTCTTCTGTTGTTGGTATATATATGATTTTATCTTTAAAGGCTAAGTTAACTCTAGAAATTAACCACGTATTTCCTTTAAAAACATCGTCTATATAAAATATAAATGGTGCATTGTTTGCCTTGCGTTTTAGAGCAATAATCTCATCTAATTGATTAAAACTTCCGCGCCCAAAAACAACTCTAGACACCATTGGATAATTTTTGTACTCCATTTATTTATTTCTTAAATATAAGTAAACACTTAATTTTACTTATCTATTAGAAAAAATTTAAAATCGCTTTTAAATTTTTTACTGTTTTATAATCTATATTATTAATTTGTTCTTTTGTTACGCTTTCATGTAACCACGTGGTATGAAATGGCACATGTATAGCTTTTGCCCCAATTTGTACTAATGGTAAAACATCGGACTTTAATGAGTTACCAACCATTAAAAACTCTGACGGCTTAATATCTAAACGGTTTAAAAGCTTAGAGTAATCCGTGCTGTGTTTTTCACTTAACACTTCTATATGATGAAAATAATGAATCAATCCAGATTTTTCTAATTTTCGTTCTTGGTCTAATAAATCTCCTTTTGTAGCAACAATTAACTTATAATTTTTAGATAAGGCCTTAAGCACATCTTCTACTCCATCTAACAATTCTATTGGTTTATTAATCATTGTTTTACCAATAGTTAAAATTGCTTCTATAACGTCGTTTGAAACCGTTTTATTAGATAACTCTAACGCCATCTCTACCATAGATAGTATAAATCCTTTTACACCGTAACCATAAATAGGTAGGTTTTTAATTTCCATTTTAAAAAGCTCTTGGTCTATTTTATTTGGGGTTTCAAAATTTGATAATAACACACCAAACTCTGCTTCGGCTGCTCTAAAATAGGTTTCGTTTACCCAAAGCGTATCGTCTGCATCAAAACCAATTACTTTTATATTTTGGTAATCTTTATCCAATTATTTTTTATGCTTTGTTCTAAAATTATTAATATAAACAAGTGTCTAAGTGTTGCTATTTCCACAAACGCTTTGCACGTTCTAAATCTTCGGGTGTGTCTATTTCTACACCTTGCACATTGGTTTCAACCATTTTTATACGTTTACCATATTCTAAATACCGTATGCACTCAATTTTTTCTGAGGCTTCTAAAAATTGCATTGGCAACATTGTAAAATCTAATAATGCTTGTTTTCTAAAGGCATAAATTCCTTTGTGCTTAAAATAACGTGCACCAACTGTTGCGTCTCTAGGATATGGAATTGGGCTACGAGAAAAATATAATGCAAAATCATTTTGATCTACAATAACTTTTACGGTATTGGGGTTATTGATTTCGTCTAAATCGGAAATGGCAACCATTAACGATGCTAAATCTATTTCTTTTTTAGCATCATCTTTAAAAACGTCTAAGACTTTTTTTAAGCTTTCGTGTTCTGTAAATGGTTCATCTCCTTGCACATTAACAACAATATCGCAATCTATATTAGCAACAGCTTCTGCTATTCTATCACTACCAGATTCGTGCGTTTTTATGCTCATTATGGCTTTACCACCATTACTACTAATTTCGTTATATATAATATCGCTATCAGTAACCACATAGACTTCACTAAAAAGTTGTGTTGCAACAGTAGCTTGGTAAGTTCTTAAAATTACAGATTTACCAGCTAAGTTTTGCATTAACTTACCAGGAAAACGAGATGCACTGTAACGTGCGGGAATCATTGCTATTATTTTCATGTATTTATTTAAGAACTACCAAAAATACAGTTTTAGAATGATTTTTGTCTGTTTGATCGTATTTTTTTATAGAGTTTATACACCATATAAAAAATAAAGCTCACTAAAATTATTGCTAATAATGGAAAAAAGATAGAAATTATAGACATTATAAAGGCTGTACCTGTTTCTATGGTTGATACAATTGGGTTACCAAAACCAGCCGTAGAAACAGTAGAACCAATACGTGTTGCACTTGCTGTACTTTTTACTGCAGCTGCTGTACCGCCACCAGCTATAATGGCTAAAGCCCAAGTTACTACAGGGCTTAAATCTGCTACTGTTGATACCATAACTGCTGTACCTGCAACGGTTGCTAACGGAATTGCAATGGTATCTAATGCGTTATCTATAACAGGTATATAATACGCTGCAATTTCTACAACTGTTGCTATACCTAGTGTAAAAACTGCGGTTGTACCGCCTATCCACATCCAAGATTCGTTGAGTTCCCAAACATTAAAATAAGCAGCTAAACTTAGTGCAAACAATGGCAAAAAAACTCTAAAACCTACAGAAGCCGAAAGTCCTATACCTAAAAAAATGCTTATAATTGTTTCTGTTGTCATTCTTGTTTTATTTCAAAATATTAAATCTCTGTTTATTTGAATTTTTTAACCTTTTAACTCTCAACTTTTCAAACTTTTCAAACTTTTCAACTTTTCAAACTTTCAATCTTT